>NZ_VFUI01000003.1:0-482294 GCF_006440535.1 Mesorhizobium sp. B2-5-13 | reverse complement strand
CCAAACTTACCCAAAACGGCCCGCCAGGCTCAAAGCTTGGCGGGCCGTTTTGCATTCGGATAAGAGCCCCCTTGGATTTGAACCCTCTTTTTGGGTGCGGCAGAAGCGCTTTTTTAATGTAAGTCTTTGCCGACCTTCTGCTGCATCTCACAGCATGACGCTGCCGGGCGATCGTTTCTTCTCGGCGGTGGCGAGCAGATCCACAAACGCGCGCACCTTGGCGGGCCGGAACCTTGCCGGCGGAAAGACAGCGTGGATGCCGCCGGTGGGCAAGGCCCAGTCGGCAAAGACCGGCACCAGCCGCCCCTCGGCGATGTCGTCGCTGACGCTGTAGTCGGGAAATACGCCCAGCCCTATGCCGGCAAGCACGCAGGCATGGGCAGCCGGGCTCTTGTCGCATGTGATGACCGGGTTGAGTTCGGTCAGCACCTTGTCGTCATCCCTTGAAAACAGCCATTGGCTGATGCCGCGAAGCTGGGCGTTTCCGACCCAGGCCAGTAATCGCGCCTGGCGGGGGCTTACGCCTTGCGGCAAGCTTGCGGCGAACGCAGGGCTTGCCACCACGATCTGCCGTATCGTGCCCAGGCGCCGCGCCTGGTTGGAGGAATCGGCAAGCCAGCCGACGCGAATGCCGAGGTCGATCTCCTCGCCGACCAGATTGCTTACCGCATCGTCGAAGATCGCCTCGACGCGCATATGCGGATAAGTTCTCAGATAGGCAGCGATGACCGGCGCAACCATCTTCGAGCCGTAGTCGAGCGGCGCCGTTAGTCTCAACATTCCCGCCGGTTCGACGGTCGCGCGCGAAATCTCGCCATAGGCGGCCTCCGCTTCCCGCAGGATGATCACCGCGCGATCATAGAAGAGGCGTCCCTCTTCGGTCGGCGCGACACGCCGCGTCGTGCGTCGCATGAGTGTCGCCCCCAATTCCTCCTCGAGCTTGCCGATCTGATGGCTTACCACGGCCTTAGCGATGCCAAGCCGGTCGGCTGCCGATGTGAAAGAGCCGGTCTCCATGACAGTGGTGAAATAGACGAGACGATTGAGGTTCAGCAGGTCGGCCACGGCACTCGCCATTTGTCTGATCAGATCAGACAGTTTATATGATTGGAGGCCATTTATCGCAAGATCGTCGTCTGCCACATAGGAGCAAGACATTTGACGGTCAGATCGCGGACACGCCGCGCCAAGGGATATCAGGTAATCATGGCTCAGTTGGACGTGACTTATCTTTTCGATCCGCTCTGCGGCTGGTGCTACGGCGCCACCCCGATGCTGGACAAATTGGTGGCCAGCGGCGTGCGCGTCGAATTGCTGCCGACCGGCCTGTTTTCGGGAGCGGGCGCGAGGCCAATGGATGAAGGTTTTGCCGCTCACGCCCGGGCAAACGACCAGCGTATCGAACGTCTAACCGGACAAGCCTTCACGCAGGCTTGTCAGAGCAATGTCCTCGGCATCCGGGGCACCTTGCTAGACTCGCATGCCGCGACCCTCGGCATCAGCGCCGCCGGCCTGGAAGACCCCAGCCGCCGGTCGACCGCTCTCAAGGCGATCCAACGTGCGCGCTACGTCGACGGTCGCGATATCGTAACTGTCGAAGGCGTGGCTGCCGTGCTCGCCGACGCTGGCATGACAGATGCCGCCGCGATCCTGAAGAACCCGACCGAAACCTTGCTGACGGCGCACCTTGAGCTGGTCAATCGTGGCCGCGCGCTGTTCCAGCGCTTGCATTCAAATGGCGTGCCTTCGCTGGCGGTCATCCGCAACGAAGCGCCCCGGCTCATCGGTTCGAACGCGTTGTTCAGCAGCTTCGACAATCTCGTCGCCCATATCGCGGCGGCATGATCTCCATCAATCAGCCCTCCAACAGGAAACGGAAGAAGAAGACATGGCAAAAGTTGCTCTCATCGGCGCCTCCGGCGCTGTCGGTTCGCGCCTGCTCAAGGAACTCTCCGACCGTGGCCATACGGTCACCGGCATCGCCCGCAGCCCGGAAAAGATCGCGGCGCTGCCCGGCGTGACCGCCAGGAAGGGCGATGTCTTCGACCGGCAAGGTCTCGCCGATTTGATCCGTGGACACGACGTGGTGATCAGCTCAGTGCATTTCGTGGACAGCGACCCCGACACGCTGATCGCCGCGGTGCGTGCCTCTGGCGTGAAGCGCTATGTCGTCGTGGGCGGCGCGGGCAGTCTTGAAGTGGCGCCCGGCAAGCGGCTGGTCGATACGCCCGAATTCCCTGCGATCTACAAGGCCGAAGCACAGAAGGGCGCAGACTTCCTGGATAAGCTCAAGACGGTCGGCGATCTCGACTGGACCTTCCTGTCGCCGTCGGCCCTGTTCGTCCCAGGCGAGCGCACCGGCAAGTTCCGCCTTGGCAAAGACACGCTTCTCATCTCCGACAAGGGCAGCAGCATTTCCTTCGAGGACTATGCCATTGCCATGGTCGACGAGATCGAGAAGCCGACGCATGTCAGGCAGCGCTTCACCGTCGGCTACTGATTGATGCCGGCTGCGAGGCTGGCGGTGATTTCGTGCTCATGGCCCGGCGTTACGGGCGACAGGCCTGGTCGTGCGGGCCGCCGGCGGAAACGCCGCTGTGGTTTCAAGGGCAGGCTTGGCGGCTTCAGGCTGGAAACAGGAAGGCGGAAGCAGGATCGAAAAAGATCCGCCTGCCCATGGCGCAATCCGCGCTATCCGGCTCCACCGCATCCGAAGTCGGCCTGACATCGATCTCATCGCCGGCAGCGGTACGCGCCACGACCCGCTTGCGGTCACCGAAGAAGGCGGTATCGACGATCTCGACGGCGAGCGCTGCGCATGCAGGTCCGGGCGTCAGGCGGAACGCCTCGGGGCGCACCATCAGGCGGGCCTTCTGGCCGCGATCGAAGGCCTGCGTCGTCTTCACGCCGCTCACGACCGAACCGCCGGCCAGGCGCACGGTCGATGCGCCATTGGCGGTTTCCAGATGCTCGGCGGGCAGGAAATTCGAGTTGCCGATGAAGCCGGCGACGAACTCGCTGGCTGGCCTGAGATAAAGATCCTCGCCGGTGCCGATCTGCTCGATGCGCCCTTCCTTGAACAGGGCGATGCGATCCGACAGATGCAGCGCCTCTTCCTGATCGTGGGTGACATAGAGGATGGTGACACCGGTCTCACGGTGGATGCGGCGGATCTCGGCCTGGATCTCCTGGCGCAGTTTTTTGTCGAGCGCCGACAGCGGCTCGTCCATCAGCAGGATCGGCGGATCGTAGGCGAGCGCACGGGCAAGCGCCACGCGCTGCTGCTGGCCGCCCGATAGCGCGCCGGGATAGCGGCCGGCGAAATTCTCCAGCCGCACCAGCGCCAGCATGTCGGCGACTTTCCTTTTCACTTCGGCGTCGGGGCGGCCGCGTACACGCAGCGGAAACGCGACGTTCTCGGCAACGCTCAGATGTGGAAACAGCGTGTAACGCTGGAAGACCATGCCGATGTTGCGCTTGTGCGACGGCACTGAAAGCAGCGACTTGTCCTCCAGCAGGACGTCGCCGGAGGACGGGTCCTGGAAACCGGCGATCGCATAGAGCGTCGTCGACTTGCCGGAGCCGGACGGCCCGAGGAAGGTCAGGAATTCGCCCTTGGGCACATTGATGGTGACATCGTGGACGGCGACGAAGGCGCCGAACGTCTTCCTCACCGCGCGTATGGACAGGAATGGCCGGGTCATCTCGATAATTTTCTGCGAAGGAGTGCGGTCACGATCATCAGGCACAAGGTCAGGCCGACGAGCAGGCTGGAGGCGGCGGCGACGACCGGACTGAGGTCGGCGCGCAAACTGCCCCAGATCTTCACCGGCAAGGTCTGCAAGGTCGGGCTCGCCATGAAGATCGCCACCACGACCTCGTCCCATGAGGCGAGGAAGGAAAAGATCGCCGCCGAGAAGATGCCGATCCGGATCGAGGGCAAGGTGATCCGCAGCCGTGCCTGCAGCGGGCTGGCGCCGCAGACGATGGCCGCGTCCTCGATGGACTTGTCGAAACCCTCGAGCGCGGCGGTGATCGGAATGATGGCGAAGGGCAGTGCCAGGACGGTGTGCGCGATGACGAAGCCGATCGTGGTGCCGGCCAGCCCGATGCGCAGGAAGAAAGCGTAGACGGCGATGGCGAACACCACCACTGGCAGCACCATGGGCGTCAGCAGCAGCCCACGCAGGATCTGGCGCCCGCGAAATTCACCCCGGATCAAACCGAAGGATGCGAACAGGCCAATGATGACGGCGAGGATGGCGGCCATGGCGGCGATTTTTGCGCTGGTCAGCGCGGCATCGATCCAGGTCGGGTCCGCCAACAGCTGCTCGTACCATTTCAGCGTCCAGCCGGGCGGCGGGAAGGCAAGCCAGCGTGAGGAGCCGAACGACAAGAGCACGATGAAAACCACCGGCAGCAGCAAAAAAGCCGCGACCAGCGCGGTAAAGCCGGCAAGCGCCATGCGCAGCCATCCGAGCCTGTCATAGTCGAGCAGCATGTCAGAGCCCTCCGGCGGGGCGCTTGGCGCCGACCAGACGAAGCTGGAGCGCGTAAAGCGCCATGGTGACGACGAGCAGGACGAAGGCGGCCGCACTGCCGAGCCCCCAGTTGAGCAGCGACTGCACCGTCTGGGCGATCATCTCGGCCAGCATCATGTTGGACGTGCCGCCGAGCAGGGCCGGCGTGACGAAGTAGCCAAGCGACATGACGAAGACCATCAGCCCGCCAGCGGCGATGCCGGGAAGCGACAGCGGCAACAGGATACGGCGGAAGGCCTGGAACGGGGTTGCCCCGCAAAGGGCGGCGGCGCGCAGCGTCATCGGGTCGATGGCGCGCAGCGTGCCGACCAGCGGCAGGATCATGAAGGGCAGCATGATGTAGACCATGCCGATGGTGACGCCAGTGAGATTGTTGATCAGCGGCAGGGGCTCCTGGATGATGCCCAGCCCCATCAGCGTCCTGTTGATCACCCCTGTGCGTTGCAGCAGCACCATCCAGGCATAGGTCCGGGTGAGGAGGTTGGTCCACATCGACAGGATGATGATGCCGAAGACGAGCGAGCCGAAGGCCGGCGGCATGATCGCCAGCATCCAGGCGACCGGAAACGCCACCACGATGGTGACGGTGGTGACGACGGCGGCGACGAGGAAGGTGTTCAGGAATACGCGCACATAGGTGCCGCTGCCGAACAGCGCGGCGTAGTTCTGCAGACCGGGCTCGGGATCGGTGACGCTGCGCAGCAAAAGGGCGACGACCGGTACGACGAAGAACAGGCCGACCAGAACGACGGCCGGCAAGGCGCCGCCGCTGCCGGCCGGCAGGCCGGCAATGGCACCGCGTCTGAGAGAATTTCCTTGCATCGGCCGGTTCCCGTTACCCGAACGGGGCGCGGTTCCCGCGCCCCGTCGGTTTCTGTGGCGCTACTTGGTCTGCCAGGCGTACCAGCGCGTGGCGATCTCGTCGCGATGCTCGGCCCAGTAGTTCATGTCGAGGTTGATCTGGCCGTCGACATGAGCGTCGGGCAGGGCCTTGACCGCATCGACCGGCATCTCGGCCTTGGCCTTGGTATTGATCGGCGCATAGCCGCTGGCCTCGGCGAATTTCGCCTGGCCGGCCGGGCTGGTGGCCGCGGCCAGGAACTTCATGGCGCTATCCTTGTTCTTCGCCCCTTTCGGGATGACAAGAACGTCGGCGGCGGTTAGGTTCTGCTTCCAGGAGACGCCGACATCGGTTCCGTCCTGCTGCAACGCGAAGACGCGGCCGTTCCAGAGCTGGCCGAAGGCGGCCTCGCCGGAGGCGATCAGCTGCTGCGACTCCGCACCACCGCTCCACCAGACAATGTCCGACTTGATGGTGTCGAGCTTCTTGAAGGCGCGGTCGAGATCGAGCGGATAGAGCTTGTCCGCCGGGACGCCGTCGGCGAGCAGTGCGATCTCGATGACGCCCGGCGCCGACCATTTGTAGAAGGTCCGTTTGCCGGGGAACTTCTTGGTGTCGAACATGTCGGCCCAGCTCGCCGTGTCACCGGAGACCGCGCCCTTGTTCCAGGCGAGCACGAAGGAATAGTAGAAGCTGCCGACGGCATGCTCATTGCTGAAGCGGGGGTCGAGATCGGACTTGGGCACGATCGCATAGTCGATAGGCTCCAGCAGACCATCCTTGGCGGCCTTGATGGCGAAGTCCATCTCGACGTCGACGACATCCCAGGTGACGTTGCCGGCGTCGACCATGGCCTTGAGCTTGCCGTAGTCGGTCGGCCCGTCCTGCAGGACCTTGATGCCGGAGCTGGCCTCGAAGGGCGCTGCCCAGGATTTGGTCTGTGCTTCCTGCGTTGTGCCACCCCAGCTGGTGAACGCCATTTCATCGGCCTTGGCTGCGGTCACCGCGAGCAGTCCGGCCAGAACGCCGGTCAAAATCAGTTTCATTTTGTTCTCCTCTGTTGGTCTGTTCTTGTTTTTCTCAGTGCACCTGCGCCACGCGCTGTTCAGCGCATGACGAAGGGATCGGGGATCGGCTCGTCCGAGGTCTTGATCCAGACGGATTTCGAGCGCGTATAGTCTCTGATGGCATCGAGGCCGCCCTCGCGGCCGAGCCCGGAATGGCCGTAGCCGCCGAAGGGAACGAGCGGCGACACGGCGCGGTAGGTGTTGACCCAGACGACGCCGGCATGGATGTCGCGCGCCATGCGATGCGCCTTGCCGAGATTGCTGGTGAACACGCCGGAAGCCAGGCCGAAGGGGGTGTCGTTGGCGAGCGCCAGCGCTTGTGCTTCGGAGTCGAAGGCAAGCACGCTGAGCACAGGCCCGAACAATTCCTCGCGCACGCATGCCAGATTGCCGTCGCCGGCATCGATGATGGTCGGCGCGTAGTAGAAGCCGGGGCCGCCGGGGCGTGTCCCTCCGGTGATCAGCGTGCCGCCCTTGGCGAGGCTTTCCGCGACGATCTTCTCGATCCAGTCGCGCTGACGTTGCGTGGCGAGCGGACCCATTTCGGTGGCCGGGTCCTGCGGATCGCCGATCCTGATCGCCTCGGCCTTGAGCTTCAGCCGGGCGAGGAACTCGTCCTTCACCGAACCTTCGACCAGCAGTCGCGAGCCGGCGACGCAGCTTTGGCCGGTCGCGGCAAAAATGCCGGCCACCACCGCGTTGGCGGCGCTGTCGAGATCGGCATCGGCGAAGACGACGACCGGGCTCTTGCCGCCGAGCTCGAGCGTCGTATAGGCGAGATTTTCCGCCGTGTTCCTGACGATCGCACGCGCAGTGGACGGGCCGCCGGTGAAGGCGACGCGCGAAACCAGCGGATGGCTGGTCAGGCGGCGGCCGCAATCCTGGCCGAAGCCGGTGAGAATGTTGACAGTGCCTTCGGGAAAGCCGGCCTGCTGGACGAGTTCGGCGAAGGCGAGCAACGGCGCCGGGCCGTCCTCGGAGGCCTTGAGCACGACCGTGCAGCCAGCGGCCAGCGCCGGGCCGAGTTTGACGGCGGAGAGGAAGAGCTGCGAATTCCATGGCACGACCGCGGCAACGACGCCGATCGGCTCGCGGCGGATGGTGACGTCGAGATCCGCCTTGTCGATCGGCACATGCGCGCCTTCATGCTTGTCGGCGAGCCCGCCATAATAGCGGTAGTAGTCGCCGACATAGGCGATCTGGGCACGGGTCTCGCGGATGATCTTGCCGGTGTCGCGTGTCTCGAGTTCGGCAAGACGCCCGGCATCGGCGGCGACGAGGTCGCCGAGCTTGACCAGCAGTTTGCCGCGCGCGGTGGCGGTCATCGCCGTCCACGGGCCCGAACGCAGCGCCCGGTGCGCCGCCTCGACCGCACGGTCGACATCGGCTTCGCTCGCCGCCGGCATCCTGGCCCATGGCGCGCCGGTCGACGGATCGATGCTGTCGAAGGTCGCGGACGGCTCGTCGAAGCGGCCGTCGATGAAGTTCCTGAAAAGAGCGTCGGTCATGGGCTCGCTATCAGAGGAAGGCCGGCATCACCCGGTCGATGAACAGTTGCAGCGATTTCTTCTTGCGTTCGTGCGAAAGCCCACTGTCGATCCAGATCGAGTACTGGTCGTAACCGAGTGCCTCATAGGCCTTCAGCCGGGCAATGACTTCGTCGGCTTTGCCGATCACCAGATTCTGCCTGATCTTGTCCGGCGCATAGTGCGGCATCGCGGCGATCTCATCCTCTGTGAGCGGCTCCAATACGCCTTGATGCACCGGCTTCTTGTTCTGGAACCAGGCGCCGAACTGGCAGTAGAAATTCGACAGGTCCCGGGCGAGCCGATCGGCGTCGGCCGCATCCTCGGCGACGAATGTGTGCATCAAGAGCATGATTTCCGGCCGGGCGATGTTGGGATGCGCGTCGCAAGCAGCGTTGAAGCGCTGCATCAGGCTCGACACCTCGTCGTCGCCTGAAGCCAGCGGCGTTACCTGGACCTTGCAGTGGTTGACGACCGCAAAATCGTGCGAGTTCGGGTCGCGCGCCGCTACCCAGATCGGCGGATATGGTTTCTGCAAGGGCTTGGGCGAGGAAGTGGTCGGCGGGAACGACCAGAACTCGCCGGAGAGTTCGAAATCGCCGTCCCATAGGCCACGGATCGCCGGCACCATCTCACGCATGCGCTGGCCCGCGCCCCAGGCGTCGAGACCGGGGAAGAGACGTTGATATTCGTAACTGTAGGCGCCGCGCGCGATGCCGATGTCGAGCCGGCCGCCGCTGATGACGTCGGCCATCGCCGCTTCGCCGGCGAGCTTGATCGGATGCCAGAATGGCGCAACGATCGTGCCAGTGCCGAGACGGATGCGGCTGGTTTTGGCCGCCAGATAAGCGATGTTGACGAACGGGTTCGGCGAGATGGTGAATTCCATGCCGTGATGCTCGCCGATCCAGGCCGTCTCGAAGCCGGCCTGCTCCGCTTGCAGGACCAATTCCTCGAGCTCGCTCACCAGCTCCGAATGCGGCTTGGCGAGATCCGACCGTTCCATATGCACGAAGAGCGAGAACTTCATCAGTGGTCACCTGTATAGGAGGCAGCGGACGTGGGCGCTTTGCCCAGTGGCCTGACTTCGCCTTCCATCTCATTGCCGACATAGACGCCAAAGGCGTCCTGCATGCATTCCCTGACATAGCGGGTAAGCATCGAGCGGACCGCCGGATCGATGATCTTCAAGTCGCCGATCGCGTCGATGTCGACCAGCCGGATGCCACGATCGCTGGAGGCGGGCACGTCGAACGTGCCGCGATAATAAACATGCGTGCGCGACGAATTGCCAGCGTCGTCCCAGACGGCGAAAAGGAAGCCGAGTTGGGCCTCGATAGCCTTGGCGGCAAGCAGGCCCCGGAGGCTCGTGCCATCGCCGGCCGAGCCCAGTCCCCGGCCGCGCGGCAGTTCGAAGCCATCAGCCGTTTCCAGGAATAGGATCCTGCCGCCATTTTCGAGAATGGCGCCGACATCGGTGCCGGGCTGGGCGGCGGCAAGCGCCTCCTGGCTTAGGCCGGGTGCGATATAGGCGCCGCGGCAGTAGCCGAGAGGCTGCGAGGAGTTGTGCTCGAAATCGCGTACGCGGCCGATAAGGATGGAATGGTCTCCCGCGTCGACCAGCCGCTCCATGTCGCAGTCGAAGGACGCGACCGAGCCGTCCAGCAACGGACTGCCGGTCTGTCCTGGACGCCAGGCCACGGAGGCGAATTTGTCGGCCGCTTTCGAAGCGAAGATGCCGGACGCCGCCTTCTGATCCTCATTGAGGATGTTGATGGCGAAGCTCTTCGAGGTGGCGAAGACGGGATGGCCCAAGGCTTTATGGGCGATACAGACGAGTACCAGCGGCGGATCGAGCGACACCGAGGTGAAGGAGTTGGCTGTGAAGCCGCGCGGCTCGCCTTCGGGCCCGATCGTGGTGACGATGGTGACGCCGGTAAGGAAGGAGCCGAGCGCGCGGCGGAAGTCGCCGCTGTCGAAACCAGAAGTCACCGTCCCGTCCCCTCGCTCCGCTGCTTCGAGGAAGCCGACGATGCGGCGCGTGGTGCGGTCCGGTGCGGCCACAGCCATCATGTGCCGTTCGCCGGCAAGCACGATGCAGCGGCCATGCGGCGCCAACCGTGCCAGAGCGGCCGACATCGCTGGCGAGGAGTTCCTGTCCTCGGACCCGGTCATGAACAGAGCCGGCACGGCAAGCGTTTGCAGGCGCTCGGCGTGGTCGCCGTCGGCGCGGGCGAACAGGCGATAGGTGCGGGCGTAGCCTTCCGGATCGACCGCGCTGAGCGCGGACGCCGTCTTGCCCGCCGCCGCCTCGAGTTCGGCGGGCACCGGATCCCCGAACCAGCGGGCAATGGTCTGTGCCGTGCCAGCCGCGTCGCCCCGGTCGGTGAGGGCAGCCGCGCGCTGACGGACAGCCTCGGCCAATTCTGGTGGGCGCCGGAACACGGCATTCAGCGACACGATGCCGCGAACGCGCTGCGGTGCCCGCAACGCAAGCTCCTGGGCGACGAGCGCGCCCATCGAGTGGCCGACGACCGACACCTTGTCGAGGCCGAGATGATCGAGCAAGCGAATGGCTTGGTCGGCATAGTCGGCCAGTTCCGGGCTCGGTGGCGGGAGCGGCGACCGGCCATGGCCGAGCATGTCGATGGCGATCACATCCCAACTGCCGGCCATCCTGTCGATCTGCGGCTGCCAGATCGCGGCATTCATGCCGACGCCATGGATGAACAGTACCGGCGCGCCCGAGCCGGCTCGAATGAAGCCGGTGCCATCAGGCGCCGTACCCTGTCGAGCCCATGTCGATGCGGGTGCGTCAGCCATGCAGGTCGCCCACTTCCTTGAGGTCCTGGTAGCGGTCGCCGATACGATGGTGCGGCCGGCCGCCGATCGAGGCGCCGAGCGCCACCACCAACTCGTCCGGCGCCGGCGCGTCGCCGATCTGGAAATGCACTGTCAGGTAGTGCGAGCGCCTACCCTCGTCGTTCTTGTCCATCAGCGGGATCATGATCGGTGTGTTCGGGCCGCCGCGCAGATTGGTGAAGGCGAGATAGGTCTTGGCGCCCACGGCACGGCGGTAGTAATTGCCGAAATGCAGCGTGTGGATCAGTGCCGAAGCGTGTTCGATCTCGCCCGACGTGCCGCAGATCGCGGCCTTGCCGTAGCCCTCGATGGCGTCGCCCGAACCGGCGACGGCGATGATTTCCCGGGTCAGCGTCTCTCCCAGCACTGGCGCACAGGCGCGGATTTCGGACGACAGATCGTCGGTGAAGCCGCGTCCGGCCCACGGATTGGCAAGCACTGCCGCGACGCCGATCAGGCGCAGCGGCCGAGGCGCTGCCTTGCCGCCCTCAATCAGCGTGTTTTCGGTGTAGGTGACGATCTTGCGAATGACGGGCTGCATGAAGTCCTCGGTCGTCGATGCCATATCATCTTATGGTATACCATGATATGGAGCGCCAAGAAACTTGTCAACCGGCCATGGAATCTGTTTTCGTGGCGAGGCAGGAGGCCGCCCATGTCAGACGACACGCTTCGCATCGACCGCAGCGCCAAGACCTTGAGAACACTGGCGCTGGAGCGCATGCGCGAGGCGATCATGGATTTCCATTTCCAGCCCGGCGAAAGGCTGGTCGAGCGGCCGCTTTGCGACCAGCTCGGCGTCAGCCGTTCGGTCGTACGCGAGGTCTTGCGGCAGCTAGAGGCCGAAGGCCTGGTGCAGATGATACCGGGGCACGGGCCGGCGGTGGCCAAGCCGGACCTTGGCCGAACCGACGAGATCTATGAGCTCAGGGCCCTGCTTGAAGGCATAGCCGCGCGTGCCTGCGCCATGTCGGCGACGAACGCGCAACTGACCCTGCTCGACAGGGCGCTCGCCAATCTTTTCGAAGCTTGGGCGTCCGGCAAGCCGGCCGAGGTGATGCGGGCGACAACGAAATTCTACGAAGTGCTTTTCGAGGCAGCCGACAAGCGCGTCGCCTGGGAGATCGTGACCGGGCTCAATGTGCGCATCAACCAGCTGCGTTCCATGACTATTCTTTCGACCAACCGCCGCGCACCGGCGATTGCCGAGATGACCGAGATCATGGATGCCATCAGATCGCGCAAGCCCGACGAGGCTGAAGCGGCGGCGCGGCGGCATGTCGAATCCGCCCGGCAGATCGCCCGCGCGACGCTTCGGCTGCCACCGGCGTAACCGGCGCTGGCACCGGAAGCGGCTCAGGCGTCGCTGGCCAGGGTCGCGCGCAGCCATGCGGCGATGGCATCGAAGTCGATCGGTTGCGTCGTATCGACCTCGAACAGCGGCCCGCGCCGCAGCGGTTCGGCGCGTTTGGCCAGCTCAACCAGTTCAGGGATATAGGCAGCGCCGGGATGGCCGGGGAGGCGCTGGCCGAGCCGGGCGCCATAGCGTTCGGCCAGAACCTCGCCGGGCGCGTGGCACCAGATTTCGACGGTGTGTTCGACGCCGGCCTTGCGCAGGTGATCTTCGAGCACTTGCCGTGGCTGGAAACCGAACCAGGCATCGACTATGAAGGTGCTGCCGGCAGGGGCATCGCCGACGAGCGACCAGATTGCCTGGTAGCTGGCGCGGCCGAGCGTGCGATTGAATTGGCGGTCGGCGCCGCCGAGCACTTCGAGGAACGGATTCTTGACGGTATCGAGTGCAAGCAGCGGCCATCCCATGCGATCGGCGATGCCGCGTGACACCGTGCTCTTGCCGCTGGCCGGGATGCCGTTGACGAGCACGGCGCGTCTGGCGCGGCCAGGCTGAACGGAAAGCGATGTCGATGTCTGCGCCGAAAGCGCCTGCAGCGCGGCGCCGATCACCCCAGCATCGTCGCCGAGCTGCGCCGGCGCCACCGGGCATTGGTACCACGGCGCCAGCGCCGGCGCGTGGCCGAGCGCTCTGTGTGCCGCCAGGCCAAGCCCACCGCCAAGCAGGACGAGATCGGGGTCGAACATGGCGACGGTGGTATCGATCGCCGCGCGCAGCGGCCTTGCCCAGGCCTCCAATATGCCGCGCGCCTTGATGTCGCCGGCCGCGTCGCGGGCAAAGAGCTGGTCGACCGAAACGTCGGGGCCAAAGCCGGCGCGCGCGATGTGGCGGCCAAGTGCCGTGCCGGAACTGGTGGTTTCGACACAGCCGCGCCGCCCGCAGGCGCAGACCTCGCCGTTGACGTCGACGGTAATGTGGCCAAGTTGCCCCGCCGTTGCCCGGCCGCGCATGATCCGTCGGTTCTGGACGACGGCGCCGCCGATGCCTGTGCCGATGGTGAACATCGCGATGTTGTCGTGGCCTTGGCCGGCGCCAAGGACCATCTCGGCGGCCAGCGCCATATTGCAGTCATTGTCGAGGACAACAGGCTTGCCCGCCATGCTTTCCAGCCGCTGCGCGAGCGCGACCGAGGCAAGGTTGACGTAGCCTCCCGACAGGACCGCGCCGCGGCGCGCGTCGACGCGGCCGGGAACACCGACGCCGATGGCCACCACATCAGGCGTATCGAGAAGGCGCACCATGTCGGCGATGCGGCCAAGCACCAGTTCCGGATCGGGCGCGCTCTTCTCGGAAAGGCGTTTGAGGATTTCACCGGTGCCGGAGATGCGGGCGGCACGCAAATTGGTGCCGCCGATATCGATCCCTATGGCCATCGACTTTTGTGGCATGACATCCTGCACGTGCCTGTGATCCAACAGGATATCAGGCGGCGGCCTTCTGCCGATAATGCCCGATCACCGCCTGGATCTCGCGCAGTCGCGGCACCGCGATGGTCTCAAGCCTTTCGCGTTGAATGTCACGGTCGAGCGAGATGCAGTCCTTCCACAGTGAACGGCCGGCGATCACACCGGAGGCGCCGTTTTGCATGGCGATCTCGACCTGGCCGAGAAAGGTGGCGTGGTTGACGCCAGCCGAAAGCACGGCCCACGGCACTTCGCCGGCCATTTTTGTAATGTTGGCGCAGGCTTCCGGTGTTCCGGGGTAGGGAAGCTTCAGCACCTTCGCGCCGCATTCCAGCGAGATCCTTGTACCCTCCTCGATCAGCAAGGATGTCTTGGCCGCATAGTCCTCGGGGCTTTCACCTTCAAGCTGATAGGTCAGGAATTCGACCACGAGCAGCAGGTCCTCCTTGCCGAAGTCGGTGATGCATTGGCGCAGGATGGCGATGTTGTGTTCGTTGGCCTGCGGCTTGTCGGCCCGCAGATACACCATGATCTTGCCGCCCGTGCCGCCGAGTTCGCGCACGCGCCGAGCATCGATGTCGGGAACCAGCCGAGACAGGCGGTAGCCTTCTGGCGAAACGTCGAAACCGGAGGCGTCGAGGCCGATGAGGAGTGCGGTATCCCGGTTCAGCACGCCTTCATCGACAACCCGCGGCACCGCGCAGAGCGGATCGAGCAGCACGCAGGAGGCGGCACTTGCCAGGTAGCGCGTGATGTCGGCCTTGGTGTCGCCAAGCATGTCGTTGGTGATCCTGGCCTGGTCCGCGGGGTCCGACGCCAGCAAGGTGCGCATGCCGCCGCGCTGGTCGCAAGCGATGGCCACCATGGCTCCGTCCTTGCCGCATATCTGCTGGTAGCCGCGCCGTTCCGCGGTGGTCATCTTCGTCATGGTCTTCTGTCCGATGTTGGCGCTCTCTCGCCGAGGGCGCTGATCCCGTGGAAACAATGGTCAGTTTGCCCGCCTGCCGGCAGGAAGATTTTTGCCGCCTGAGGCATCGCCGGCCGCTGGGATAAGCAGCCTTGCCGGCGCTTGGCCTGGTATGGCCCTCAAGTTGCGAGTTCGCCGGATTTGCGCGATAACTCCCATCGGCGTATACGTGTGTAACACGTTGCTGAAAGGAATTGCAAGCTGTCTGTTCCCTCCGTCCAGGACGCGACCGCATCGCGCACCATGCTGCACACGGTTGCCAAGCTGCACTATGTGGAGGAGATGTCGCAGGTCGACATAGCGCGGCAGCTCGGTGTCTCCACCGCGACGATTTCGCGCCTGCTGCAGCGGGCGCGGGCCGAGGGTATCGTGCGCATCGAGGTCATCGACCTGGCAACGCCGGAAGATATCACCAGGGAACTTGTCGACGGATTGAAATTGCGGGACGCCGCCGTTGTCGAGACGCCGGCGGCGGGCGCGCTGACGGCGCTTTCCGCCCCGCTTGGCGCTTTGCTCAGGCAGGCGCAGCTGGTGGCCGGCTCTGTGGTCGCCATCGGCTGGGGGCGGGCCGTGCGCGAGGTCATTCGAGCCGGCTTGCCGCGCATGCCAGGCGTGCTGACGGTGGCCGCAACCGGCGGCATGCAGCAGCACGCGGCGCATTTCCAGGTCAACGAATTCGTGCGGCTTGCCGCGGAGGAGTTCGGCGGCACGCCGCACTTCATCCACGCCCCCTATCTGCCGTCGAGCGAGCTGCGCGAGGTCTTCCTCGGAGACGCCACCATCCGCGATGCCGTCGCGCTGTGGGACAGGACTGATGTGGCGATCGTCGGCATTGGCCTGCCGCATGCCATCAACGCGCCCGAGGCGAGTGCCGCCACGCCGAGCGAGCAGGCACTGGTCCACGCGGCCGGCGATGTCCTTCGACATTATTTCGATGCCGATGGCGTGCTGATAGCCTGGGAAGGAGAGGGCCGGATGATCGCCATGTCGCCGGCGCAACTTCGGGCCGTGCCCTTGGTGATCGGCATCGCCGCGACGCCGGAAAAAGCGACGGCCATCATTGGCGCCGCTCGCGCCCGGCTGATCAACGCGCTGGTAACGGATACCAAGACGGCGCAGGCCATCCTCGCGGTTCTTGCAACGCGATAGCTGCCGGACTGATGCCTCGCTGTCGGCGCGGAGAGAAGCTGTTGCGAAATCGATTGTGTCGCCGGGGAGTCGGGACGATAGTTCGCCGGGGACTCCGAGGAGCAGTCGGATGATGTCTGGAAAAGCCGGCGTTGCGGCCTCGGAAAAAACCGTGTTGCAATTTATTTCTGCAAAGTGTTACAAACTGCGAACCCGGCGTGCAGGCATGCCGGACGCGGTGGTTCCCTGACCTCGCGGAGGCGAGGAAAGCGAGCACGGCGATTGTGCCGGTCGGCTGGACCGGCTGACATTTAGACTGGAGGGCGCTTGGGAGGAGCTGCCCGCGAAAGGCAACAGGCGTTCCCGGCCGTCGGCATCCTGCCTCCGTGCGGATGACGGCCATTCCAATGTCACCGAAAACGGCAGAACTGCCAACAATGAGGAGGATGTCATGAAGAAGATCGTTGCCGCGCTCGCGGTACTTGCCGTCAGCGCGACGGTGCTGATGGCGCCCGCGCAGGCGCAGGACAAGAAATACACCATTGCGCTCATTCCAGGCCTCACCACCGACGGCTTCTACATCACCATGCGCAAGGGTGCCCAGGCGGCGGCCGATGCGCTCGGCGTGAACCTGGTCTTCCAGGGCGCTCCAGACTTCAACCCGGTCACCCAGGTGCCGGTGCTCGACGCGGTCATCGCCAAGAAGCCGGATGCGATCCTGATCGCGCCGACCGACAAGGTTCAACTGGTCGAGCCGCTGCGCAAGGCCAATGACGCCGGCATCCCGGTCATAACAGTCGATACTTTCATCGGCAGCGGCGTCTACCAGACGGGTGCCGGCGATGCCGATTTCCCGCTGGCCTACATTGCCTCGGACAATGTGCTGGGCGGCGAGATCGCCGCGCGCGCGCTGGCCACCGCCATCGGCGACAAGGGCAAGGTCTATGTGTCGAACGTCAAGCCCGGCATTTCGACCACTGACCAGCGCGAAGAGGGGTTCAAGAAGGAGATGGCCAAGCATACGGGCATCACCGTGCTGGAGACCCAATTCAATGATGACGACGCCAACAAGGCGGCCTCGCAGCTGCAGGCTGTCTTCGCGCGCAATCCCGATCTCGTCGGCGTGTTCGGCGCCAATCTGTTCTCGGCCCTGGGTGCCGCCAACGGGGTCAAGCAGGCGGGCCAGACGGGCACCGTCAAGGTCGTTGCCTTCGATGCACCGACCAGCATCGTCGACAACATCAATACCGGCCTCGTGGATGTGGCAATCGCCCAGCATCCCGCAGAGATCGGCTATTTCGGGGTTGTTTCGGCCTATGCCCATCTGACCGGCCAGTCGATCCCGGTCGCGATCGGCACCGGCTTCACGATCATGGACAAGTCCAACATCGCGGACCCGAAAATCTCGAAGTATCTCTACTCCGAGTAGGTCCAGACGAGCTTGGCTCCTCCCGGTATCGCCGGGGGGAGCTCGTGCCGGGTCCCGCAAAAGGCGAGGCCTGTTTGAAGGCAGCCGCGCCGCGGAGTATTCATGACCTCGACATCACCAGCCCAGCCGGCCGAGAAGCATGTCGCGCCCCAGGCCGATCATGGCGATCCGGCCAGGACCCTGATCGGACGCATCGCCGAAGGGCGCGCCTGGTTGTTCCTCGCCGGCCTGATCATCTGTTTCGAGATATGGTCGAGGTTCGCCTTCGGCGCGACGTTCGTGCTCAACCCGTTCAACTTGCAGTCCATCGCGATCTTCGCGATAGCGCCGCTGCTGCTTGCGACCGGACAGACCTTCGTCATCATTTCGGGCGGCATCGATCTGTCGCTCGGCTTCATCATGGGGCTTGCCGCCGTCGTTGCCGCACATGCCACAAATCTGGCGGGCGCCGCCATTCCCTTGCCGCTGGCCATGCTGGCTGGCATCCTTGCGGCGGTGATCGTCGCCAGCTTGCCCGGCATCATCAATGGCCTCCTAATCTCGCGCCTCAGGGTGCCGCCGTTCATCGGTACGCTCGGCATGTTCGGCGTGGCGCGCGGTGTCGCCTTCCTGCTTGCCGGCGGCACGACTGTGCCGGTGCAGAATTCCTGGTTCGCGCTGCTCGGCAATGGCAAGTTCCACGGCGTGCCTTATTTGGTCATGATCGCTGCCGTTTTCGTCATCGCGATGCATTATCTGCTCGGCCAGACGCGGTTCGGCCAGCACAATTATGCCATCGGCGCCAATGTGCAGGCGGCGCGGCGTGCCGGTATCGACATCAGGGGCCACATATTGCGGCTCTATGTGCTGTCGGCGATGTGCGCCGGCCTTGGCGGAGCGCTCTACGCGGCGCGCTTCACCGCCGGCGCGGCACAAGCCGGCGAGCCGTTGCTGCTCGACAGCGTCGCTGCGGTGGTGATCGGCGGCGCCAGCCTGTTCGGAGGCTCCGGCACGATCTTGGGCACGGTCGCCGGCGCGCTGGTGATCGCGGTGATCCAGTACGGGCTGGTCTTCGTCAATGTCGAGCCGTTCTGGCAGTTCATCGCCGTCGGCGTCGTCATCATCATTTCCGTGCTCATAGACCAGGCGCAGCGCCGGTTCAGTGGAGGCCGCCAGGATGAATAGCACCAACGCGAACACCCCCTTGCTCGAAGTCCGCAACCTGTCCAAGCATTTCGGCGCCGTGCGTGCGCTCAGTGATTTCTCCATGGCCGTGCGGCCGGGCGAAGTGGTGGCGCTTGCCGGCGACAATGGTGCAGGCAAGACGACGCTGATCAAGGCGATCTCGGGCGTGTTCCAGCCGACAGGCGGCGAAATCCTGCTCGGTGGCCAGCCGGTGGCATTCGCGACGCCGCAGGAGGCGCGCGAAAAAGGCATCGAGACGATCTACCAGGATCTGGCCCTGGCCGACAATCTATCGATCGGCGCCAACATCTTCCTTGGCCGCGAACCGATGCGCAAGGCGTTCGGCTTTCTGCCGGTGCTCGACCGCAAGGCGATGGCCGACGCGGCCAGGGAGACGATGAAGCGGCTGGATTTCCACGTCAGCCGGATGAACGCCCCGGTCAGCAATTTCTCCGGCGGCCAGCGCCAGGCCGTCGCCATCGGCCGCGCCGTCTACTGGGACGCGCAGATCCTCATCATGGACGAACCGACGGCGGCATTGGGCGTGCCGGAGCAGCGCAAGGTGATTTCGCTGATCCACCAGCTCAAGGCGCAAGGACGCGGCGTGATCTTCATCTCGCATAATCTGCAGGATATCTTTGCGGTCTCGGATCGGATCGTCGTGCTGCGGCGCGGCGTCCAGGCCGGCGAGCGCAAGATTTCCGAGACCAACCATGATGAGGTCGTCCGGCTGATGGTCGGGGGTTAACGTGTGTCGATGTTCAGGCGATGCTACGGTTCTCGGCATCAGCCGCTTTGGGCTCAGCCAGAGCTGAACCTCAACGCATTCTTAGGACGATAAATTGCTTAGCCGGCATCTCGATTGGTTAGTACGATGTGGCAGCAGCCGGAGCCGCGGCCCGGCGTCCAGGTGATGTTGTCGAAGCGCACGCCGGTCGCCTCGAAGAGGCCGCGGTCGAAGGCGCCGGCGATGCGGCAGAGGGTCGCGAGCTTGTCGTCGCCGACACCAGCCTCGACCCAGGCATCCTTCAGCGGGCAGCGCTTGACCTTGAAGGCGATGCGGTCATCGCCGCGTTCGACATCGGTCGGGTACATCAGGCCGCCATCCGGGCTGACAGCCAGAAACGCCTCGCCGATTGCTGGCGCATCGTTGGGGCCGAAGGCGGCAAAAGCGGCCGCTGCAACCTCCCTACCACGCTGTTCGATGGTGCGGATCATGATCGCCTCGGCTCTTTCGGCGCCCACTTCGCCGGTGAGTTCGTCGAGGAACAGGCGATAGAGATCGGCCCGGTTGCGGAAGGCGGAATCGAGCTCGCGCGACAGTTTCTCGGCTCTGGCTTCGGGATCGGTCATGATGCGTCCTGTGTGGTCCTGTGTAATCTCGGGGCGGCTGCCACCAGCGCCTGGCCGATGGCCGATTGCGGTGCACCGATGACGGTTCGGGCACCACCGCTCTCGGCGATCCGACCGGCATCGAGAAGGATGACACGGTGGGCGACCGCCCGGACGACGCCGAGATCATGCGAAATTAAGAGATAGGCGATCCGTTCCTCGCGCTGCAGGTCGAGCAGCAGATTGAGGATCTGGCCGCGCACTGAAACATCGAGCGCCGATACCGCTTCGTCAAGCACGATCAGCGACGGTTTGGTGGCGATGGCGCGGGCAATCGCCACGCGCTGCCGCTGACCGCCGGAGATTTCGTGGATGGCGCGGGGCGCAAGATCGGCCGCCAGGCCGACCCGTTCCAGCAGGGCAGCGATGCGGCGCGGGCGCTCGGATCGCGAGGCGACGCCGTGGATGCGCAAGGGGTCGTCGAGGACGCGCGCCACCGTGGCGCGCGGATTGAAGGCGGCGAGCGGATCCTGGAACACCATCTGCAGGCGGGCGCGGCGCGCACGCAAGGCCGCGCCGCGCGAGGCAAGGAAATTATCGCCTTCGAATTCGATGCGTCCGCTATCCGGCTCGATCAGTCGCAGCACCAGCCGCGCGATTGTCGACTTGCCGCTGCCGGAAGGGCCTGCCAGCGCCAGCGTTTCGCCTGGCTCGATATGGAAGGAGACATCGTCCACCGCGGCGAGGGTCTTGCCGCCGCGACTATAGCGTTTGATGAGATTGGACACCATGAGCAGGCTCATGCATTCAGCCCGCTTCGGTTCAGCAACGGCTCGGCGTCGAGGCCGATATGGGCGTCGAGCAGCGCGCGTGTATAGGCTTGCGTCGGTGCGTTGACGATTTGCCCAGTGCCGCCGATTTCGATCAGTTCGCCATGACGAAATACGGCGATGCGTCCGGCAAGCTCGGTGGCGAGCGCAATGTCATGGCTGATAAACAGCAGCGTCATGCCGTCCTCGGCCACCAGCCGTCGGATCAGAGCGACGATCTCGGCCTGCACGACGGTGTCAAGCGCGCTGGTCGCCTCGTCGGCGATCAGCAGTTTCGGCCCTGCAGCAATCGCGGCGGCAATGGCCACACGCTGCTTTTGACCGCCGGAGAGCTGGTGCGGGAAGGCGTGAATGGTGGAGTCAGGGTCGGGCAGGTGGACGCGTTCGAGCAGTGTCTCTGCCCTGGCATAAGATGCTGGCCAGCCGAGACCAAGATGGGTGCGCACCACTTCCGCGATTTGTTTGCCGACGGTCATCACCGGGTCGAGGCTGGCTGATGGGTCCTGGAAGACGAAGCCAATGTCGCGGCCGCCGAGGAGGGTATGGTTTGGCACGGAGGCAGACTTTCGCCCCCTGCGCCTTGCGAGGTCCCCCTCCGGCAGGACAGAGGGGGGTGCCTTGGCACCCAACGATGAAAGGGAGAACCACTCGATGCTCCCTTCTGCCCTGGCGGACTGGGGCAACAACCCCGCGATCGCCAGCGCCAGCGTGCTCTTGCCCGAACCACTCTCGCCGATGATCGCCAGCCGTTCGCCTGCCTGGACATTGAGAGTAATGTTCTTCAGCGCCGCGACCTCGCTGCCATCGCGGCGGTAGGTCACCGTCAGATCGCGGATCGACGCCAGCACCGTCACGACAGACCCCTGCGCACGGCCGTCGTCTCGACGACGCCTTCGCCGGCGAGATAGACGCCCAATACCGTCAGCACCAGCGCAATGCCCGGGACGATCGAGAGGAACGGCGCGGTGCGCAAGACAGCGCGCCCTTCCGCGATCATTCCACCCCAGGTGACGCGGTTGGGATCGCCGAGGCCAAGGAAGGACAGGGCCGCTTCAGTGAGGATCGCGGCGGCGACTATGACCGACGACATCGCCAGCACCGGCGGCAAGGCATTGGGCAGCACTTCGCGAAAGGCGATCTCCAGCGGACTCATGCCGATGACGCGGGCACCGGCGACATAGTCGCGCTCACGGATCGACAGCACTTCCGCGCGCGCAATGCGCGCTGGCCCGGTCCAGGTGCCGAGCGCTATCGCCACGACGACGACGCCGAGCGAGGGGCCAATCACGCTGACGAAGGCCAGTGCCAGCAGGAAGCCAGGTACGGTCTGGAACGCGTCGGTGATGCGCATCAGCACGTCGTCGACGAGGCCGCCGGCAAAGCCGGCCAGCGTGCCGACGATAGCGCCGATGACGAGGGCCGCGGCGGCCGCGGCAAGGCCGACAGCAAGCGAGGTACGGGCGCCATGGAACAGTTCGGCCAGTACGTCGCGGCCGAGCCGGTCGGTGCCGAGCGGCAGCGACCAATCCTGGAATGGCGGCAGCAGCGCGGGGCCGGCAATCGCTTGCGGGTCCCCGGGAAACAGCAGCGAGGCCGACAGCGCCATGGCAAACAGCACCGTCAAAAGAATAGTGCCGGCAACCGCTTCGGGCGTGCGCAAGAAACGGCGCAGACGGTTCATGCGCCCGCCTCACTGGCGCCGACGCGTGGATCGAGAAATGCATAGGCGATGTCGACAAGAAGGTTGATGAGGATGACCAGCACTGCGCTTGTGAGGATGATGCCAAGCAGCAAGGGGGTGTCGCGCGCGGCCACCGCTTCCTGCGCCAGCCGGCCGAGGCCGGGCACGGCAAAGACGTTTTCGATGACGACGCTGCCCCCCAGCATCTGCGCCGATTGCAGGCCGAGCATGGTGACCAGCGGCAGCAGTGCGTTGCGGGCGACATGGGCGAGCACGATGCGGCGGCGCGATAGCCCCCTGACGCGGGCGGCCAGCACAAAATCCTGGCGCCAGACCTCGGCCATGCCGGCGCGCATCATGCGCAGATAAAGCGCCAGATAGATGAAGCCGAGTGCGGAAACCGGCAGCACCAGATGGATAGCTATGTCGGCGGCGCGGTCCAGACCGGTCTTGTCCGAGGCCAGCGTCTCGACGCCGCCGACCGGCAGCCAGCGCAGGTCGACGGCGAAGATTACGATCAGCACCAGGCCGAGCCAGAAGCCGGGCACCGCGTAGAGCGCCAGCGAGGCGACGGAGAGAAAACGGTCACGCAAACCGCCGGGCCTTGCGCCGGCATAGATGCCGAGCGTCGAGCCGAGGCCGAAGGAGAGCGCGGTGGCGCTGACCATCAGGATGAGCGTGGTCGGCAAGCGCTCGAGGATGACGTCGCGGATCGGCCTGGAGAAGGTGACGGACTGGCCGAGGTCGAGATGCAGCAATGCCCAGAGATAGTTGGCGAGCCGCGTCAACTCCGACTGGTCAAGGCCCCAGCGGTGGCGCAAGAGCTCGATCATGCCGGCATCGCCGCCGGTCGAGACGATGTAGGCGTCGACTGCATCACCCGGGGCGGCTTCGAGCAAAAGGAAAGTGCCGATGACGACGATCAGCAGTACGAAAATGCTGCCGACGAGGCGACGGCGGAGGAGGACCAGGGCACGGGTCATGGCAACAGGGCGCCGGTTGCAGACGCTAGAGGTCGCGCCCTACGGCGCCCCCCTCTGTCCTGCTGGACAGTCCGGCAGGACCGAGGGGGGCGCGAAGGAACTCTCATTCTCCGGAGCTGAGCACCCCGACAGGCAATCCGCAAGGAAGATCAGCCTGCCAAATATGTGTCCGCCCAGTTCGAAACCGCCCAGCGCGGGTTGTTGGCGATGTTGCCGACCTTGTCACTGGCGACGCTGATAAAACTCCATTCGGCGACGTTGATCAGCGGCAGGTCGGCCGCGACCTGCTTCTGGAACTCCTTGTAGAGGTCGGTGCGCGCCGTGGTGTCGAGCGTTTCGGAGGCCTTGGTGATCAGCGCGTCGAGCGCGTCGTTCTTGTAGCCGCCTTGGTTGGAGAACGGCACGCCATCGGGAATGCCGCTCTGCACCAGGATGGTGGTCGAGATGGCCGGATCGCCCCGGAAGACCGGCGGGCCGACCGCGAGGTCGAA
Organism: Mesorhizobium sp. B2-5-13; assembly: GCF_006440535.1. Classification (NCBI taxonomy): domain Bacteria; kingdom Pseudomonadati; phylum Pseudomonadota; class Alphaproteobacteria; order Hyphomicrobiales; family Phyllobacteriaceae; genus Mesorhizobium; species Mesorhizobium sp. B2-5-13. The sequence goes on along the minus strand of NZ_VFUI01000003.1, from coordinate 458,635 downwards.
GGCGTGGTCGGTGTAGACCGCCTTGATGTGCGCCGCCGAGTCGTTGTTGACCAGTTGCGCGTCGATGCCTATTGCCGCGAGCGCCTGGCGCAAATAATCGCCGAACTGTTTTGTCTCGTTGAAATAGGGGGCCGGCAAGAGCTTGAGCGAGAAGCGGTTGCCGTCAGCGCCTTTCTTGTAACCGGCTTCATCGAGCAGCGCGTTGGCCTTGGCGACGTCGAAGGCATAAGTCGGCACGTCGGCGGTGTAGAATTGCGGATCGTTCTTCGGCACCGGGCCGGTGGCGGTGGCGGCATAGCCGAGGAACACCGTCTTGACGACGAAATCCTTGTCGATGGCATGCGCGATGGCCTGGCGCACCTTGATGTCGGCCAGTTCCTTGCGGCGATGGTTGATTTCGACCACGAGTTGATAGGTCAGGCCCTCATAACCGTTGGTGATGACCTTCAGGCCAGGAACCTTGGAGATGCGGTCGAGGTCGGCCAGTGGCACGGCGGAGAAAGCCGCGAGCTGGATTTCCTCGGCTTCGAGCGCGGCAGCGGCCGAGGTACGGTCGGGCAGGACCTGATAAATGATTTCGTCGAGATATGGCTCGCCCTTGCCCCAGTAATCGGTGTTCTTCGTCAGCCGGTAATACTGGCCGGCCTTGTACTCGCCGAACTTGAACGGCCCGGTGCCGATGGGTGCGTTGTTGGCCGGGTTGTCCTCGATCTTGCCGCCTTCGTAGACGTGCTTCGGCACGACGCTCGACAGTGCCGGCAAGGCGTTTCGGATCAGCTGGAACGGCGTCGGCTTGGCGAATTTGAACACTGCGGTCAGATCGTCTGGTGTGTCGACCGCGCTGAGGTCCTTGAACACCGTGCGGCCGAGATTCTGCAGCGGCTTCCAGATCTGCAGCGCCGAGAAGGCGACGTCGGCCGAGGTGAACGGCTTGCCGTCATGCCATTTGACTCCTTCGCGCAGCTTGAACGTCGCCGACAACCCGTCGGCGGCCCCTTCCCAGCTCACCGCCAGCCGAGGTGCAAGCCCATCCTTGCCGTCGAAGGAGGCTTCGGCCAGCGTCTCGACGATCTTGCTGGAGATGAAGAAGACGCCGTTGGAGGCGACGATCGCCGGATTGAGATTGCGTGGCTCGGAATCGGCGGCAAGCACGAGCCGGCCGCCCTTCTTCGGCGTCTGTGCCCAGCTTGATGTCGGCATGGCCGTGGAGGCCAGCAGTATTGCCGAGCCGGTAAGCATGGTGCGCCTGGAAATGGTGAAACCTGACATGATCGAACTCCGTCCTCTCCGCGACCGGGCGCGACAACACCCCTCGAACGCCGACGCGTGCATCGGCATTCTTGCGGCGGGATTATGAGCCTTGCCGAGGGTTTCGCCAGAGATGGAATTGGCGCATCCTTGCTTGGCTTTGAAATTTTCGTCCGCTGGACCAGTTAGCACAAGTCCATTCAATTCGGCTGGCTGGTAGGACCAGATCTGCGGATATATGGACAAACGACGCTTGGTGACCGTCCGGGCGTTGCGTCCTAAACATTCTGGCTAGACCACAGTGAGAAAAATGGTGCAGATTTGATCGCGAGCCGGCGGATCGAGTGCGAAACAGCACCGATCCCGGGCAATTCAGGGAGAGAGTGATGAACATTGCGCCGGGCAAGAGTGCCGTCAGCAATATCCCGTTCGACCAGGCGAGGGTCGACCGGCTTATGGAGGAGGCCGGCATCGACGTGCTGCTTGCGACCTCCAAGCACAACACGCAGTATCTGTTGGGCGGCTACAAGTTCATCTTCTTCGCCGCCATGGATGCGATCGGCCACAGCCGCTACCTGCCAATCGTCGTCTACGAGAAGGGCGGGCCGGACCATGCGGCCTATATCGGCAACCGCATGGAGGGCGGCGAGCACCAGAACCATCCGTTCTGGACGCCGACGCTGCATGCCGCCTGCTGGGGCACGCTCGATGCCGCCAATCTCGCGGTCGAGCATGTCAGGAAGATCGGCAAGGGCGGTGCCCGCATCGGCATCGAACCCGGTTTCCTGCCATCGGACGCCTATGCGCTGATCCGCAAGGCGCTGCCGGACGCCCAGCTGATCGATGCGACCGACATGCTGGAGCGCATGCGCGCCATCAAGACTGACGCCGAGCTCGAAAAGCTGCGCACCGCCTCCGAATTGATCACGGATTCCATGCTGGCGACCATCGCCTGGGCGCACGAGGGCACGACCAAGAGCGAGATCATCGAGCAGCTCCGGCGCGAGGAGACCAATCGCGGCGCGCATTTCGAATATTGCCTGCTTACGCTGGGCTCCAGCCACAACCGCGCTTCGTCAAGCCAGGCGTGGAAGAACGGCGAGGTGCTGTCGATCGATTCCGGCGGTAATTATCACGGCTATATAGGCGACCTCTGCAGGATGGGCATTCTGGGCGAACCGGACGCGGAGCTGGAAGATCTGCTGGCCGAGGTCGAGGCCGTGCAGCAGGCGGCCTTCTCGAAGGTGAGGGCAGGTGTGCTGGGCGGCGACATGATTGCTCACGCCGAGGGTGTGCTGAAGACATCCAAGGTCGCGCCCTACACGGATTTCTTCGCCCACGGCATGGGCCTGATCACGCATGAGGCGCCGTTCCTGATGACCAACCATCCGGTGACTTATGAAGGCACTTATGCCGCCAAGCCGCTGGAGAAAAACATGGTGCTGTCGGTGGAGACCACCATGCTTCACCCGACGCGCGGCTTCATCAAGCTGGAGGATACGGTGGCGGTGACGGATGCTGGTTATGTGATGTTCGGTGATCGGGGCAGGGGCTGGAACAAGGGTGGTACGGCCTGATTGGATTGAGGTGCGCTGCCCCTCATCCGGCTGCCGCCACCTTCTCCCGTATAGGGGCTGGCAGAAGGGAGCTGTCGCAACCTCCGCGCTCGTCCTGCACCGTTGAAAATTGACGAAAGCATCGGTGTAGCGTCTTTCTCACCGTCACTTTACGGGGAGAAATGTCCGGCAGGACAATGAGGGGCGGCGCCGCCCCGAGCAGATCATCACTGTCCCGCCGGGATCAGCCTGAAATCCGGCAATTCACGCAACCCAAGCTCCGGTCCCGCCGGCGCATAAACCACGAAGAGCTGCATAGGCCCGTCACCAGTGTTGAGCGTCGAGTGGAATCGGCTTTCCGGCACATAGATGGTGCAGCCGGGGCCGACATTCTCGACCATCGGATTGCCCTTCTCGTCCTCGACCATCTGTTCGCCATGGCCCGAGATGACGAAGATGATTTCCTCGGCGCCCGGATGGTTATGGCGGGTATGGCCCTTGCCCGAGGGCAGGTCGACGACGCCGCCGGAAAAGCGGGTCGCGCCATTCACTTCGGGCGCAACGGTCAGGGACAATTTCCCCCAGTCGAAACCGAAGGCGCTGACGTCCTTCGGGTAGACAAACACCTTGCTCTTGTCGGCCATCTCTCATCATCCCTTCTTTTTCTTGGCGGTCTTCTCGCCGCCGAGCGCCTTGAAATCCGCTGTCTGCCTGGCGATCGCGGCTTCCGCGGGCAGCCGTTCCATCGAGCTCGCGCCATAAAAGCCGTGCAGGCCTTTGGCATGGGAGAGGATGTAGCGCGCATCGTCGGGCATTGAGATTGGGCCGCCATGGCAAAGCAGGATGACATCCTTGCGTACCGAGCGCGCGGCCTCGGCAATGGCGTCGATGGCAACGACGCAGTCGTCGAGCGACTTGGCCGAGGTGGCGCCGATCGAGCCGCCAGTCGTCACACCCATATGGGCAACGACGATGTCGGCTCCGGCCTTGGCCATGGCGCGGGCTTCTTCGGGGGTGAAGACATAGGGCGTGGTCAAGAGATCGAGCTTGTGCGCCTCGGCGATCATGTCGACCTCGAGGCCGAAGCCCATGCCGGTCTCCTCGAAGCTCTGCCGCATGGTGCCGTCGAAGAGACCGATGGTCGGGAAATTCTGCACGCCGGAAAAGCCCATCGTCTTCAGTTCCGCCAGCAGCAGCGGCATGATGACGAAGGGATCGGTGCCGTTGACGCCGGCCAGCACGGGCGTGCGTCTGACCACCGGCAAGACCTCATAGGCCATCTCCTTGACGATCTCGTTGGCATTGCCATAGGCGAGCAGGCCCGCGGCCGAGCCGCGTCCGGCCATGCGGTAGCGGCCGGAATTATAGATGATGATGAGGTCGATGCCGCCGGCTTCCTCTGCCTTGGCCGACAGGCCGGTGCCGGCACCGCCGCCGACGATCGGCACGCCCTTGTCGATCATTCCCCGGAATTTCTTCAATATGTCCTTGCGCGGTATGGCTGGCATGTCTGGGCTCACTGTCTGGCGATATCGAGAAAGGCAGCGACCGCGGCCCTGGCGAATTCGGGATCGTTGATGTGCAGCGGCAGGCGGGTGACGCGGCGCGTCGCAGCCGGCCTGATGGTGCGCTCGATGGCGTCGAACAGGACGGCATCGGCTTCCGGATCGAAGAAGGCGCCGCCTTCGATATCGAGTGCGGAGACGCCTTTTTCCGGGATCAGGAAATGCACTGGACCTTCGCAATGGGCGAGCCTGGTACCAATCCATTCGCCGATCGCGCGGCATTCCTGTGCGGTCGTGCGCATCAGGGTGACGTTCGGGTTGTGCTCATAGAACAGCCGGCCGCGATAGCGCTCCGGAATGGTCGAAGGCGCCCAGAAGTTGACCATGTCGAGCGCGCCCACCGAACCGACATAGGGCAGGCCGGTGCGGGCGATGGCACCGAAACGATCCTGCGTCGCCGGCAGCACGCCATTGAACAGCAGGTCGCAGACCTCCGTTGTGGTGATGTCGATGACACCCGACAACAGGCCGCTGTCGGCCAGTTTTTCCATGCTGCGGCCGCCGGTGCCGGTGGCATGGAAGACCATGCAGTCGTAGATGTCGCGCAATTGATCGGCGATTGCGGTCACGCAAGGCGTGGTGACGCCGAACATGGTGAGGCCGATCGATGCTTTGCCGTCCGCTGCCGTCGCCGGATTGCCTGCCATGCCCGCTATCGCCTGGGCGGCGTTGTGCAGGACGACACGAGACAGCTGGTTGAGGCCAGCCATGTCCGTCACCGATGGCATCATGATGATGTCGGATACGTCCACATAGGGAGCGGTGTCGCCCGAAGCGAGCGTCGAGACCATGATCTTGGGCAGGCCGAGCGGCAGCGCGCGCATGCCCGCGGTGATGATCGAGGTGCCGCCACCACCGCCAATGCCGACCACACCTGATATGTCGGTGCACGACTGGACAAAACGCGTGAATGCCCCAGCCATCGCCGCAACCGATCTGCCGCGGTCGTTGATGCCGAGCACCGCACCGCGGCCATCGGGGTGACAGGCGGCGACCTCCTCAGCCGAGACGTCGACCGGCACGGTCGCGCCTCGCGTGCCGATATCGACACGGCAAACGACGGCGCCCGTGGCTGCGATCGCATCTGCGAGGAAGCCGAGTTCCTCGCCCTTGGTATCGGCCGTGCCCACCACATAGACGCGCTTCATCTGCGCCCCCCTGTGCTGGCTGGCCCAAAGGTGGTGATGCTCAGCAGATGAAAGCTTTGTGCGCCATAAAGCGTCAACATAGCCACTCCAGGATAGGGGCTGCCATTGCAATTTTTTGAGACGCGCGTATCGTATTGGTATGAGTGTCTCACGTCAACAACCCGCAACGAACGAAGACACCGGTGAGAGAGCCGAACGCGGACCCCGCGCGCGTACGAAACGGCTGATGCTGGAGACGGCGACAAGGCTGATGCAGGCGGGGGCGACGCCCTCGGTCAGCGAGGTGGCGGAGGCGGCCGAGGTTTCCCGCGCCACCGCCTATCGCTATTTCCCGAGCCAGGCAGCCTTGGTGCAGGCGGTCGTCGACGAGGGACTCGGGCCGATCCTCACCTGGAAATCCACCGCCGCCGACGCCGAGCGCCGGGTCGCAGAACTGTTCGATACGGCCATGCCGCGCATCGAGGCCTTCGAGGCGACATTCAAGGCAGCGTTGAAGCTGTCGCTCGATCAATGGGCGCGACGCCAGGCGGGTACGCTGGGCGGCGAGCCTGCCTTCACGCGCGGCCATCGCGTCGAATTGCTGAAAGAGGCGCTCGCGCCGCTCAAGGGCCGCTTGCCGCCGCGCGACTTCAAGCGGCTGGCGCAGGCGCTGTCGCTCATCTTCGGCGTGGAGGTGCTGATCGTGCTCAAGGATATATGGGGGCTGGACAGCCCCCGGACGATGTCGGTCGCGCAATGGGCGGCGAGTGCGTTGGTGCGCGCGGCGATCGCGGAGTCGGCCACCGATACGCCTGGGATGACGCTGGCGACGACATAGGAATAGCGCTAATCTGGTTCTACCAGATTAGCGCGTCGACCACTGATAATACCCGCCATGCAAAAGTCCGCACAAGGCCGAAGCATATCAACGAGTAGGAAAATACAGAGAAAACAGCTGGATAAGTCTGAAATTCGACGGCTTTGGCAGGCATCGTTGCGCAAGAAAGGGCTTGACGGGCATTCATAATTGGTAATACCAGATTTGGAAAGAAAAGCGGATCGAAAGTGAGGGCTGCGACCCATTTCCGGACAGAGCGAGGAGGCTCCGAATTTCGGAAAGCGCGACCACCGGAGGAACTACCAGGGCCAGCTCCGTCGCCGGCTCGCAAGACAAGGTAGAATGCGCACAAGGGAGGAAATCATTATGCGCAAGTTAGTGACCAGCGTGCTTGCTGGTATCGGCTTAACGCTTGCCTGCGGAACATCCGTCTACGCGCAGGAAAAGTCGCTCACCATCTTCTGGGCGGAGTGGGATCCGGCCAATTACCTGCAGGAACTCGGCAACGAGTACGAGAAGGAAACCGGCGTCAAGATCACGGTGGAGACTACGCCCTGGTCCGACTTCCAGACCAAGGCCTTCACCGAGTTCAACGCCCATGGCGACGCCTATGACCTAGTCGTTGGCGACTCGCAGTGGCTCGGCGCCGGTTCCACCGGCGGCCACTATGTCGACCTGACCGACTTCTTCAAGAAGCATGATCTTGGCAACGTCATGGCACCGGCGACGGTGAAATACTATGCCGAGTATCCCGGCAACAGCGGCAAATACTGGGCGATCCCGCTCGAGGGCGATGCCGTCGGCTGGTCCTATCGCAAGGACTGGTTCGAGGATCCGAAGGAGAAGGAAGCCTTCAAGGCCAAGTACGGCTACGACCTCGACGTGCCGAAGGACTTCAAGGCGCTGCGCGACATCGCCGAGTTCTTCCACCGGCCGGATCAGAAGAGATACGGCATCGCCATCTACACCGACAATTCCTACGACGCGATGGCGATGGGCTTCGAGAACGCGCTGTTCTCCTATGGCGGTGAGTTGGGCGACTACACGACCTACAAGGTCGATGGTCACATCAACTCCGACAAGGCGGTGGCCGCGCTCGATGCCTATAAGGAACTCTACAAGTTCACGCCTCCGGGTTGGGCCAAATCGTTCTTCGTCGAGGACAACCAAGCAATCACGGAAAACCTGGCCGCGATGAGCATGAACTTCTTCGCGTTCTTCCCGTCGCTGATCAACGAAGCGTCGAACCCGAATGCCAAGAACACCGGCTTCTTCGCCAACCCTCCCGGTCCCAATGGCGACCAGTTCGCCGCGCTCGGCGGGCAAGGTATCTCCGTCATCTCGTACTCGCAGAAGCAGGAAGAGGCGATGAAGTTCCTCGAATGGTTCATCAAGGACGAGACCCAGAAGAAGTGGGCGGCCCTTGGCGGCTATACCTGCAGCCAGGCAGTGCTCAAGTCGCCTGAGTTCCAGAACGCCACGCCCTACAACAAGGCCTTCTACGAGACCATGTTCAAGGTGAAGGACTTCTGGGCGGTGCCGGAATATGCCGAACTGCTGCAGCAGCTGAACCAGCGCGTCTATCCCTACATAATCGGCGGCAGTGGCACCGCCAAGGAAACGCTGGACGCCTTGGCTGGAGACTGGAACGCGACCTTCAAGAAATACGGCCGCGGCCAATAATCATTCATGTCCCGCGGAGGGGGCGGTGTCGCCTCCTCCGTTTCTTTTTCTTGAACCGGGAGCAGGGTCTTGGCGACCACGATGATCACCACCCTCGACAGATCCTCGCGTGCCGCGGCGCGCGGCCTGAGCGATATTTCCATCCGCAATCTCTTCATCATCCCGACGGTTCTGTTCCTGATCGTCTTCAACATTTTCCCGCTGATCTACTCGCTTGGCTATTCCTTCACCGACTTCCGCGCGTCGACCAACGCGCCGGCGAATTTCGTCGGGCTGCAGAACTATCGCGACCTGCTCAACGACCCCTATGTCTGGTCGAACTTCGCCATCACGGCGAAATACGTGATTGTCTCGGTCGTCGGACAGTTGCTCGTCGGCTTCGGCGTGGCAATGCTGCTCAACCGGGATATTCCGCTCAAGGGTCTTATCACCACACTGCTGCTGCTGCCGATGATGCTGTCGATGGCGGTCGTCGGGCTGTTCTGGAAATTGCTTTACGACCCGTCATGGGGGGTCATCAACTATGCGCTCGGGCTCGGCAATTTCGAGTGGCTGGCCGACCCCAAGATGGCGCTTTACGCCGTCGCGCTGACCGACATCTGGATGTGGTCACCCTTCGTCATGCTGCTGTCGTTGGCCGGCCTGTCGGCGGTGCCGAAGCATCTCTACGAAGCCGCCGCGATCGACCGCGCCGGGCCGTTCTACACCTTCTTCCGTATCACGCTGCCGCTGGTCGCGCCGATCCTGATGATCGCGGTCATTTTCCGCACCATGGAAGCGTTCAAGACCTTCGACCTTGCCTACATCCTGACCAGCCAGCCGACGGCCGAGCTGATCTCGATCCGGCTCTACAAGATGGCGTTCCAGGAATGGCAGACCGGGCGCTCCTGCGCGATGGCCTACATCGTGCTGATCATGGTGCTGGCGATCACCAACATCTATGTCAAATACCTCAACAAGGTGAAGGAGCGCTGAGATGGCCGCCGTCCGCACTTCTTCCGAAATCACCTTCAACCGCGTCGCCATCGTCGCCGTGCTGCTGGTGACGATAATATTCCTGGCGCCGATCTACTGGATCGCATCAACGGCGTTCAAGCCGCGCAATCTTGCCACGACCATTCCGCCGACCGTCGTCTTTCAGCCGGAGATATCGCCCTTCGTGAAGCTGTTCACCAAGCGATCTCAATTGCGCAGTCCGCCGTCGCCGGAAGAGTACGCGGCGGCCCCATGGTGGGAGCGCGTCGTCTTCGACGGTGGCGAAAAGATCGTGCGCGACGGCAAGGGCCAGGTGCAGTGGTCCGGCTATCCGAGCCGCTTTCTGAACTCGCTGATCATCGCCATCACATCGACGGTGCTGGCGGTCGGCATGGGCACGTTCACCGCCTATGGGTTCTCGCGCTTCAAGGTGAAGGGAGAGGCGGACCTGCTCTTCTTCATCCTGTCGACACGCATGTTGCCACCCGTGGTGGTGGCGATCCCGATGTTCCTGATGTACCGCGCGGTCGGCCTCAACGATACCCACATCGGGCTGATCATCCTCTACACCGCCTTCAACCTGTCCTTCTCGGTGTGGCTGATGAAGGGTTTCATGGATGAAATCCCGAAGGAATATGAGGAGGCGGCACTGGTCGATGGTTACACCCGCATGGAAGCCTTCTTCAAGATCGTGCTGCCGGAGGCCGCCACCGGCATCGCCGCCACCGCCGTCTTCTGCTTCATCACGGCGTGGAACGAATATGCCTTCGCCCTGATCATGACCAACCGCCGCGCCCAGACCGCACCGCCGTTCATTCCCAGCCAGGTCGGCTCCGGCCTGCCGGACTGGACGGTGATCGCCGCCGGAACCTTCCTGTTCCTGCTGCCGGTCGCCATCTTCACCTTCCTGCTCCGCAATCATCTCTTGCGCGGCATGTCCTTCGGAGCAATCCGCAAATGAGCTTTCGCGCCATCAATCAGAAATATCTGGAACCGGGTTCGCAAATACTCATGGTGCTCGGCATCGTGGCCCTCTGCCAGCCCTGGAACATGCTGCTGCACGCCTATGGCCTGACCATCATCCTGATCGGGCTGATCGGCTTCAACATCACCTCGAAGATCGCACCCGAGGAACAGGCCGGCACCGGCCATGGCGCGGATGCGCGAAATCCGGGAGCACAGCATTGACCCAGATCGAGCTTCGCGGCGTCCAGAAATTCTTCGGTGCCGTCCAGGTCATCAAGGACCTCAACCTCAAGATCGCGGACAATGAGTTCATCGTGCTGCTCGGCCAGTCCGGCTGCGGCAAGACGACGACGTTGCGCGCCATCGCCGGGCTGGAAACCATCGATGAGGGGGATATCCTCATCGATGGCAAACCGGTCCAGCATTTGAAGGCGGCCGACCGCGATATCGCCATGGTGTTCCAGTCGTTTTCGCTCTACCCGCATATGAGCGTCTACGAGAACATCGCCTTTCCACTCCGCGCCACGCGCAAGAGCAAAAGCGAGATCGACCAGGAAGTACGTTCGGTCGCCAAAACGCTGCAAATCTTGGACCTGTTGGCCAAGAAACCGTCGGCGCTCTCAGGCGGCGACATGCAGCGCGTCGCCATCGGCCGGGCGCTGGTGCGGCGGCCGAAGGCGATGCTGATGGATGAGCCGATCGGTGCGCTTGACGCCAAGCTGCGCGAGGAGATGCGGGCCGAGATCAAGCGGCTGCACATCAAGCAGGGCTCGACCACCATCTATGTCACGCACGATCAGATCGAGGCGATGAGCCTGGCGGACCGCATCGTCATCATGCATGAGGGGGTGCTGCAGCAGGTGGGAACGCCCGACGAGGTCTATTCGCGTCCGGCCAACCTGTTCGTGGCCCAGTTCGTCGGCAGCCCGGTGATGAACGTCGCCGACGCGGCGGTCGCCGAGACGGCGTCTTCCGTTTCGGTCTCAGTCGGTGGAGCGGCTTCCGGCTTCGAGTTTCCCCGCACATTGCTGTCGAAGCTCAATGGCCATGCCAGTGGCAGCCTGGCGCTCGGCATTCGGCCCGAAGGGGTGCTCATTCGCCGTGACGCGGCCGATGGCTTCATGGCCGTCGAGACGCAGATCGTCGAACCGCTCGGCTCCTTCGACATCGTCGACCTCAAGGTCGGCTCCAAGATGCTGCGTGCCCGCACCAAGAGTGGCTACATTTCAGGTCCCGGCGAAAAGGTCTTTGCCAGGATCGATCCGACGCAGGCGCATTTCTTCGACAAGTCAAGCGGCAAGTCGCTTGAGGTGAGGCTCTGATGGCCCATATCCAGCTCAAGAACATCTCCAAGACTTTCGGCAACCACACGGCCTTGACCGGGCTCGACCTCGACATCGCCGATGGCGAATTCTTTGTCTTGCTCGGCGAAACGGGCGCCGGCAAGACGACGACGCTGCGTCTGATCGCCGGCCTGGAGAAGCCGAGCGAGGGGCAGGTCTTCATCGATGGGGTCGACGTTGCCGACTGGGGCGCGGCCGAGCGCGACGTGGCGCTGGTGCTGCAGCAATACTCGCTTTATCCGCGTTACACGGTGCGCGAGAATCTCGAATTTCCGCTGAAGCCGAAGATCCGCCGTCTGCCGGACGCCGAGATCAAGGACCGCGTCGACCGCGCCGCCCGCACGCTGCGGATCGAGCACCTGCTCGACCGCAAGACCGACCGGCTATCCGGCGGCGAGATGCAGCGCGTCTCCATCGGCCGCGCCATCGTGCGCAAGCCGCGCGTGTTCCTGATGGACGAGCCGCTGTCGGCGCTCGACGCCAAATTGCGCGAGGCGCTGCGCACCGAGTTGAAGAACCTGCAGATACAGCTCGGCGCCACCTTCCTGTTCGTCACCCACGACCAGATCGAGGCGATGTCGATGGGCGACAAAGTCGGCGTGCTCAACCACGGCCGCATCATCCAGACCGGCACGCCGCACGAGATCTACAACAATCCGCGCGACACCTATGTAGCGAGCTTCGTCGGCTCGCCGCCGATGAACCTGATCGACGGCAGGCTGGTGAACGGCCGGGCGGTGATGGCGCCGTTGAATTTCGAACTGCCTTTTGCGGGGGCGGCTAAAATCTTTGCGGGGGCTGGGGCGAGTGGGGCGACCGACGGTCGCCCGCTCGTCTTCGGCATCCGTCCGGAGGATGTCTATCTGGAAAGCGGCGCACCGGTCGAGGCGCGTGTCCACGACGTCGAGAACCATGGCGTGGAAAAGATCCTGACGCTGCGGGTCGGCGATACGACACTGCGCGCCACGGTGCCGGCCAGGACCGACGTCGCGATCGAGCAACCGGTGCGCTTTGCATGGAACCCCGACAAGGTGGTGCTGTTCGACAAGGGCAGTGGGGTCAGCCTGCGGCACGCGTCATAAGCGCGGCTATTTTGGCAGGTAGGTTTCGTATGGCGTGTCGTTGATCAACAGGATCACGCATTCCGTCTCCGACAGGCAGGCGTCGTCATGCATCTCGTTGGCCTTTTGCGTCCAGTAGGAACCAGGTGGCAGTTCGACCTTGGTCGCCTCACCGCCTTCCATCTGCCAGTGCGCCCATAGACCCTGGATGACTACGGCGCGATAGTCGGCGGTGTGCGCGTGAACAGGAGCGCGCCAGTTGCCCGGGACTTTCAGCAAGGTGCCGGCAGGCCCCTTGGCCCTTTCGCCCCACAGTGGTCCCAGGCGCTGCGGCTGGTCCGGCGCCTCGGCGACGTAAGGGATCTTGCCTGCCCGCAGATAGCTATCCTCGAGGGCAAAGGCGCGTCCGGGAATGACCGACAGGACACCAAGCGCCAGCAGTGCGAAATGATTGGCCATGGGATTTCCTCCACGGACCAGATTATCCGCCGGAAGCCGGCCGGCAATGACGCTGTGTCCAAAAGACCTGGCAATTCCTCCAGCCGGGAAGGATTGGAGCGATTTCGTTGCCTGACGTCAGGACGGGTCGTCGCCGGCACCAATGTGGCGCAGATGGCTCGGCGCCACGCCCATCACCCGCTTGAAGGCGCGGCTGAAGGATGCTTCCGAATCATAACCCAGTTTCGCCGCCGCCACCGATACCCTCATGCCATCGCGGGCCAACCATTGCCTGGCCTGGTGCATGCGCACGCGCAGCACATATTTGGCCGGCGTCTCTCCGACCACTGTGGCGAAGCGCTGGGCAAAGGCGGAGCGCGAGGCTCCCATCATCCGCGCCAGCGCCTCGACGCTCCAATCGCGATCCGGCTGCAGGTGGATGGCTGCCAGCACTTTGCCGACGTCGGGATTGCGGACGGCGGCGATCCAGCCGGTGGCATCGCCACAGCCGTTCTCCACCCAGGAGCGGATGATCGTGGCGGCGAGCACATCGGCAAGGCGGGCAAGGATTCCGCCGGAGCCGACCCGGTCCATCGTCACCTCGCCGGCCATCGCGTCGAGCAGATGCTGAATACCCGGCGCGTTCGCCATCAACTTGTGCGCCTGCATCAGGTTTGGCATCATATCGAGCAGCGGGTGCGAGCCGTCGAGATTGAAATGCATGCTGCCGCAAAACAGCAACGTCTTGGGCCCACCGCACTCGTTGGAGACGTCGTAGATGTTCTCGCACACCGGTTCGATCGTGTAGCGGCCGATCGGCACCGGGGGCACGCCGGGCGCGCTGGCCAGGACATGTGCGTCGCCGCGCGGGATCAGAAGCGCGTCGCCTACGGAGAGTTCGATCCACTCCCTGGCCGGCGAGAACAGCCAGCAACCCTGCTGGCCGATGAAATGAAACCGCGCCGCCTTCTGTGCGGGGAAGGAAACGGCCCAGGGCTCGCCCAACACGCAGCGGCCATAGTCGACGCCGTCGAGCCGTAATCCGCGCAGCATGTCGGTCAGCGGATCACCAGAAGTCGGCAGCGTCATTTTGGACGAATTGTAATTCATCCTGGTGTTTCTAGCATGGAAACTCCAACCCGTCACTCCCACGTTGCGCTGCAGCCAAATGCTGCGCTGCAAACAAACGGAAGACCTGCCGCATAGCCAAGCCATGGCGGCAAGGCGTGTAACGGTAGCCCGAGCCGGTTCGTTTCTATGTGGCGCTGCAAACATCGGAGACTGACCATGGCCGACCCCGCGACAGGCGCCATTGACGCCGCACTTCTGAACCCCGCAGAATCCGATGAACGAACCGAGCCCGCATGGGGCGCCGTGGTCTCGCTCGCCCTTGGCGTTTTCGGTCTGGTCACCGCCGAATTCCTGCCCGCCAGCCTTTTGACGCCGATGGCGCGCGATCTGGGCGTAAGCGAAGGCGTGGCAGGGCAGGCGGTGACGGCAACCGCCATCGTCGGCGCCATCGCCGCCCCCACCATGGCCATCATCACAAGGCGCATGGACCGCAGGCTGGTGATGTGGATGTTGACGATGTTCCTCATCCTGTCCAATCTTCTCGCCACCTTTGCCTCGTCGCTATCCATGCTTCTGCTTGCCCGTGTCGTGCTCGGCGTGGCCCTTGGCGGCTTCTGGGCAATGTCGGCGGCCATGGCGTTGCGGCTGGTGCCGATGCGGTTGATGCCGCGCGCCATGTCGATCATCCTGACCGGCGTGTCGCTTGCCACCGTTACCGCAGCTCCGGTCGGCGCCTATGTCGGCGACGTCTGGGGCTGGCGCACGGCCTTCATGATTGCGACGATCGTCGGGGCGCTGGCGCTGCTGGTGCAATTGGCCACCATTCCGAAGCTGCCGCCGATGGGGGTCGCGAGCTTCCGCACCTTGCTCGAGGTGCTGGAGCGGCCGTCGATCAGGGTTGCCCTGCTGGTGGTGCTGCTTGTCGCGTCCGGGCACTTTGCCGGCTTCACCTATGTCCGTCCCTTCCTTGAGAAGGTGCCGGTGCTCAACATCGAGACGATCTCCCTGGTGCTGCTGGCCTACGGCATAGGCGGTTTCTTCGGCAACATCGCCGGCGGCATCCTGGCCGAGCGCAACCTCAAGGCCGCGGTGGCCCTAGCGCCCCTGCTGATTGCATTGGCGGCCGCCTCGATGCTGATCCTTGGCACTTCGCCCATGGTCGCCGGTCGCCGCCGTCGCGGGCTGGGGCTTTGCCTTCGGCGCGGTGCCGGTCGGGTTGCAGAGCTGGCTGGTGCGGGCAGCGCCGGACCAGGCTGAAAGCGCCGGCGGCCTGATGGTAGCGACCTTCCAGGTGGCGATTGCGATGGGCGCCGTCTTTGGCGGTCTGCTGGTCGACCATGCCGGCGTTGCCAGCGCCTTTGCCTATTGCGGCGCGGCGACGTTGCTGGCTGCCATCGTGGTATTCCTGCGCGGTCCGAAGCAGGCCGAATAGTCTCTCCCAACGGTCGTCCCTGGCAACGGCCCGAGAACCCTTACGGCTTTCGGGCCGCCGTTATTTTGAGGCAGCGGTGAACGAATAGCGGGCGATGGGGGATACTGGGAAGCTTAGACTGCCCGCCCGTCGAAGTCGAAGATCGGCAAGGCGGACGGGTCGAGACCGATGACGCAATTGATGTTGACGTAAGCGCTGCGTTCGCCGCCTTCGCTGGTGTCCTCGGCAAAAGGATGGATGCCGCAGGTTCGGCAGAAGCGGTGCGCTATTCTCGCCTCGCCGAATGTGTAGCGGCCAAGGTCATCGCCCCAGGCGACGAGGGTAAGCCTGTCACGTGGCACGGCCCATAGCAGCGCACCCTTGCGGGCGCAGATCGAGCAATTGCAGCGCACGACGCCCTCAAGCTCGCCCTCCACCTCGAAAGCAACCTTGCCGCAATGGCAGCTGCCTTTGTACAGCATCAGTATCTTCCTATCGCTGGCAGGTGCAAAGGCACGCTGGCCGGGTTATCCCTTCGGCAGGCTTAGCGGCTGGTTGCCCTAAGGACGTTTCTATCCTGGCGGAGTCCGACACCGACATGCAATCAATCCGCGACCGTCTCGAAAACATCCTGTCACGTCTTGCCTATCGCGCGGCCGACGAGAAGGCCTTCACGAAGCTCTATGCCGAAGCGGCGCGCGCTGCCGCTGATGCCAGCGACGCCCGCAAAAGAGTGGGCGTGACGCTCGGGCCGCTCGACGGCACCATTGTCTCGATCAAGGATTTGTTCGATGTCGCCGGCGAGCCGACCACGGCCGGTTCGCTGATGCGCAGGACCGCCGCGCCCGCTATGCGCGATGCCACCATCGTCGGCAGGCTGCGCCAGGCCGGCGCCGTCATTATCGGCAAGACCAACATGACCGAATTCGCCTTCACCGCGATCGGCGACAACATGCATTATGGCACGCCAGGCAATGCCGTTCATGCCAGCCGCATTCCAGGTGGTTCGTCCTCGGGCGCCGGGGTGTCTGTGGGCGAGGAGACGAGCGAAATCTCGATCGGATCCGACACCGGTGGTTCGATCCGTATTCCGGCGGCGCTCAATGGTGTCGTCGGTTTCAAGCCGACAGCGCGGCGCGTGCCGCTCTCCGGCGCCTTTCCGCTTTCGGGAACGTTGGACTCGGTCGGACCGCTCGCCCGAACCGTCCCGCAATGCGCCGCCGCCGACGCGGTGATGGCCGGCGAGGAGCCGAACGAGTTGGTGGCCATTCCACTCGCCGGGCTTCGCATCGGCATTCCGCGCGGCGTTCTCTTCGGCGACACGGAAGGCGAAATTGCCGCGGCCTTCGAGCATTGTCTTGGCAAGATCGAACAGGCTGGCGCACGCATTGCGGATCTGCCGATCGACGACATGATCGCGGATCTGCGCGCGGCCACCAAGCGCGGATCGATCGCGGCGATGGAGGGCGCGGAAGTGCATGCCGACTGGCTGGCGACAGGCGCACCGGTGCCGGTGGATCCGCATGTCAGCAGGCCGCTGGCGCGCGCCGCACTGCTGCCGACGCCGGTTTATATCAGGGCGCTCCGCCGCCGTGCCGCCCTTACCGCCGCGATGGATGAGCGGCTGGCGTCGATCGATGTGCTGGCCCTACCAACCGTGCCGGTGACGGCGCCGACCATCGCTTCCCTGGCCGAGGATGCCGAACTGCGTGATCGTATCGAAGGACTGCTTTTGCGCAACACGCAGGTCGCCAACCAATTCGACCTCTGCGCAATCTCGTTGCCGATGCCAGGCATGAAGCTGCCTGCCGGACTGATGCTCGTGGCGCGCAATGGCCATGACAGTCGTCTGCTGAGTATCGCCGCGTCAGTGGAGGGGCTGCTGGGTGGTTGATCGGCAGTGAGCCGCAGTGGCGGATCAGCGCGATGAACAGTGCTTGCGTTCGCCGTCCTTGGCGGTGCGCACGATGTGGGTCGCGACCAGCCAGGGCAAGCTGTAATCCTTGCCGGTGATGGTCTGCGTGCGCTGCTCGATCGAGCCCCTGACCACGATCTTTCCGCTATAAAGCACGTCGGACTGATCGGTTATCGCTTTGTCGGCCTGCGGCAATCCGCTGGTGTCGATCGACACACCCTTGATGATCGTGCCGGTGACGAGATCGAGCGCGCTGCTCGATGGACAGGGCGCCTTGAAGCAGCGCATCCCGTTGTCGCAATAGACATAGCTGCTCTCGGCCGCAGCGAGTGCCGGCAAGGTGCAGATGGAGGAAGTTGCGGCAATCAGAGATGCAAGGCGAAGACCGGGCATAGCCTCAACGTCGCGGAGAATTGGGGCGAAACCGCGATGCTATATCTGCGCCGGAAACCGTCGCCGGTAATGATCGACCACTTCCGGATTGCGCAGATTGACCGGCAGCTTGCCGGCCAGCACCAGCAGGACTTCGCTGGCCGCGCCGACGCCCATGCGCATCATCGATTCCTCGGTGATCCCCGCCATATGCGGGGTGATGACGACATTGTCGAAGCCGAAATAGGGATGATTTGGCGGCAGCGGCTGCGTCGAGAAAACGTCGAGCGCGGCGCCGCCGATGCGGCGCTCCCGCAAGGCCTCGATCAACGCGTCATCATCGACGACCGGCCCGCGCGACACGTTGATCAGCAGTGCGTTGGGCTTCATGCGGGCGATGCGTTCGCGGCTGATCAGGCCGCGGGTCTCCGGCGTCAGCGGGCAGCAGAGCACGATGATGTCGCTCTGCTCGACCAGCGCGTCGATCGACAGGAAGCCGACTTTTTCCGGCGCCGGCTGCATGCTGCGCGTCGTTGCCACCACTTTCAGGTCGAAGCCGTGCGCGGCGATATGGCCGACGGCCTGCCCGACGGCGCCGAGACCGACAATGCCGAGAGTCTTGCCGGCGAGTTCGATGTTGGAATTGGCATGCTCGCGGCCGGCAAGCCAGCCCTTGGCACGCAGGTCGCGGTCGACCCTGCGGAACTGCCGCAGCAGTGCAAGCGCGGTAAACATGACATGTTCGGCGACCGAGCGGGCATTGACCGCCGGCACGTTGGCCACGAGCACGCCGGCTGCAGCGGCCGCTTCCATCGGGATCATGTCGAGCCCGGCGCCATGGCGGATCGCGGCCCTCAGCTTCCAGGCTCCCTCGAACAATGCCGGCGGCAGTGGCGCCCGCACGATGACGATGTCGGCGTCCTTGGCCTCCCTGGTCAAGGTGGCGGCGTCGAGCGCGGAGGCAATGACGAGCTGACCGGCGCCGGCGAGCCTGGCCGTGGCGTGCGGATGCAGCGGATGGGTCGACAGGATCTTGGGCATGGCCTGGGTCACGGTCAGGCCTTTTCGAGTGTCGCGCCCGCGGGCACAGCCGCCATACCGCCCTCGATCAGGCCCTTCCAATAGCTTTCCGCGCCTTGGAGGTGGGCGCTCATCAGCGCCTGGGCGAGATTGCCATCGCGGCGCAGCAGCGCCTCGTAGATCTGCACGTGCTCGGCATGCGAGCGCACGCTACGTTCGGGATCGTTGAAGTAGATCGGCAGGCGCTGCTCGCCCATCAGATAGTAGACGCTACAGATGTTGTGGAAGACGCTATTCTTGGTGGCGCGCACGATCTCCAGATGAAATTCGCGGTCCTCCTTGGCCAGGCCTTCGCCCGCGGCGATGCGGTCTTCCGATGCCCTGAGGATTTCGCGCAGGCGCTCGAAATTCTCCTCGGTGGCGCGCGAGCAGGCAAGCTCGGCAGCCTTGATCTCATGGATCTTGCGTAACTCGACCGTTTCATAAATCTGCAAGGGATCGAGCGGCAGGCCGGCGCGCGCAAACAGTGCCAGCGCCTCGACGCTTGCCTGCTTGGTGTCGATGTAGATGCCCGATTTGGCGCGGCGCTCGACAATGCGCATGGCTTCGAGGATGGCGAGCGCTTCGCGGATCTGGCCACGGCTGACGCCGAAATGCTCCGCCAGCTCGCGTTCCGACGGCGTGCGGCCGCTCTCCTTGTCCGAATGGGAGAACAGATAGGCGGCGAGTTCCGCGAGAAGGTTCTTTTCTTTCATGGTCAATTGCGTTGCGCGTGCGCCTCCAGGAATCGCTCCGAAATGGTGAATCCCAATCCGGGCTTTTCCGGGATCGCTATCATGCCGTCCCTTGCTTCGACAGTCTCTTCGATCAGATCGTGGATCATCGGGTTGGCGCCGAGCGAATATTCGACCGTGAAACTCGAAGGCGAGGCGGCGCAGACATGCAGTCCGGCGAAGAAGCATGGCGCACCGGCCCAAAGATGCGGCGCGAAGCGCAAATTGAAGGCGCTGGCGATGGTGCCGATCTTCATCGCCTCGCTGATGCCGCCGCAGAAGGCCGGGTCCGGCTGGAAGATGTCGGCGGCCTTGAGCATGGCGAGGTCGCGGAAGGCATAGCGCGTCGCCTCGCTCTCGCCGGTGGCGATCGGAACCGCGCCGGCGGTGCGCACTTCGGCCATGCCCGGCTTGTCGTCGGCGATCACAGGCTCCTCGAACCAGGCGAGATCGAGATCGCCGACGAGATGGATGAAGCGCTTGGCCTCCGCCACCGTATAGGTGCCGTGGGCATCGACCATCAGCTCGACGTCGGGGCCGAGCGCCTGGCGCGCAGCGCGCACGCGGGCGGCGGAAATGTGTGCCGCGCCATCCATGGCGCCCACCCGCATCTTCAGCGCCTTGAAGCCGCCCCTGGCGACGTAGGATCTCAATTGCTCGCCGATGGCATCGGCGGAGGCCCAGCCGCCGGAGGCATAGGCCTGCATGCGATCGGCCTTGCGGCCGCCGAGCAATCGCCAGACCGGCTGGCCCAGCGACTTGCCAAGGATGTCCCAGAGCGCGATGTCGACGGCGCTGATAGCGGCGATGCTCATGCCGCGCCGCGCCAGTTGCGGCATGGCGTGGCCGGCATGGGCGGCGCTCTCATGGCGTACGCCGTTGTAGAGCATCTCCCAGATGATGCCGATATCGGCCGGATCGCGGCCGATCAATTGCGGGCCGACCTCGTGGTTCAGCATGTGGACGAGAGCGCCGTAGCTGCCCGCGCTGCCAGCTGCGTTCTTGCCTTCGCCCCAGCCGACCAGCCCGTCATCGGTTTCGATGCGCAGAATGGCGGCGTCGAAGGTCGTCACCTGGCCGAAGTCGCTACGATGCTGCTTCGCGGCTTCGATCGGCACGCGGACCCACCAGGCCTGGACTGTCTTGATGCGCATTTTGTTCCCCTGCCCGCCGCCGGTAGGGCGGAAGGCAAATTCCAGGCGTCGACTACTTGATCAGCGGCAACAGCGTTTCGGCGGTGATGCGCATCTGGTCGGTGTAGAATTTCTCGGTGAGCACGCTGGAGCCGTGATCCTGGATGAACTTCAGCTGCTCGGGCGAGATATCGACCGGGTGGCGCTCGACCATTTCGGGATAGGGTGCTGCCGGCGTGCGGTCGACCGGGGCGACGAACTCATTGGTCAGCGCGCCGTCATAACCGACTTCCTTCAAGGTCGCGACGATCCTTGGCCAGTCGATCTGGCCGAGCCCGGCGGCGAAGCGATTGTTGTCGGCGACATGGAAGTCGAACAGGCGCTTTCCGACCTGCCGGATGGCGTCATGGACGTTAAATTCCTCCATGTGGATATGATAGGCGTCAAGGCAGACGCCGCATTCGGGGCTGACCGCATCGGCCAGCGCCAGCGCCTGGGCGCCGCGATTGAACAGATAGGTTTCGAAGCGGTTGAGCGGTTCGATAGCGATCTTGACGCCGACCTTCTTGGCGTGGGTGAAACATTCGCGGGTCGCATCGACGACCCACTTCCACTCCTCCTCCTCGGTGCCGTCCGGCACCACCTTGCCGACGGTTGCCGGAACCAGCGTGATGATCTCGCCGTCGAGTTCGCTGACCATCGTCAGCACGTCCTTGACGTATTGCACGGAGCGCTCACGCTGGCCCTGGTTCCTGGCGGCAAGGTTGCGTTCACCCAGCATCAAGGTGACCGCGCCCCAGCAGCGGATGCCATGCTCCTTCAGCAGCGCCCGTGTCTCCTTGGTCTTGTACTGCGCGGGCTCGCCGGAAATCTCGATCGACTCATAGCCGAATTTCTTGATGCGCTTGAGCGTCGTCTCAAGCGGTTCCGCGCGCATCCAGTTGTGCGTCGAAAGATGCATGGCTTGTCCTTCCCAGATTCGTCCGTATGGTTTGCCTGCGACATGCATCGCCGAAAGACGACGCAAGGGTTCCTCCCCAAGGCATCCCCAGACTTTCCTGCAAACTGGTTCGACCAATTGGGCCTGAAATTAGGTCTACAGCAAATTCCTCGAGACGGCAACAACTGTGGTGTCGCAACTTCCAGGATGGATTAGTTTGTTGATTACATTGCGATATGTGCCATTATTTTGCGCGTCCGGAGCGCCTTTTCGGCGCATTCCGGGACTTGACCAAATTGCCTTATTTGGTCATACCAGAATGGCATTGTCGGCCGAGCGTCCGACGCGAAAAGACCAAAGTGACTGGCCCTGCTTTCATCAGGCGCTATGCTTGGTCGTGACAAAACGAGGAGGATGCCGATGCCGACGACAATGAAGGGCCCTGGGCTGTTTCTGGCGCAGTTCGCGGGCGATGCCGCACCGTTCAATTCGCTGGCGTCGATCACCAAATGGGCTGCCGGTCTCGGCTACAAGGGCGTGCAGATCCCAACTTGGGACGCGCGCCTGTTCGACCTCGAGAAGGCGGCGTCCTCCAAGGCCTATTGCGACGAGGTGAAGGGCACCTGCACTGACGCCGGCGTCGAGATCACCGAACTGTCGACGCATCTGCAGGGGCAATTGGTGGCGGTGCATCCGGCCTATGACGCGCAGATGGATGGATTCGCGCCAGCTTCGGTGCACAACAACCCGCAGGCGCGGCAGAAATGGGCCGTCGAACAGATGAAGTTCGGCGCCAAGGCGTCGCGCAATCTCGGGCTGAATGCATCGGTGTCGTTCACCGGCTCGCTGGCTTTCCCATACCTTTATCCCTTTCCGCAGCGGCCCGCCGGACTGATCGAGGAAGCCTTCGGCGAACTCGGCAAGCGCTGGAAGCCGATCCTCGACGTCTATGAGGACAATGGTGTCGATGTCGGCTACGAAATTCATCCTTCAGAGGACGTGTTCGACGGGGCGACCTTCGAGATGTTCCTCGACGCGGTCGGTGGCCACAAGCGCTGCAACATCAATTACGACCCTTCGCATTTCCTGCTGCAGCAGCTCGACTATCTCGAATTCATCGACATCTATCACGAGCGGATCAAGGCCTTCCACGTCAAGGACGCCGAGTTCAATCCGACCGGACGGCAGGGCGTGTACTCCGGTTACCAGAGCTGGACGAACCGCGCTGGCCGTTTCCGTTCGCTCGGTGACGGGCAGGTCGATTTCGGCGGCATCTTCTCCAAGCTGACGCAGTACGATTACGATTCCTGGGCGGTGCTGGAATGGGAATGCTGCCTGAAGCATCCGGAGGACGGCGCGGCCGAAGGGGCACCCTTCATCCAGCATCACATCATCCGGGTGACGGAGAAGGCATTCGACGATTTCGCCGCCGGCACCACGGACAAGAAGCTGCTGCGCGCCATGATGGGAATTTGACACGGCTTTCACTTCCCCTCGGCGGAGGGGAATCTCACACGAGGGAGAAAAACATGGTTGCTGCATCGAAGTCGGAAACGGGAGGCGGCCCGATCCGCTACGGCATGGTTGGCGGCGGGCAAGGCGCTTTCATCGGCGCCGTGCACCGCATCGCGGCACGCATGGACAATGATTTCGTGCTGGTCGCCGGCGCTCTGTCGTCCGACCCGGCGCGTGCGAAAGCCTCGGCCGCCGAACTCGGGCTCGATCCCTCACGCAGCTATGCGTCCTACGCCGAAATGGCCAAGGCCGAGGCGAAGCGCCCGGATGGCATCGAGGCGGTGGCCATCGTCACCCCCAACAACGTGCATGTGCCGGCAGCCAAGGCTTTCCTGGAGGCAGGCATCCACGTGATCTGCGACAAGCCGCTGGCCACGACACTGGCCGAAGCCAAGAAGCTCGCAGCGATAGTCGAGAAGACCGGCAAGGTGTTCGTTCTCACCCACAATTATACCGCCTACCCGATGGTGCGGCAGGCCCGCGAAATGGTGGCCAAGGGCGTGCTCGGCGACATCCGCATCGTGCAGTCGGAATATCCGCAGGACTGGCTGACCGAGGACCTCGCCGCCACCGGCCAGAAGCAGGCCTCATGGCGGGGCGATCCCAAGCAGGCGGGTGCCGGCGGCGCGCTCGGCGATATCGGCACCCATGCCTACAACCTCGCCCGCTTCGTCTCCGGGCTCGAGCTCGATACCCTGTCGGCCGATCTCGATGCCTTCGTGCCGGGCAGGCTGCTCGACGACAATGTCAATGTCATGCTGCGTTTCAAACCGACGGGAAAAACGCATCCGGCAAAAGGCATGATCTGGGCAAGCCAGGTGGCGCCTGGTCATGAGAACGGCCTGAAGCTGCGCATCTACGGTTCGAGGGGCGGTCTGGAATGGGTTCAGGCCGATCCCAACTATCTCTGGTACACGCCGTTCGGCCAGCCGAAACAATTGATCACCCGCAACGGCGCCGGCGCACTGCCGGTGGCGGGCCGTGTCAGCCGCGTCCCGTCAGGCCATCCCGAGGGCTATCTCGAAGGTTTCGCCAATATTTACCAGGAGGCGGCACGCGCCATCCGCGCGGCACGCAAGAAGGGCGGCAAGCCGGCAAAGGATGTCGTCTTCCCGACCATTCAGGACGGCATCGAAGGCATGGCTTTCATCGAGGCCTGTGTGAAGTCGTCGAAGAAGAATGGGGCGTGGACGAAGCTGTAAGAAGCGCCTGGCCAGCGGAAAATGGGGGAGGGCGTCGATGAAAATCGGCATGTGCATGTTCTTGTGGACGACGGCGGTGTCGAAGAAGCACGAGCCATTGCTTCGCGACATCAAGGCAACCGGCTTTGACGGCGTCGAAATCCCGATCTTCGCCGGCACGCCGGACGACTACAGGAAACTGGGAGAACTGCTGGACCGGATCGGGCTGGAGCGGACCGCGGTCTCGGCGATCGGCGATCCAGCGATGAACCTGATCGCGGCCGATGCGGCAACGCGCAAGGCTGGTGTCGATTACATGAAATGGGCCATCGATTGCGCCGATGCGCTTGGCGCCAGCACGCTGAGCGGACCGCTGCATTCGACCCTTGGCGCCCTTTCCGGGTCCGGACCGACTTCCGCCGAGAAAAAGCGCTCGGTCGCCTCGCAGCGCGCCATCGGCGACCATGCCGGCAAGCGCAACGTCACCATCGGGCTCGAGGCGCTGAACCGCTTCGAATGCTATCTCCTCAACACCATGGCCGACCTGTCTGAGCACATCGACGCCATCGACCGGCCGCACATCAGGGCGATGTACGACACTTTCCACGCCAATATCGAGGAGGCCGACCCGATCGGCGCCTATACGAAGCACCGCAGGAACGTCGTGCATATCCACATATCGGAGAACGATCGCGGCGTGCCGGGGCGCGGCAACATTCCGTGGAAAGAAACCTTCGCGGCGATCCGCAAGAGCGGCTACGACGACTGGCTGACCATCGAGGCGTTCGGCCGCTCGCTGAAGGAATTGGCGGCTGCGACCAAGGTGTGGCGCGATTTTTCCGAAACGCCGGAAGCAGTGTACCGGGAGGGGTACAAGCATATCAGGAACGGGTGGAAGAAGGCGGCTTAGGAAGCCGATCACGTTGCGTCGGCGATCCTTCGCGCCCCCTCTGTCCCGCCGGCCTCCAGTCCGTTTCTATATCACAAGCTATCCCTGCTGGGCCTGGATTCTGTTGTAGTCGTGGATGGTCCGGCTCAGCCGGCGGCGCAGGAAGTTGGATATGTTGTCGAAAATGAAGACGACGAGCAGGGTCAGCAGCACCATGTAGAAGACGTTGGCCCAGTTGGAATTGGTGCGCATCGCTTCCCACAGTTTCAGGCCGATGCCGCCGGCGCCGACGGCGCCGATGATGGTGGCGCCGCGGGTGTTGGATTCCCACTGGTAAAGCGTCTGGCTGATGAAGACCGGGATCACTTCGGGCATCACGCCGTAGCGCTGCACCAGGATGCCGTTGGCGCCGGTGGAAAGCACCCCTTCACGTGGCTTGTCGTCGATGTTCTCCAGACCTTCCGAATAGACTTTGCCGAGGGTGCCGATCTCGGTGAAGAAGATCGCGGCACTTCCCGCCAGCGGGCCGGGGCCGAAGGCGCGGGTGAAGAAAAGCGCCCAGATCAGCATGTCGACCGAGCGCATGAAGTCGAAGAAGCGTTTGAGCACCTGGCTGAGCACGCCGCTCGGCGTGATGTTGCGCGCTGCGAAGAAGGCCAGCGGGAAGGCGACGATGCCGCCGAGCAGCGTGCCGAGGAAAGCCATGACGATGG
The DNA here is from genome assembly GCF_006440535.1 of Mesorhizobium sp. B2-5-13. Classification (NCBI taxonomy): domain Bacteria; kingdom Pseudomonadati; phylum Pseudomonadota; class Alphaproteobacteria; order Hyphomicrobiales; family Phyllobacteriaceae; genus Mesorhizobium; species Mesorhizobium sp. B2-5-13. Next base: position 432,902 of record NZ_VFUI01000003.1, on the reverse strand, counting down.
TCTGCAAGAGCTTCGTCCAGACGTCGCCATGCTGCCACTGGGCGTTGTTCCAGATGTTGTCGCCGGCCAGTGCGAGGTTGGTGGTACCTGGTTTCAGCTCTGGTCCCGAGATGACCAACGAGATCACTTCCCACGCTGATTTGCCGAAGAAGGGTGAGCGCGTGTCGAAGACGAAGTTCGCCCAGCCGAGGAAGCGCTTTCGCACCTTGACGCGGTCTACCGTGACGCGCACCTCGCCGGCGAAGCCCATCTTGGCCACCACCTCGTCGTCATGCGCGGTGATCCAGTCCGGCACCGGGCCCGTGATCACCGGCTTGCCGCTGGTCAGCGCCACCGGCACCGTCTGGCCATGAGCGACAATCGTCGCGTAGGTCTTGTCGAATGTGACGGATTTGGCCTGGCCGTCGATCCGCACGGTGAAGGACCCGTCGGCATTCTTGATCACCCAATCCGGATTGGGATTGTCGCCCAGCGCCGAGAAACGCGGATATTTGGGCGTGATCTCCGGCTGGTCGAGACGGAATTCCGGTTGCAGATCGTAGCTGATCCATTGTGTCAGGAAGAGCGGGAGGCGCTCCCAATGCGATTCCCGCAGCACCTGCGGCAGGCTGAAGAACCACAAGGCATAGATCAGATACAGGAGAGTGCCGACGAACAGGAGCAGCGGACCAAAGCGCTTGTATGCCGGGCGTCGGAACACCTGTGGATGGCGCGTCTCGATCGACAGAATCTCCTCGGCGGTCATGTTCGCCATGATTTACGCCCCCATCATAAAGGCTTGTTCGCCGACCAGCTTGCGGCGAAGCCAGGCGGAAAACTGGTCGATGATGAAGATGGTTGTGAACAGCAGCAGCACCAGCGCCAGCGTCTTGGCGCCGAAGCCGCGCGAGATGGAGAGCTTCAGTTCCTCGCCGATGCCACCCCCGCCGACGGCGCCGATGATGGTCGAGGCCCGCACGTTGATCTCGACCCGCAGCAGCGTATAGGAGACGAAATTGGGCAACACCTGAGGCAGGTCGGCGAAGCGCACCCGTTCGAACCAGTTGGCGCCGACCGCCGTCAGGCCTTCCTCGGCACGCATGTCGATGTTCTCGTTGATCTCGTAGAACAGCTTGCCGAGTGCGCCGATGGAATGCAGGCCGATGGCGATGATGGCGGCGATCGGGCCGGTCGAGACGATGGCCGCGAACAAGCCGGCGATGACAATCTCCGGAAAGGCACGCAGCAATTCCATGAAGCGCTTGACCACCAGCCTCAGTGCCGGATGGGGCGTCAGGTTGCGTGCCGCGATGAATGAAAAAGGCACCGCGAAGACAAAGCCGATGAAGGTCGAGACCAGCGCCACGTTCACGGTGGTCAGCATCAGCTCGAAATATTCGGGGATGTAGAAACCGCCCCAGGCGTGGACGCGGCCGAGCGGGAAGTTGAATTCCTGGGTGCCGGTGTCATGCGGCGAGGCGATATCGAATAGCGCCCGCCAGACGTCGTTCCAGTCCTTGGGGACCAGCCAGCTCAGGAAATCCAGAATATGCGGCAGCCGGTCGAAGAAATGCCCGGCGTTGGCTTCGTCGGCGAACCACATGCTGGCGAACATGGCGGCGAGCAGCAGGCCGACGCCGAGCACTGTATAGAGCCGGCGCAGCGACGTCTGGCGTCGCCAGGCATCGGCCGTCTGATGGGTGGCGCCGGAGGGGGCTGTCACGGAAAGGGTCATGATCGGAGATGCAAAAAGGGCGGTACTTGATGAGGTACCGCCCCTCTTGCGATTTCGCCGTTAGCCGCCGATGGCTGCCTTACGGGCTTCGACGATGACGCTGTAGAAGTCCGGCTTCACCGGAACGTAGCCGGTGAAATCGCCACCCTCGACGCCTTCGAAGCAAGCCTTGTCCTTCTTGGGCAGGTCGGTGAAGAAGGCGGCCAGCTTGGCGGTCATGTCGTCGCCGATCGCGGTGCGCACGACAAGCGGGCCATTCGGGATCAGGCCGGAGCGCCAGACTTCGACGAAGTCGTTGGGGTCAACGGCGCCCTTGGCGACTTCCTTGTGGAATGTGCCGGAGGTGTAACCGTTCTTGAAGTCGCCGATGCCCGAGGAATCGTCGACCGCAACATCGACCTTGCCGTCACGCACGGCCAGAACGTTGTTTTCGTGGCCGCCATTGAACTGGGTCGAGGCGAAGAAGGTTTCGTTCGAGGCGCCGGTGGTCTTCGGAATCTGGGTCAGCGGGATCAGGTAGCCGGAGGTCGAATCCGGATCGGCATAGCCGAGCTTCTTGCCCTTGGCCGACTTGATGTCGGTGATCCCCGACGTCTTCAGCGCCAGCCCGATCGAATAGTAGCCAGTGGAGCCGTCGGTCTGCTTGGTGGTGAGGATCGGGGTAACCGCCTTCGGATCCTTCAGATAGACGCTGGCGTAGCCGGAAGCGCCGAGTTCGGCGAAGTCGAGCGTGCCGCCGAGCAGGCCTTGGATAACGCCGTCATAGTCGGCGGCGGGGAACAGCGAAACCTTCTCGAAGCCGAACTCGGCCTTCAGGTGGTCGGCCAGGCACTGGTAGTTACGCAGCCGGTCGGTTTCGTTTTCGCCGCCGAGAATGCCGACGCGAAATTCCTTCATATCGGCGGCGTGGGCCATGCTGGTGGCCATGGCGAGCACCGAAACGGCACCGAAAACCATCTTCCTGAACATTTGCTATCTCTCCTGTAGGTTCCGGCCCCGCGCCGGCAGCGTTCTTGATCTTGACAAGTGCCCTTGACGCGGGCGGACGATCCAGGCTGCTCGCTATGCCCGTAATGGGCTCAGTATCCCGGGAATGCGGGTTCGAGCGGTCGGGCGGATGCGGCGATCTTCTGCTTGAAGGCAACGCTGGTGGAGGTGATGACCTCCGATATCTCACCGCCATTGCTGTCGGCGCCATAGACTAGACGCACCGCTTCGCGGTTGAGCTCTTCGGGCGGCCCGTCGAAGACGACCTTGCCGGCGGCCATGCCGATGATGCGGTTGCAATAGGTGCGGGCGGTATCGAGCGTGTGCAGGTTGGTGACGACGGTGATGCCTTCGCGCAGATTGATGTCCTGCAGCGAATCCATCACCACCTTGGCGTTGAGCGGATCGAGCGAGGCGATCGGCTCGTCGGCGAGGATCACCCTGGGCTGCTGCATCATTGCGCGGGCAATCGCGACGCGCTGCTGCTGACCGCCCGACAGGGTGCCGGCGGGTTGAAGTGCCGTACGGGCGATGTCGAGCCGCTCGAGCGCGGCGACCGCCTCCGCGCACTCGGCGCGCGAAAACATGCCCAGAAGATTGGACAAGGTCGAACGGTGGTTCAATTTGCCAAGCAGCACGTTGGTGAGCACATCGAGGCGCGGCACCAGGTTGAACTGCTGGAAGATCATGGCGCAGTCGCGCTGCCAACGCCGCAACGGCGACCCGCGAAGGCGGGAGACCTCGGCGCCATCAAAAAAAATCGACCCTTGGCTGGGGTCGACAAGACGGTTGATCATGCGAAGAAGCGTCGACTTGCCTGCACCCGAACGACCGATGACGCCGACCATCTGCCCCTGCGGGATCGAGATGTTGACGTCGCTGACGGCGGTGTTCTTGCCAAATCGTCGGCTGACACCGCGAATTTCGAGCGTGGCAGAGCTTGCTGACATGGGCTGGTTCCAGTCCGGTCCATATTGATCGTCAGGCACTCGCCTAACGCAGCCACATGAACCTGCCGTGTCGCCAGCATGTCAGTTTTGTTACGCTCCACAGATACGACGGCCGGCGTCCTGCCGGCGATCAGCCGAGCACCAGCAATTCCTCGAAATGCTCCATGTCGCGGAATGCGCAGAAGGCTGGAGCCTTGATCTCGATCACCGGGGCCTGCCGCGCGAAAAGCGCCAGGCATTCGTCGAACAGCGTCTGCCATGCGGCGGCCCTGTCGTCGGCAAGACGCTGGATCTGATAAGCGAAGGTGATGTGAAAGACGTAATTGTCGTGATCGGAGTGCCGGTAGCCGAATGGCACGGCCAGCGCATCGCGCCATTCACGCATGATGCGCACATCCTCGTCGGTCGCGCCGGCAACGGTGAGGCCAGTAGGCACGATCTCGACGACCTTGATGTTGAATGGACCGGCACCCTGGAAACCCTTCAGGCGCTCCAGATAGAGGCGGGTCATGGCGTCGATGCCGGTGTCGAGCGGCACGTCCCGTGGCCAGTAAGGCAAGCGGCGGCGATATTCGATGATGCCCTGGAACAGCGTCATGTGCAGGCTGGAGACAGGCGTGAAGGCAAGGCGGTCGGCGTCTGGCATTGCCATCATCCGATCGCGCACAGCGAGCACCACGGCTTCGGATGGCGAGCCGCTGACCAGATGGCTGACGACGGTGTTGCCGGGCTCGAGGAGAAAGTTGCCTGACGCGTCGTAGCGCGTGCCGAGATGCGCCGGCGGCGTCGGATTGGAGCCGGCAAAGAATCCGGCGAGCGAGGGTCTGACGGTGTCGAGCATGGCGATCTCCTTGGAACACCCGCGTCCTGCCCCGGTGATGTGTCAAGGATATGAAACAGAGTCGTTCATGACGTCGGTGTGAGGGCTATGTCTCCTTGCCTGCAACAATTGCGAACGGAAAACCGGTTCCCACTTTTTCTGGAACTGCTCTATCCCCCGTATTTCTCCAGGAATGTCTCGGCCGACAGCTCGCGGAAGTCGTCGAGCGACGCACGCAGCCTGGCATGGTCCCAGTCCCACCAGGCAAGCGCCTGGTAGCGCTCGGCGGTGCGGCGGTCGAAGCGCTCGCGGATCGGTTTGGCCGGCACGCCGGCGACGATGGTGTAGGGCGCGACGTCCTTCGAGACGACCGCGCCAGCGCCGACCGCAGCACCATCGCCAACGGTGACGCCGGGCAGGACGGTCGAGCCGTGGCCGAGCCAGGTGTCGTGGCCGATGGTGACGCGTTTGGCGCGGCGCTGAGCGAAGAATTCGCTCTCGTGCTCGGCGTCGTCCCAATAGTCGGAGGCACGGTAGGTGAAATGGTGCAGCGTCGGCCGCCATGTCGGGTGATTGGTGGCGTTGAGGCGCACGCTGGCCGCGATGTTGGCGAACTTGCCGATCGTCGCGCACCAGACGGCGCAGTCCTGCATCATGTAGGAATAGTCGCCGAGTTCGCTTTCCGAGACCCGGCTGCGGTCGGCGATCTCGGTCCAGCGGCCGAGCGTCGAGTTGTGCACCTCCGCTGTCGGGTGGACCAGCGGCGTTTCCGACAATTTCCTGGTCATGCGGCGAGTTTTCCCGGAGCGAAGGCGGTGACGTCGATGATGCGGTCGGCCACCGCCTCGCGCACTTCGTGGTCATGGAAGATACCGAGCAAGGCAACGCCTGCCGTCTTCTTGGCGGCGATGAGTTCGATCACCACGTCGCGATTGGTCGCGTCGAGCGATGCGGTCGGCTCGTCGAGCAGCAGGATCGGATGTTCGGTGATGAAACCGCGCGCGATGTTAACGCGCTGCTGCTCGCCGCCCGAGAAGGTTGCCGGCGGCAGCATCCAGAGTTTTTCCGGCAGGTTGAGCTGGGCCAGCAAGGAGCGTGCCTTGGCCCGGGCTGCCTCGCGCTCCTCGCCGCGTTCAACCAGTGGTTCGGCGACGACATCGAGAGCCGAGACGCGCGGCACGGTGCGCAGGAATTGGCTGACATAGCCGATCGTTTGCCGGCGCACGGCAAGCACGGTGCGTGGGCTGGCATGGGCGAGATCGATCAACCCATCCTCGTGCGTGACGATGATCTGGCCTTCGTCGACGGCGTAGTTGCCGTAGAGCATCTTCAGGATCGAGCTTTTGCCGGCACCGGACGGACCGCCGAGCACGGTGCATTCTCCGGCCTTGATCGAGAACGAAACACCCGCGACGACGGGCAATTTGATGCCGTCGCGCAGATGCATGGTGAAGCTTTTGGCGACATCGGAGACAACGAGAGGCGTCGGCATCAGAAGGTTCTCCAATCGTCAATCGTCGGCGGGCGTACACGCGCCATCATCACACCTGCAAAATCGAGGAAACGAGCAATTGCGTGTACGGCGCGCGCGGGTCGTCGAGGACGCGGTCGGTGAGGCCGCTTTCGACGACGCGGCCGTCCTTCATCACCATCATGCGCTGCGACAGGAGTCGCGCCACGGCGAGGTCGTGGGTAACGACGATCGCGGCAAGGCCAAGGTCGGTGACCAGGCCGCGCAACAGGTCGAGCAGGCGCGCCTGCACGGAAACGTCAAGGCCGCCGGTCGGCTCATCCATGAACACCAGCCGTGGCCCGGTGACGAGATTGCGGGCGATTTGCAGGCGCTGGCGCATGCCGCCGGAAAAGGCGCGGGGTTCGTCGTCGATACGGTCTTCCTCGATCTCGACGCGCGACAGCCAGTCGACCGCGGTAGCGCGAATCTTGCCGTAGTGACGGTCGCCGACCGCCATCAGACGCTCGCCGACATTGGCGCCGGCCGAGACCGTCATGCGCAGGCCATCTGCCGGGTTCTGGTGGACAAAGCCCCAGTCGGTGCGCATCAGGAAGCGGCGCTCGGCCTCGCTCATGCGGTAGAGCTCGCGAAACTGGCCGTCGCGCATGCGGTAGCTGGCGGTGCCGGAGGAGGGCAGCAGCCGCGTCGACAGGCAGTTGAGCAGCGTCGTCTTGCCGGAGCCGGACTCGCCGACGACAGCCAGGACTTCGCCCGGCCACAGGTCGAAAGTGACGTTGTCGCAGCCGACCCGCGAGCCGTAGAACTTGGAGAGCGCCGAGACGCGCAGCAGCGGTTCGTCGGTCATTGCGCCGGCTCCAAATTTTCTGGGGCAAGATGGGTTTCGGGAGCAAGGTGGCCGCGATGGCCCTCTTCACGCCGCTTCTCGCAGTAATCGGTGTCCGAGCAGACGAACATATGGCCGCCATGGTCGTCGAGGATGACCTCGTCGAGATAGACATTTTCGGCCGCGCACAGCGCGCAGGGCTGGTCGAAAGTCTGCACCTCGAACGGATGATCCTCGAAGTCGAGGCTCACCACATCGGTGAAGGGCGGCACGGCGTAGATGCGCTTTTCGCGGCCGGCGCCGAACAGCTGCAGGGCCGGCGAGCGATGCATCTTGGGATTGTCGAATTTCGGCGTCGGCGACGGGTCCATCACATAGCGGCCCTCGACCTTGACCGGATAGGCATAGGTTGTGGCGATGCGGCCGTGCTTGGCGATGTCCTCATAGAGCTTCACATGCATGAGGCCGTACTCCTCCAGCGCATGCATTTTCCGCGTTTCGGTCTCGCGCGGCTCGAGGAAGCGCAGCGGTTCGGGGATCGGCACCTGGTAGACCAGCACCTGGCCCGCGGTGAGCGGATGCTCGGGAATGCGGTGGCGGGTCTGGATGATGCTGGCGGTGGCGGTATCGGTGGTCACCGCGACATTGGCTACTTTCTTGAAGAAGGCGCGGATCGATACGGCATTGGTGGTGTCGTCCGCACCCTGGTCGATGACCTTCAGCACGTCGTCGGGGCCGATGATCGAGGCGGTAACCTGCACGCCGCCGGTGCCCCAGCCATAAGGCATCGGCATTTCGCGCGAGGCGAAGGGCACCTGGTAGCCGGGGATGGCGATGCCCTTGAGGATCGCGCGGCGTATCATCCGCTTGGTCTGCTCGTCGAGATAGGCGAAGTTGTAGGTGGCGATGTCGGTGGATTGCGCGGTCATTCCGCAGCCTCCTTCTTTTCTTCCGCCTTTGCTGGATTTTCGCGGGCCTCATATTCGGCGCGCATGCGGCGCACGAGGTCGAGCTCGGCCTGGAAGTCGACATAGTGCGGCAGCTTCAGGTGCTCGACGAAGCCGGTGGCCTGGACATTGTCCGAGTGCGAGATGACGAACTCCTCGTCCTGCGCGGCGGCAACGACGTCCTCACCGAGTTCGGAGGCGCGCAGCGCCCGGTCGCAGAGCGCCATGGCCATCGCCTTGCGCTCGCTCTGGCCGAAGACGAGACCGTAGCCACGGGTGAATTGCGGCGGCGCCTTGGCCGAGCCCTTGAACTGGTTGACCATCTGGCATTCGGTGACGCGCACCGTGCCGAGCGGCACCGCGAAGGGCAGTTCGGGAACGTCGAGCTCCAGCTCGACCTCGCCGATGCGGATCTCGCCGACGAATGGATGGTTGCGGGCATAGCCGCGCTGCGTTGAATAGCCGAGGGCCAGCAGAAAACCCTCGTCGCCGCGCGACAGTGCCTGCAGGCGGATGTCGCGCGCCATCGGGAATTCCAGCGGCTCGCGGGTGATGTCGCCGGGGACATGATCCCCAGGCATGTCGCCATCGGGCTCGATCAGGCCTTCGCGGGCAAGGATCGCCGAGACACGCGGCATCGCCTGGGCTTCCGTCTCGCGCCGCAAGGGCTCGGCGACATCGGCACCGGCGGCGAGCTCAGGGTCGAGCAGGCGGTGCGTGTAGTCGAAGGTCGGACCAAGCAACTGGCCGCCGGGCAGGTCCTTGTAGGTCGCCGACACACGCCGCTCGACCAGCATTGTGCCGGTGTCGATCGGTCTGGAATAGCCGAAGCGCGGCAGCGTGGTGCGGTAGGCGCGCACCAGGAAGATCGCCTCGATCATGTCGCCCCGCGCCTGGACGATAGCGAGTGCCGCCAATTCACGGTCATAGAGCGAACCTTCGCTCATCACCCGGTCGACGCCGAGCGCCAGCTGTTCGACGATCTGGTCGAGGCGCAGCGCCGGCACCGAGCGGTCGCCACGCCGGCGGTCGGCAAGCAGGCTGTGAGCGTTGGCAATTGCGGCTTCGCCGCCTTTTACCGCGACATACATCTTCAAGCCTCCATCGTCTTGATGCGCGTCGTGCGCGGCAGGCAGGCTATGCCGTCCGATGTGGCGAGGATGATGTCGACGCCGCGCGGAAAGCGCTTGTTGTTTTGCTTCCACTGCTCGACGAAGTGACGCGGCATCTGCGCCGGCGCGATCGCGGCGCTGGTTTCGATGCCCGGGCCTTCGAGCAACAGCGGGGACCCTGAAGCGAGGTCGCCGACCTGCAGGATCAGCGTCGTCGAGCGGTCGGGATAATCCTGCGTGCCCTGCGAAAAACCGTCGAGCGCCATCATCTCGGCCGGCGTGGCGACAAACGCGAAATGCGCGTCGGCCGGCGTGTTGGCCAGCGGCGCGCCGGTGTGGAAACCAAGCCAGGACCTGATCGCGGGGGACGCATGGAGGGCCGGGTCGAGCCAGAGCGGCGTGTCGTTGTCGCACAGCGCCAGTGCAATGGCGCCCAATGTTGCCGAAAGCGGCGCCGGCGGGCGGGCCAGGGCCGGTAAGGGCTGGACGCTGCCTGGCCGCGCCATGGCATCCATGACGGCCCGAAACACGGTCTGGGCGTTGAAGACCGGATCGGCGAAACCGCCCTCGATCGATTGTGCCGCGATATCCATCAATCTTCTCCGCGAACCATGGTGAAGAAATCCACTTTCGTCGCCGCCGTCTCGGCGCGGCGTTTTTCGTGGGCAGCGGTCAGAGCCGAGCGCAAGGGCGCAATGAGCCTGGTCTCGACCTCGGTGCGGCGGGCAGGGTCCTGCCAGAGCGCGTCGGCGATGGCTGTCAGCTTCGCCTTCTGCTTGTCGCGGCCAAGCGTGTAGCAATGGCCGACCTGCCCGGATGGCAGCCGGACAGTGGCACGAGTGACGGTCGCCTCGCCGACATTGAAGGGCGCGCCTCCGCCGCCGATGCGGCCACGCAGCGTGACCAGGCCCGTCTCGGGACCGCGCAGAAGCTCGGCTTGCGAAGGCAGGCCGGACTCGTTCCAGAGCCGCACGATGTCGTCGCCGCTCGATTGCGCCAAGGTGGCCATGGCGGCCTTGCGCTCGGCCTGGTCGCGGGCTTCCTGTCCTCGCATCGCCAACTTTCCTCTAAATTTGTCTATTGATATAGACAACTATACAAATTATACATATTACCTAGCGCGAGTCCATGACGGGTGCGTGACAGGCCGGGAGGCAAAAACATGACCGGGCAAGCGGCCGATACCATCGAGCGGCGCAGCGGCGTCTCACTTTGGCGCCAGATCGCCGACAGGATCCTGCAAGCGATTGCCATTGGCGATTTCGCCGAAAATGCCGCACTGCCGCCCGAGGTCGCGCTGGCGGAGCGCTACGGCGTCAATCGTCACACCGTGCGTAGCGCCATATCGGCCCTCGTACAGGAGGGCGTATTGCGGGCCGAACAGGGGCGCGGCACGTTCGTCTTGTCGCGCAAGCGGCTGTCCTATCCGATCGGCGCGCGCACGCGCTTCTCTGCGGGGCTGCAGGGGCAGACCTCGGAACGGCACATCGTGCTGCTTGCTTTCTCGGTCGAGCCTGCCAGCCAGCGCGTTGCCGAGGGGCTTGGCCTTGCCCGGGGTGCCGAGGTAATCCGGCTGGAAACGCGCGGCGAGGCCGACGGACGGCCGGTGTCGCGCGCTGCCGCATGGTTCGAGGCGAAGCGCTTTGCCGGCATCGACAAGGCGATGGCGCAAACCGGTTCGATCACCGCGTCGCTCGCCCGTTTCGGTATCGATGACTATCTCAGGCAATCGACCGTGCTGTCCGCGCGCCATGCGGACGCCGCCGATCTCGCCGATCTCGATCTGCAGCCGGGCGCCATCGTGCTGGTGACAGTGGCGGTCAACGTCACGCCCGACGGCCAGCCAATCCAGTTTTCCGAATCGCGTTTTCCGGCCGAGCGAGTGGAGCTGAAGCTCTCAGCGCTATAACGTCCCGGCTATCCGATCTCGATCACGGCCTTTATCAGGCCCGACTTCTCGTGTGCCCAGCGTGCGAGATCCCCTGGCGTATCGGCCAGCGTGGTGCGGTGGGTGACGAGCTTGGCCAGCGGCACAGCACCATTGCGGATCGAGGCGGCGACATGATCGAAGTCTGCACGCAACGCATTGCGGCTGCCGACCAATGTCATTTCGCGCTTGTGGAATTCAGGATCGGAAAAGACGATGTCGTCCTTGACGACACTGACCAGCACCAGCGTGCCGCCATGCGCGACATGGGCGAAGGCCGATTGCACCGACCGGGTGTTGCCGGTGGCGTCGAAGACCACGTCGAAGCCTTCGCCGCCGGTCGCATCACGCACCAGATCGGACACGGGTGCTTGCGAGCCGTCGAGAATCGAAAAGCCGAGCTCACCCGCCGCGAAGACCAGTCTTTCGGAGCTCATGTCGAGAAGTGTCACCTCGAGCCCGGCAACGCGTGCGAAGATGGCGGTGCCAAGCCCGATCGGGCCGGCGCCGATGACCAGCGTGCGTGCACCGGGCTCGGAACGCGCGCGGCGCACGGCATGCGCGCCGATGGCCAGGAATTCGACGGCGGCGGCGTCGGCGAGCGACAGCCCGTTTGTGCGATAGAGATTCTCAGCCGGCACCAGGATCTGTTCGCACATGGCGCCGTCGCGATGCACGCCGAGCACTTCGATCCTGACACAGCAATTTGGTTTGCCATGCCGGCAGGCGATGCATTTGCCGCAGGAGAGATACGGGTTGATGATGACCGGTTCGCCGACCGCAAGCCCGACTCCTTCGCCGACTTCGACGACGGTGCCAGACACCTCATGGCCCATGATGCGGGGGTAGGCGAGGAACGGGTGCTTGCCCTCGAAGATATGGTAGTCGGTGCCGCAGATGCCGACATGGCTGACCGCCACCAGTGCCCAGCCGGGAGGCGGCGAGCCGGGAGCCGGACGGTCTTCCAAAATGAGTTCGCCGGGCGAGCGGCAGACGACGGCTTTCATGTTTCAGTCCATTTTGGGTTTACGAAAACGCCGGCCCGTTTTGATACCGGGCCGGAGATCGTTTTCGGCTCGTTGACTACTTGCCGCTGCGGCGGCGCAGGCCGTCGAAATAGACAATGACGATGATCAGCACGCCGGTGATGACACGCTGCCAGAAGGCGTTGACGTTGAGCAGGTTGGCGCCGTTGTTGATGGTGGCGAGAATGAAGGCGCCGAGCAGCGGCCCGTGCACCGAGCCGACCGCGCCGAACAGGGAGGTGCCGCCGATCACCGACGAGGCGATCGCCTGTAATTCCCAGCCTTCGGCCTGCGTCGGATTGCCGATGCCGATGCGCGAAGCCAAGAGCACGCCGACGAAGGCCGCGCAGAGACCCGACAGCGTGTAGGCCATGAAGATGGTGCGCTGGACGTTGACGCCGGACAGGCGCGAGGCCTCGGCGTTCGACCCGACCGAGAACAGGTACCGGCCCCAGCGGCTGTGATGCAGGAAGACATAGGCGGGTATGCCGACCAGCAGGACCATCCAGAACAGATTGGGAACGCCGAGGAAGGAGTTGCGCGAGAATTCCTGGAAAGCATCATTGTTGATCGAAATCGAATTGCCGTTGGTCATCAAGAGGCCAATGCCGCGCAGCGACGTCAGGGTCGCCAGCGTGATGATGAAGGGCGGCAGGCCCATCTTGACGATGCCAAAACCATGGAAGAGGCCGATGGCGACGCCGACCAGCAAGGTGAGCAGGATGGCGAGGAAGACTGGGACGCCGGCATTGATCAGCATCGCGGCGATGACGGTTGCGAAGCCGACCACCGCGCCGACGGACAGATCGATGCCGCCGGTGATGATGACGAAGGTCTGGCCGACAGCCAAAATGGCGATCATCGAACCCTGACGCAGCAGGTTCGAGATGTTGTTGGCCGACGCGAAGCTCGATGTGGACAACGACAGGATGACCCACAGCAGCACCAGCAGCGCCAGCAGCGTCAGTCCGAACAGGGCGTTGTAATTGCGCTTCGGTTTTTCGGCAGGAATCGCCTCGGTGCTCATGTCTTTCCTCCCAGCTTTTCTTGTTTCTCGGCGAGCGCCTGTGTGAGAATGTCCTCGTGATCGGCGGTGTGGAACCCGTGCGTGGCCACCAGCTTGCCGCGGCGGAACACGTGCAGCGTGTCGGCCAGTTCATAGACCTCCGGCAAATAGGACGAGATCAGGATGATGCCGGCGCCCTTCGACAAGAGCGCGCTGAACAGGCGGTAGATTTCGGCCTTGGTGCCGACATCGACGCCAACCGTCGGCTCGTCGAAGATGAACAGCTTGGCGCCGTGCGCCAGCCATTTGCCGATAACGATCTTCTGCTGGTTGCCGCCGGACAGGCTGGAAGCCAACGCATGGCGCGTCGGAGTCTTGATCCTGAGGCCAGCAATCTGGCGGTCGGCCTCGGCCTTCTCTTTCGCGTTCGAGATCAACAAATTGCTGGAGATGCGCTTGTAGATCGGCAGGTTGAGGTTGAGGCCAACCGGCAAATTGAGGCAGAGACCCTGGTCGCGGCGGCTTTCCGGCGCCAGCGCCATGCCGAGCTTGATCGCGTCATGCTCGGAGTTGATTTGGACATCCTTGCCTTGCCACAGGACCTGGCCGGCCGACTTCTTGTGCCGGCCGTAGAGCGTGGTGACGAATTCGCTGCGCCCGGCGCCGATCAGGCCGTAGAGCCCGACGATCTCGCCGGCACGGACCGTCATCGACACGTTTTCGAAGCCCTTGCCCGAGAGGTTCCTGGCCTCGATGATCGCCGCACCGGGAGTGAAATGCTCCTTGTGGTAGATTTGTTCGATCGAGCGGTTGATCATCAGCTTGACGAGTTCTGCATCGTTGGTCTCGCTGATGTTCCTGGTGCCGACCAGCGTGCCGTCGCGCAGCACCGAAACACGATCGGCGAGCTCGAACACTTCCTCCATGCGGTGGCTGATATAGATGATCGTCACGCCCTCGGTCTTCAGGCGGCGGATCAAGGTGAAGAGCTGGTCGGCCTCCTTGCGGGTCAGGTAGGCGGTCGGCTCGTCGAAGATCAGGAATTTGGTGCCACGCACGGTGGCGCGGGCGGCGGCGATCAACTGCTGCTGGCCGATGGTCAGATCGCCCAATGTGACATGCGCCGGCAAGTCGAAGCCGAGATCATCGATGATCTTCTGCGCTTCCTTGACCATGGCGCGCTGCTGCAGGATGCCGAAGCGCGAATTCTCCTCGCCGAGGAACATGTTGGCGGCGACCGTGAGGTGACGGCAGAGCACGACTTCCTGGTGGACGGCGTTGATGCCGAGCGCCATCGCCTCATGCGGGGTCGCCAGTGCAGCCGGTTGACCCTCCCAGATCACTTCTCCGGAGGTGCGCGGCATGACGCCGGTCAAAAGCTTGATGAGCGTGGATTTGCCGGCGCCGTTCTCGCCGACGATGGCGTGGATCTCGCTTGCCTTGAAGGCAAGGTCCACCGGCTTCAAGGCATGAGTGCCGGGATAACGCTTTTCCAGCCCACGCAATTCGAGGATGGTCCTGCCGGGCTCCAGCGCGGGAGCCGGATGCAGTTCGTGCGCCGTCGGCGTCATGGCGATCCTCCCAGATTGGCCCCGCGGCTGGCACCTGGCGAGGCTGTGATCGTCTTTTCAAACAGCCTAGCCGAAGCCGGCCGATTGCCAAGCCGCTCGTGGCGGCGGATGTTTCCGGGGCGCGACGCCCCGGAAACGATTTTTGAACACTGGCTGCTCAGAGCTTCGGATTGAGCAGCGCGTCGATCTTGGGATCCTTCATGTTGTCCTTGGTCACGAGATTGGCACCGGTGTCGACATTTGCCTCCACCTTCTCGCCCTTCGAAGCGGCGAGCGCCGTCTTGATGCCGTCATAGCCCATCCGATACGGATCCTGGACGACGAGGCCCGAAATGACGCCGTCATTGAGGAACTTGATCAGCTTCTCGTCGCTGTCGAAGCCGATCAGTCCGACCTTGCCGGCAAGTTTGTTCTCGGCGATCGCCTGGCCGACGCCTTGCGCCATGATCAGGTTTGACGCGAAGATGCCCTTCAGGTCCGGATTGGCGGTGATCAGGTCGGTCGCGATGTTGAGGCCGGTGGTGGCCTGGCCGTCGGCGTATTTGTCGGCGATCAGTTCGAGGCCGGGATATTTGGCCTTGAGCTGTTCCTTGAAGCCTTGCGCGCGCTGTTCGAGCGAGCCAGCGCCAGGGAGCGCCGTGATAAGCGCAACCTTGCCTTCGACCTTGCCGCCGTTGGCGGCGCCGATCGCGGCGGCGAGACCGTCAGCGGCGACGCGGCCGCCCTGGACGTTGTCGGTGGTCAGGAACGAGGTGAAGGCCTTGGAGTCGGCGCCCGAGTCGATGCCGATGACCTTGACCTTGGCCGCGGCCTCGTCGATCGGCTTGCCGAGCGCCTTGGCTTCGGTCGGCGCGATGACGACGGCGGCCGGGTTGCCGGCGACGGCGTTCTCGAGGATCGAGATCTGGCCGTTGACGTCGGTCTCAGCCTGGGCGCCGAGTTCCGGCACATTGACGCCGAGATCCTTGCCGGCCTTGCGGGCGCCGGCCAGGACGATCTGCCAGTAGAAGGACGTGGTATCCTTGACGATGATCGGAATGGTCACGTCCGCCGCCGAAACCGGTGCGGTATGCATGACGCCGGTGAGCATCGAGGCTGCCGCCAGGGCCAGGACGGCGCGGCGGTTGAGAATGCTGGTCACGAATTTCATAGGATCCTCCCTAAGTCGCCTGGTGAAACGTTACGGAAGCCCGGTTCGGATAGGCGTGGCCCAAACAGAACTTTATCAATAAAAAACAGTTGCACTGTTTTGATAGTCCATCGATCCAGCCGATGCAAGCGGTGTTTCCGGCCAACTCTCCCAAAGGTCTGACAACGACTCCTACCGGCGTCGGCTCTCTCCAGTCTTGGTCGGGCGCTCCCGTTTCCGTTCTGAGGGAGTATGGAATATTAATTCCATACTCCAGTCAATATGGAATGTTCATTCTTCCAGATCGCGATATTGTGAAGCCGCCCGCGACCCTGTGGACATCGCGAAAGTGCGGGCTTCAAGGCAGTTCCTGCACCACGGTGTAGGGACGATACTTGGCATATTCTGTCTCCGGCACGTCGATATCGAGCAATTCGAGGTTGCGCGTCAGGTTCGCCAATTTTGCGGTGCCGGTCAGCACGGTGGCGACTGTTGGCTCGTGCAAAGGAAACTGGAACGCGGCCGCCGCCAGCGGATAACCGCCTTCACCGGCGATCTTCTCCATGGCGTCGACACGACCGAGCACATCGTGGCTGGCGGGTGCGTAGTCGAAATGCGCGCCTTGCACCGGCCCGGTCGCCAATATGCCCGAGTTGAAAACACCACCGATCACCAGCGAGGTCTGTTGCGCGCGGCACAGCGGCAGCAGTTCGGCTTCCGCGCTGCGGTCGAGCAAGGAATAACGGCTGGCGAGCAGGGTGCAGTCGAGCGGCGCCCGGCGCATGACTTCGAGGCAGATCTGGACTTCGTTGACGCCGAGCCCATAGGCCGAAATCGTGCCGGCCCGCTTCAGCTCTTCGAGCGCCTTGAGCCCGCCGTCCATCAGCTGGCGAAAGTGCAGTTTGGTCTTCTCGACTCCGTGCGTGTAGACGCCGATGTCGTGCACATACAGGATGTCTATCCTGTTTAGCCCAAGGCGCGCATAGCTGAAGTCGACCGACCGCATGATACCGTCATAGGAATAGTCGTAGTCCAGCGCGAAGGGCAGCGGATCGACATAGGAGTGGTCGGGAACCTGGTCTTCCGGCACCGGGCGGAACAGGCGGCCGACCTTGGTCGACAGCACGTAGGAATCACGCGGCTTGTAGCGCAGAAAGTCGCCGAAGCGACGCTCCGACAGGCCGAAACCGTAGAAGGGCGCGGTATCGAAATAACGCAAGCCGGCTTCCCACGCGCCCTGCAATGTTTCCATAGCCGCCTCACGCGAACAGGCCCGGTATAGACCGCCGATCGCGGCGCCGCCGAAACTGACTTCGGTCACCTCCAGCGCTGTCTGGCCGATACGGCGTTTTTTCATCCACAATCTCCCTATTCCCGGCCACTTGTGCGGCCGGGCAGTCTACCAGATATCAGTCGAATTAGAGCGTTGCGCCGAGATGCCAGGGCACGAACTCGTTATCGCCGTAGCCGAAATCCTCGCTTTTGGTCTTGCGGCCCGAAGCCGTCTCGACGATCAGTTCGAAGATCTCGCGGCCCATGCCGGCAATGGTCTTTTCGCCGGAGGCGATGACGCCGCAATTGACGTCCATGTCCTCTTCCATCTGGTTATACATGGTCGAGTTAGTGGCGACTTTGATCGAGGGTGTCGGCCGGCAGCCGAAGCAGGAACCGCGGCCGGTGGTGAAGACGATGACATTGGCGCCGCCCGCGACCTGTCCGGTGGCCGAGACCGGGTCGTAGCCGGGCGTGTCCATGAACACCAGCCCGTTGCCGGTGACCTTCTCTGCATAGCCGAACACGCCGTTGAGCGGCGTCTGGCCGCCCTTGGCGACCGCGCCGAGCGACTTTTCCAGGATCGTGGTGAGGCCGCCGCGCTTATTGCCGGGCGAGGGGTTGTTGTCGATCGAGGCGCCATGCTTGGCGACGTGATCTTCCCACCATTTCACGTAGCCATCGAGTTTCTTGGCGATCTCGGGGCTTGCGGCGCGGTAGGCGAGCAGGTGTTCGGCGCCGTAGATTTCCGTCGTCTCGGAAAGGATGCCGATGCCGCCGACGCCGGCCAGGATGTCGACCGCCGCGCCGAGAGCCGGGTTGGCCGTGATGCCCGACATGCCGTCGGAGCCGCCGCATTGCAGGCCGACGACGATCTCGCTGACCGGAATCGGTTCGCGTTTCAACTGGCCGACTTCCTCGGCGATCTCGGCCAGAACGCCCATCGCCTTTTCCACCGATTTGCGCGACCCGCCGGCATCCTGGATGTTGAAGTGGCGCTTGCCGGCGGCGGCACCCTTTTGGCCGTAAAGCGTGAGCTGGTTGACCTCGCAGCCGAGGCCGACCATCAGCACGCCGCCGAAGTTCGGGTGGCGGGCATAGCCGGCCAAGGTCCGATGCAGCACCATCATGCCGTCGCCGGTGGCGCTCATGCCGCAACCCTGGCCATGGACGATCGGCACGAAGCCATCAATGCCGGGATATTTCGGCAGCAAGGTCCTGTTGGCGGTGTCGGCGATCGAATGGCAGACGGTGGCCGAGCAATTGACGCTGGCGATGATGCCGATGAAGTTGCGGGTGCCGGCGCGGCCATCGGCGCGGCGATAGCCCATGAAGGTGCGGGCGCGGTCGGCCTCCGTCGCATGCTCGGCCTCGCTCGGCGGCACCACCGGCAGGCGGCCGGCCTCGAAGACCAGATTGTGCGAATGGACATGCTCGCCCGGTGCGATGTCCTGTGTGGCGCGGCCGATCGCCTGGGCGTATTTGACGACTGCTTCACCCGCGGCGATCGGCTTGATCGCCACCTTGTGGCCAGGCTCGATGACGGCGGCAGCGAGCGCGCCGCCCGGCAGCGTGGTGCCGATCTCGATACGGCCATTGGCAACGGCGACATTGTCGGCGGGGGACAGAAGAATGGTGTTCGACACGTTCACGGGCGTTTCCTGGGTGATCCTGGGATGCGCGGATTGACACGCGCCTGTTAAGAGTTAATGTCTTTTATCGTGAAAAAACAGTTTTGCGTCAATCGTTTTTTCGCAGCAGTTCGCCCTGAGGCAAGTGGTGGTGCCGGAACAATGAACCGGACCCGGAGAAAGAGATTCCTGCTTTTCAGGGTCATTGGAACACATATTGCGCTTCAAGCCGACCGCCGCAAGCGGGCATGAATGGATCAGGGGATGTCGAAGAGCAACAACGTCTATAAGGACGCCTATAACCGCTGCCTCAGGCTGCTCGACGAAACGCGCAGCCTGCCGTCGGAACCGGAGTTGGGCGCGGTGCTCGGCGTCAGCCGTACGACGGTGCGCAGCATCCTGGCGCGCATGGAAGAGACCGGACTGATCGCCTGGAACAAGCGCGCCAAGACGGTGCTGCGCGCTCCGCGTCCCGATGATTTCTTTCCCGAGGAAGAGACCGACACGCTGGCCGAGATTATCGAACGGTCGTTCATGCGCAGGCTGCTGGCCGGCGGCGCCGAGGCCGGCATGCAGATCAACGAGCTCGAACTGGCGCGCGAGATCGGCGTCGGCACCACCAGCGTGCGCGAGTTCCTGATCCGCTTCTCCCGCTTTGGCCTGATCGAAAAACGCCGCAACAGCCATTGGGTGCTGAAGGGCTTTACGCGGGCCTTCGCACTGGAACTGACCGAGATCCGCGAAATGTTCGAATTGCGCTCGGCCGCCGCCTTCACTGCGCTGCCGCAGGACAGTCCGGTCTGGGGCGATCTCGACCGGCTGGAGGGGGAACACCGCGTTCTGGCACGCGAGATCGCGACGCGCTTCAATGAGTTCTCGGAGCTGGACGAGCGCCTCCACCGGCTCATCCACCGCGCCTCGCGCAACCGCTTCATCGTCGATTTCTACGACGTCATCGCCATGATTTTCCACTACCACTACCAGTGGAACAAGGCGCAGGAACGCGAGCGCAACGAAGTCGCGATCGGCGAACATCTAGCCTATATCGAGGCACTCAAGTCGCGCGACCTCGGCAAGGTCGATGCCGCCTGCCGCAAGCATTTGAAGTCGGCACGCCAGACATTGCTGACCTCGATCCCGGAAAGCCGGTCATCCCAAAAGAGCTGATCCTGCCGTGTTGCCGCAGTGTCGATTTGGCGATTTTCGACCTGTCCCGGCCGTGGTAGGTATCGTCATCGATCGTTTGAAGAGGCAGATGGTTTGAGCCGCCGGGGGAGACAACGGTGCATGCCGGTCGCGCTTGTCGCGGCCTGTCTGCTGTTGCTCCAGTCGACACTTGGTGCGTTCGCCTTCAGCTCCGGGCCGAGTGCCGCGCCGCTCGATGCCTTCGGCAATGTCATCTGTACCCGCGACGGCGCCACCCAGCTTCCCGGCGGCGACCAGCACCCGTCACATCTGCCGGCCTGCTGCACACTCGGCTGCAGCATGTTTTCTCCGGCCTATGCGCCGCCGCCCGATGCGGGGCTCGCGCTTGCATCCCTTTCCTTCGAGACCGCCGCCTTCGTCTTTCCGGCGACCACCCATCTCGACTTCGCCCGCGAACGCTCCCCATCGAACCCGCGCGCGCCGCCGCTTGCGGCCTGAGCCTGCTTGCTTGCGGAACCTTTCGCGAGCGTACTCATCCAAGATCAAAACCATTCGCGACCGGCGACGGCGCGATCATCACGTCATGGAGCAACCATGTCCCATTCTTTCCGTATGTCGGCGGGCACTGTGTTCGGCCGCATCCTGCCTCGGTTCAAAGCCGATCTCGGCATTGTCACGCTGGCCTTTGCCCTGTTGTTCGTCGGCGTCCAGGCCGTCCTGGCGCATGAATTCAAGGTGGGCGATCTCGAAATCGAACACCCCTGGTCGCGCGCCACCCCCGCCGGCGCCAAGGTGGCCGGCGGCTATTTCACCGTCATCAACAAGGGTAGCGCCGCGGACCGGCTGCTGTCGATTTCCTCCGACGTTTCTGAAAAGGCCGAGCTGCATCAAATGGGCGTCAAGGACGGCGTCATGACCATGCGGCCAGTTGACGGTGGCCTGGAGATTCCGGCCGGAGGCAAGGTGGCGCTGGCGCCCGGTGGCTATCACCTGATGTTCATCGGCCTGAAGCGGCAACCCAAGCAGGGTGAAAAATTCGCCGCCACGCTGACTTTCGAGAAGGCCGGCGCCGTCAGCATCGAGTTCGCGGTCGAGGGCATGGGTGAAATGGGCGGCATGGGCGACCACGCCAATTGATCGCGCCGATCCACCATTTTTTGAAATCAGAGGGACCATCATGATCAAGTATCTTTTGGCGGCCGGCGCGCTTCTCGTGCCGGGGACAAATGCCGCCTTGGCGCACATCACGCTCGAAACCCAGGAGGCGGCCGTCGGCTCGACCTACAAGGCTGTGCTGCGCGTGCCGCATGGCTGCGACGGCAAGGCGACGACCGCCGTGCGTGTACAGATTCCGGAAGGGGTGATCGCGGTGAAGCCGATGCCGAAGCCCGGCTGGACACTGCAGACCAAGAAGGGCAAATATGAAAAATCCTACCAGCTCTATGGCCAGGCGGTGGCCGACGGAGTCAAGGAAGTCGACTGGAGCGGCGGCAATCTGCCGGATGAATTCTACGACGAGTTCGTCTTCCGGGCGACGCTGACGGCCGATCTGCCCGCCGGCCAGAAGCTCTACTTCCCGGTGGTGCAGGAATGCGGCGATGCCGCCGCCCGCTGGATCGAGATTCCGGCGGCCGGACAGGATGAGGACGCGCTGGAGACCCCGGCGCCCGGCATCAAGCTCACGCCGAAGAAATGATTTTCTGGCGGCGCGCCCTGTCCGCAAGGTGCGCCGCCAATTCCATAGCGGCAGCATGAACCCAACATCCCCACTCCAAAGGACCGCAATGGCCGGCAAGCGATTCGGCTGGGCTGGTGGGCTCTTTGCGGTGCTCATGGCGCTCATCGTCATGGCCTCGACAGGCCAGGCCTTTGCCCATGCGGCGCTGATCAAGACCGACCCGGCCGACGGCGCCGTGCTGGCGCAGGCGCCGGCGCGGTTCTCGCTGACCTTCAGCGAGCCGGTCTCGCCGCTGGTGCTGACGCTGGTGACGCCCGATGGTACGCCGATCCCGCTGACATCCTTCCGCCTCAGCGACCAGACGGTCGAGATCGACAATCCGCAAACACTCAAATCCGGCACGCATGTGCTGAGCTGGCGTGTCATCTCCGCCGATGGCCATCCGGTCGGCGGTTCGCTGCTGTTTTCCATCGGTGCGCCAAGCGAGCCTCCAGCCGTCTCCGAGGCGGTCGACTGGCCGTTGCGGTCGGCGATCTGGATCGGCAAGGTCGTTCTCTATGCCGGCCTTTTCCTCGGCACTGGCGGCGCTTTCGCCCTTGCCTGGCTGGCCGGGGATGGCCGCGCCGGTCAACGCTTTGTTGCCGGGACGATCCTGTGCGGGCTGGTGGCGGCACTCTTGTCGCTCGTCTTGCAAGGTCTCGATGCGCTCGGTGCGCCGCTCTCCCATCTGGCGCAGCCGGTGGTCTGGCGCACAGGGCTCGGCACCAGCTTCGGCTGGACGGTGCTGATCGCCCTGATCGCGCTGGGGCTTGGCCTGCTGTCGCTGGCCGGACCGCGCGCGGCCGCCAGGCAGCTTGCCCTTGCCGGGCTGGTCGGTGTGGGCGCAGCGCTTGCCGCCAGCGGCCATGCCAGTGCCGCCGAACCGCAATGGCTGACACGGCCGCTGGTCTTCGTCCATGGCGTCGGTATCGCCTTCTGGGCCGGCGCTCTGGTGCCGCTCGGCCTCTCGCTGAAGCGTCAAGCGGCCGGCGCCGTTGAATTCCTGCGCCGCTTCTCATGGGCAATCGTGCCTGTGGTCGCCTTGCTTGCCGTGGCAGGCATCGTGTTGGCCGTGATCCAGGTGCAGACGCCCTCGGCGCTGGTCGACACTGCCTATGGCCGGTTGCTGCTGATCAAGCTCGCGCTGCTGGTCTTCCTGTTCACGCTGGCCGCCGTCAATCGCTGGAAGCTCACCGCTTCGGCCGAGGCGGGAGCGACCGAGGTGCAACGCCGGCTCACCCGCTCGGTCGGCGTCGAAGTGCTGATCGTGCTGGCGATCTTCGGGGTCGCGGCGGGCTGGCGCTTCACGCCGCCGCCACGAGCGCTGGCGATCGCCGCGGCCCAGCCGGTTTCGGTGCACGTCCACGCGCTGCAGGCGATGGCCGATCTCAGCATCACGCCTGGCCATGCCGGACCCGTCGCCGCCTCGATGATCATCATGAGCGGCGATTTCGGACCGCTCGACGCCAAGGAAGTGACGCTGGTGCTGTCGAAGCCCGATTCCGGCATCGAGCCGCTGAAGCGCGCGGCAACCAGGCCCGGCGATGGCAGCTGGCGTGTCGACAACCTCATCATCCCGGTTCCCGGCCGCTGGACGGTGCGCATAGACATACTGATCTCGGACTTCGACATGGTGAAGATCGAGGCGCCGATCGACATCAGGCCGTAATGGCCGCGACAACACAATTGGGCGAGGCGGTTGACGCGGGCCTGAAGGCCCGTCAATCATCCAAGCAATAATGGGCATCGAGGCAAGAACGGGCTCGAGCTCGAAAACACCAGATCCGGAAACAGGGAAGAAACGATGGAAAAAGCCGAAATCGGCCTGATCGGCCTTGGCACGATGGGCTCCAACCTGGCGCTGAACATCGCCGAGCACGGGCACCGCATCGCCGTCTTCAACCGCACCAAGGCACGCACGGACGCTTTCGTCGAGAATGCCGGTGCGCTCAGGGACATGGTCATTCCTTGCTACAGTCTGGAGGAACTCGCCGCAGCGATCCGGCCGCCGCGCCCGATCATCATCATGGTGCTGGCCGGCAAGCCGGTCGACGAGCAGATCGAAGCCTTGCGCGGCGTGCTGTCCGACAACGACATCGTCATCGATGCCGGCAATGCCAATTTCCGCGATACGATGCGGCGCTTCTCGGAACTGTCCGGCTCGGGCTTGACCTTCATCGGCATGGGTGTCTCCGGCGGCGAGGAGGGCGCACGCCACGGACCGTCGATCATGGTCGGCGGCACCGAAGACTCCTGGAAGCGTGTCGAGAAGGTGCTGACCGCCATCTCCGCCAAGTTCAACGACGAGCCCTGTGCCGCCTGGCTCGGCACTGACGGCGCCGGACATTTCGTCAAGACCATCCACAACGGTATCGAATATGCCGACATGCAGATGATCGCCGAGATCTACGGCATCCTGCGCGATGGTCTGGGCATGGGGCCGAAAGAGATCGGCACGGTGTTTTCCAACTGGAACAAGGGCCGGCTCAATTCCTACCTGATCGAGATCACCGCCAAGGTGCTCGCCGCCGACGATCCGAAGACCGGCAAGCCGGCGGTCGACATCATCCTCGACCGCGCCGGCCAGAAGGGCACCGGCAAATGGTCCGTCATCGAGGCGCAGCAGCTCGGCATTCCGGCGACAGCGATCGAAGCGGCGGTGGCGGCGCGCGTGCTGTCGTCGATCAAGGACGAACGGCAGGCAGCCGAAAAAGCCTATGGCAATATCGGCGTGACGAAAATTTCCGGCGACAAGGACGCGCTGCTGAAAGACCTCGAACTGGCGCTGTTCGCCGGCAAGATCGCCGCTTACGCGCAGGGTTTTGCGGTGATGAGCGGCGCTTCGAAGGAGTTCAACTGGAACCTGCCGATGCCGACCATCGCCAAGATCTGGCGCGCCGGCTGCATCATCCGCTCGCAGATGCTCGACACGATGGCCGAAGCGTTCGGCAGCGGCGGCGCTTTGACCAACCTTTTGATGGCGCCGGCCTTTATCACCATGATGCAGGAGGCGCATCCGTCGCTGCGACGTGTCGTCGCGAGGGCTTCCGAGGCCGGTGCGCCGGTGCCGGCGCTGTCTTCGGCGCTTGCCTATTTCGACAGCTACCGCCAGGGCCGCGGTACCTCGAACCTGATCCAGGCGCAGCGCGACTTCTTCGGTGCGCATGGTTTCGAGCGCATTGGCGAACAGGGTGCGTTCCACGGGCCGTGGGGCAGCGGCGCGGCTGGCTAGATCAATTCCAGGAGATTGCGTGGCGGTTTCCGTCCGGAATTGCGTAAAAAAGGAGTCTATTCGCCGGAGCGCCGATAGGCCACGACGCCCTTCGGCTCGCTCAGGCTCTGCAGCGAGCCGGGCGCGGCACCACCGATCCAGCCGAGCACCGAGCGGGCGAGTTCGGACCCGGCCAACCGGAAGTCTTCGTTGACGACCAGCAATTCATGCCTGAACAGATGCAGCAGTTCCGACGATTGCTTCGACACAACGTCGACGTCGCGGCCGAGCTTCAGGCCGGCATCCTCGATGCCGGCGACGATAGCGAGCGTCGCGGCTGCAGCACTGCTGATGATGCCGTCCGGCCTGATGTCGCGCCGCATCAGCTGCGCCGTCCTCATCCTGATCTGCTCGATCGAGTGGTCGATAGAGACGGTGTTGAACGGCACCTCGCTGGCGCCGACTTCGCTCAGCGCGTCGGCAAAGCCGTCGACCGTATGACGGTAGTAGCTCAAACCGACCGGCGGCGTCACCAAAGCGAGCCGGCGGCGGCCCATGCCGGCGAGGTGGCGCACCGCCTCGGCCGCGAAGGCGTAGTTGTCGAAATCATGATAGGGATGCACCAGCCCCATATCGGTGCGGCCATGCGTGGCAAAGGGAATGCCGCGCTGCAGCATGTAGCGGGCGCGGGGATCGTTCGGCTGCGTGCGTGAAATGATGACGCCGTCGGCGGAGCCGGTCTCAACAAGATAGCGCACCGGATCCAGCGGATCCTGCGAGCGCGAATAGGGTGTGACGATCAGGTGGTAGGGCGTGTCGGCGATGACTTCCGTCACGCCATAGATGATGTCGGAGACAAAGCTCATGAGTTCGTGCTCGGTGTTGAGCACGAGGCTGATGACATTGGTCTTGCCGGTCCGCAGGCGCACGCCGGCGCGGTTCGGCCGATAGCCGATCTGCTTGGCCACGAGCTGGACACGACGCCTGGTCTCTGCGCCGATCTCGGGCGCGTCCTTCAAGGCGCGCGAGACGGTGGTGACGCCGAGGCCGGTCATGAACGCAAGCGTCTTCAGCGTCGGCCGCTCCTGTGCCGTCGCCACGTCATCCTTGTCCGTGCGTTGTCTGTCCATCCGTCCCGCCCATCAGGCGCATAGCAGCCGCCGGGCAGCCCGGCAATGTTGCGGGCCGCTTCCCATGGCGCGTCATCTGCATTGGAAGCAATATACTGAAACGTTACAGCTTGTCACGATCGGTGTAAAAGTGGGTGCTCGCGGAGACGGAAAGACATCGTCAACCGCTGGCGAAAAATCGTTGGGATTCAGGGGGAAGCATGCTCCTAGCAAGTTTCTTGCTGCTTTTGCTCATTGTGCAGCGCACTCTTGCTCATTGCGTCGCACAATAAGGCCGCAACGAAACGATTTTGTTCGCGGCTCGAAAAATATCAAACGGACTCTTGCCGGAAGGGGTTGCGCATAGTCTTCAATTGCCGTATCGAAAATCTGTAACGTTTCAGATTTCTGGGAGGAAGCCGAAATGCGATATAAATTCCTGACCGCTGCGTTTGCAGCGACGGTTGCGCTCAACTTCGCCGGGCCGGCGGCCGCGACCGATCTGGAAGTCACCCATTGGTGGACTTCCGGCGGCGAGGCGGCAGCGGTCGCCGAACTCGCCAAGGCATTCGACGCCACCGGCAATCACTGGGTCGACGGCGCCATCGCCGGATCCGGCGGCACGGCGCGGCCGATCATGATCAGCCGCATCACCGGCGGCGATCCGATGGGGGCCACCCAATTCAACCATGGCCGGCAAGCGGAAGAGCTGGTGCAGGCCGGCCTGATGCGTGACCTCACCGATGTCGCCAACAAGGGCAAGTGGACGGAGGTGGTGCGGCCCAAGAGCCTGCTCGACTCGTGCACGATCGACGGCAAGATCTATTGTGTGCCGGTCAACATCCATTCCTGGCAGTGGCTGTGGCTGTCGAACGCGGCCTTCGAGAAGGCCGGCGTTCCGGTGCCGAAGAACTGGAATGAGTATGTGGCCGCGGCCCCGGCGCTGGAGAAGGCAGGCGTCGTGCCGCTCGCGGTTGGCGGGCAGGCCTGGCAGGCATCGGGCGCCTTCGACGTGCTGCTTGCCGCGGTCGGTGGAACCGACGCCTTCCTCAAGGTCTACAAGGACAAGGACGCCAAGTTCGCCGCCGGTCCCGAAGTCGCCAAGGTCTTCAAGGCCGCGGACGACGCGCGCAAGATGGCCAAGAACACCAATGTGCAGGACTGGAACCAGGCCACCAACATGGTCATCACAGGCAAGGCCGGCGGCCAGATCATGGGCGACTGGGCGCAAGGCGAGTTCCAGGTCGCCGGCAAGACCGCCGGCAAGGACTATACTTGCCTTCCCGGCCTTGGCCTGAACGAGGTCATCGCCACGGGCGGCGACGCCTTCTACTTCCCGCTGCTCAAGGACGCCGACAAGGCCAAGGCGCAGGAAGTGTTGGCCGAGACCCTGCTCGATCCCAAGACCCAGGTTGCCTTCAACCTCAAGAAGGGTTCGCTGCCGGTGCGCGGCGACGTCGACCTCAACGCGGCCAATGATTGCATGAAGAAGGGCCTCGCTATCCTGGCCAAGGGCGCGGTCATCCCATGGACGGACCAGCTGCTCTCGCAGGACAGCCAGAAGCAGAAGGAGGACCTTTTCTCCGAATTCTTCGCCAAGCCGGACATGAGCCTCGAAGATGCGCAGAAGCGCTTCGCCGACATCATCGCCTCGGCTGACTGACGACTGATGAGCCGCCTCGCTCCCGACCTTGCCAGGCAGGGTCGGGAGCCCAGGCGTGCTGACTTTCCGCCCTTATCCGATCCAGCACGACTGTACCGATGAGCAAGAGCGAACGCCCGAGCCAACTCTTCCGCAATCTCAATGCGAAGGTCGCTTCGATCCCGATGATCCTCACCGCAATGGTGGTCTTTGTCGGCGGCACCGCATGGACGGTGCTCTATTCCTTCACCAATTCGAAGCTCCTGCCGCGGCTGAATTTCGTCGGGCTCGACCAGTATTACCGGCTGTGGGCGACGCCGCGCTGGCTGATCTCGATCGAGAATCTTCTGATCTACGGCGTGATCTCACTGGTGTTCTCGCTGGTGATCGGGTTTCTCCTGGCTGCCCTGCTCGACCAGAAGATCCGTTTCGAGGACACGTTCCGCACCATCTTTCTCTACCCCTTCGCACTCTCCTTCATCGTCACCGGCCTTGTCTGGCAATGGCTGCTCAATCCGGATTTCGGCGTCCAGGGCGTGGTACGAAGCCTCGGCTGGACCAGCTTCGACTTCAATCCGCTCTACAATTCCAGCATCGTCATCTACGGCATATCGATCGCGGCGCTCTGGCAAGGCACAGGGCTGATCATGTGCCTGATGCTGGCGGGCCTGCGCGGCATCGACGAGGACATCTGGAAGGCCGCACGGGTGGATGGGATACCCATGTGGAAGACCTATCTGTTCATCATCATCCCGATGATGCGGCCGGTGTTCATCACCACGCTAGTGATCATCGCGTCAGGCATCGTGAAGGTTTACGATCTCGTTGTCGCGCAGACCAGCGGCGGGCCGGGCATCGCCTCCGAAGTGCCGGCCAAATATGTCTACGACTACATGTTCTTCGCCCAGAACCTCGGCCAGGGTTTTGCCGCTTCGACCATGATGCTGCTGTCGGTGATGATCGTCATCGTGCCGTGGGCCTATCTCGAATTCGGAGGCCGCAAGCGTGTCTGACCATGCCGTCGCCTTGTCCGCCACGTCGTCAAACCCGCGGGATGATGCCGCCGGCCCGAGCGGGCCAAAGCCGCGGCACATGTTCTCGCGCCGCAACATTTTCCTCTACGGCACGCTTGTGGTGGTCGCGCTCTACTACCTTCTGCCGCTCTATGTGATGGTCGTCACCTCGCTCAAGGGCATGCCGGAGATCCGACTCGGCAACATCTTCTCGCCGCCGCTCGAGATCACCTTCGAGCCCTGGGTCAAGGCGTGGTCGCAGGCCTGCACCGGCCTGAATTGCGATGGGCTTTCCCGTGGTTTCTGGAACTCGGTGCGCATCACCGTTCCTTCAGTGATCCTGTCGATCGCCATCGCTTCGGTGAACGGCTATGCGCTGGCCAACTGGCGCTTCAAGGGCGCCGACACGTTCTTCGTCATCCTGATCGTCGGCGCCTTCATTCCCTATCAGGTGATGATCTATCCCATCGTCATCATCCTGCGCGAGATCGGCCTCTATGGCAGCCTTACCGGTCTGGTGATCGTGCACTCCATCTTCGGCATGCCGATCCTGACGCTTCTGTTCCGCAATTATTTCACCTCCATGCCGGAAGAGCTGTTCCGGGCGGCGCGCGTCGACGGTGCCGGCTTCTGGGGCATCTATCTGCGCATCATGCTGCCGATGTCGCTGCCGATCTTCGTCGTCGCCATCATCCTGCAGGTGACAGGCATCTGGAACGACTTCCTGTTCGGCGTCGTCTACACCCGCCCCGACACCTATCCGATGACGGTGCAGCTCAACAACATCGTCAACTCGGTGCAAGGCGTGAAAGAATACAACGTCAACATGGCCGCCACCATCCTGACCGGGCTGGTGCCGCTGATCGTCTATTTCATTTCCGGCAAATTGTTCGTGCGCGGCATCGCCGCCGGCGCGGTGAAAGGGTGATGGCGATGGCGGCGAACGGTACCAGTGTTTCGATCCAGGATCTGTCGCTGAACTTCGGCGCCATCTCGGTGCTGCAGACGCTCAACCTCGATGTCGCCGAAGGCGAGTTCATCGTGCTGCTCGGGCCCTCCGGCTGCGGCAAGTCGACCTTGCTCAACTGCATCGCCGGCCTGCTCGACATTTCCGAAGGCCGTATCTTCATCAAGGGCAAGAACGTCACCTGGGAAGAGCCCAAGGACCGCGGCATCGGCATGGTCTTCCAGTCCTATGCGCTCTATCCGCAGATGACGGTGGAGAAGAACTTGTCCTTCGGGCTGCGCGTCGCCGGCATCGCCAAGGACGAGATCGCCAAGCGCATCGCGCGGGCCGCCGAGATCCTGCAGATCGAGCCGCTTTTGCAGCGCAAGCCGGCCGCACTCTCCGGCGGCCAGCGCCAGCGCGTAGCCATCGGGCGGGCGCTGGTGCGCGATGTCGACGTCTTCCTGTTCGACGAACCGCTGTCCAATCTCGATGCCAAGCTGCGTTCCGAACTGCGCGTCGAGATCAAACTACTGCACCGTAAATTGCAGAACACGATGATCTACGTCACCCATGACCAGATCGAGGCGATGACGCTGGCCGATCGCATAGCGGTGATGAAGGGCGGTGTCATCCAGCAGCTCGACGCGCCGCAAATCATCTACAACCGTCCGGTCAACCGGTTCGTTGCCGGGTTCCTCGGCTCACCGGCGATGAACTTCGTCGAGGGGCAGTTGGAGACCGGCACGACGGCAGTGTTCAAGACCGGGGATTTGAACATACCGCTCGATCGCTACAGCTTCGACGGCACCGGCGACAAGAGCGGGCCTTGCGTGTTCGGGATCCGGCCGGAGCACGTTGCCTTTGGCGAGGCCGCGAATTCCATGCCCTTTGCCACCGATGCCGCCGTCGAGATCGTCGAGCCCATGGGCTCGGATACACTGGTGTGGACGAAGCTCGCCGGCCGCATTTTTTCCTTCCGTGTCGAGGCGGAAAAAACGCTGCGCAATGGCGATCCGATCCGAATCGGTTTCGATCCCGCCCGCGCCTCGCTGTTCGACACCCCATCCGGAAACCGCATGTAGCTCCCAAGAAAACCATCCTCCCAAAGACAATCCCAAGCAGAACGGACAGAGACGATGAACTGGTCATTCCAACTTTACAGCGCTCGCAATTTCTTGCCCTGGACCGATGTGCTCGAAATGCTCGGCAAGCTCGGTTACGCCGAGGTCGAAGGCTTCGGCGGCGTCTATGACGATCCCAAGGCCTTCCGCGCCGAACTCGACAAGAACGGCCTTTCGATGCCGACCGGGCATTTTTCCATCGATGCGCTGGAGAAGGATTTCGACGGCGTGCGCAGGATCGCCGAAACGCTCGGCGTCAAGCTTTTGATCTGCCCTTATCTGATGGCCGAGGACAGGCCATCCGACGCCGCCGGCTGGCGCGCCTTCGGCGAGCGTCTGGCCAAGGTCGGCGACGTGGCCTCGAAGGCCGGCTATGGCTTTGCCTGGCACAACCATGATTTCGAATTCAAGACGCTCGCCGACGGCTCGCTGCCGCAGGACCATATCCTGTCGTCCGCCCCCAATATTGGCTGGGAAATGGACGTTGCCTGGGTGGTGCGCGGCGGCGCCGACCCGCTACCCTGGATCGAGAAGCACGGCCAGCGCATCGTCGCCGTCCATGTCAAGGATATGGCGAAGCCTGGCGAGGGGCTGGATGAGGATGGCTGGTCGGATGTCGGGCATGGCACAATCGACTGGGCCGGCTTGATCAAGGTGTTGCGGGCCAAGAGCGCGGCAAAATACTTTGTCATGGAACAGGACAATCCCAACGACATCGAGCGCTTCGCCCGCCGCTCGATCGCGACCGTCAAGAGCTACTAGGAACAACCACCATGGCAAAGAAACTTGGTATTGGCGTCATCGGCTGCGGCAACATCTCGAAGGCCTATTTTTCGCTGGCGCCGCTGTTTCGCGGCATCGAGATGCGTGCCTGCGCCGACATCAACATGGATGTGGCCAGGGCGCGGGCGAAGGAATTCAAGCTCCGCGCCGAGACCGTCGAGGACCTGCTCAAGGCCGACGACATCGACATCATCGTCAACCTGACCATTCCGGCCGTGCACTACGAGGTGTCGAAGCAGGTGCTCGATGCCGGCAAGCATGTCTATTCGGAAAAGCCGTTCGTGCTGTCGCTCAGGGAAGGCCAGGACCTCAAGGCGCGGGCCGAGAAGAAGGGGCTGCGCATCGGTTCGGCGCCGGACACGTTCCTGGGCGGCGCGCACCAGCTGGTGCGTGAGCTGATCGACGAGGGAAAGCTCGGCAGGATCACCAGCGGCACCTGCCACGTCATGGGCCACGGCATGGAACACTGGCATCCGAATCCCGATTTCTTCTTCCAGCCGGGTGCCGGGCCGGTGCTCGACATCGGGCCGTATTACATCACCAATCTGATCCAGCTGATCGGGCCGGTGAAGCAGGTGGCGGCTTTCGCGACGACTCCGGCCAAGGAGCGGACCATCAGCTCAAAGCCTCGCGCGGGTGAAAAAATCCCGGTCAACACACCGACCACCATTCACGGCCTGCTCGAATTCGAGAACGGCGCCGTGGTGACGCTGAACACCAGCTGGGACGTCTGGGCTCACGGCCACGCGCCGATGGAACTCTATGGTGAGGCCGGGACGGTGTTCGTGCCGGATCCGAACTTCTTCGGTGGCGACGTGCGCTTCACCGAAGAAGGCAAGCCGGCCAAGAAGCTGCCGAAATGGAAGCACCCGCTTGGCATCCCCAATGAGATGCACGGCCAGGGCATGATGGCCAATTACCGCACATCGGGCCTCGCCGACATGGCGCTGGCGATCGCTGAAGGCCGGCCGCACCGCTGTTCGATGGAACTCGCGCTGCATGCCGTCGATGTCATGACCGGCCTCCTGCGCTCGGGCGAAACCGGCAAGTTCGTCGCCATGCAAACCACATGCGAGCGCCCGGCCGCGCTTGGCGTCAAGCAAGCCAAGGATCTTCTGGCCAAGAAGAAATAGGTCGCGAAGATTATCGATAATTTTGCTTGCCCCCCTCCCCGTTCCTCCGGGGAGGGGGTAAAGGATGGGGTACGGGCATGCTCATCGCCTCTGCGATGCGGTGCCCTGTCCGTTCAGATCGAGGATTTCCCATGACCTATGTCGCCGCTGAGAACCGCTACGAAAAAATGATCTACAACCGTTGCGGTCGGTCCGGCCTCAAGCTGCCGGCGATCTCGCTCGGGCTGTGGCACAATTTCGGCGACGATACGCCGCATCGGACCAAGCAGGCGATCGTGCGCAAGGCCTTCGACCTCGGCATCACCCATTTCGACTTGGCCAACAATTATGGGCCGCCGCCCGGCTCGGCCGAGGCGGCTTTCGGCGAGATCCTGCGCACCGATTTTTCCGCCTATCGCGACGAACTGATCATCTCGACCAAGGCCGGCTATGAAATGTGGGCGGGTCCCTACGGTGAATGGGGCGGGCGCAAATACATGCTGGCCAGTCTCGACCAGAGCCTGAAGCGGATGGGCCTCGACTATGTCGACATCTTCTATTCGCACCGCTTCGATCCCGACACGCCGCTCGAAGAAACCATGGGCGCGCTCGACCATGCGGTGCGTTCGGGCAAGGCACTCTATGCCGGCATCTCGTCCTACAATTCGCAGCGCACCCGCGAGGCCGCCGACATATTGAGGCAACTGGGCACGCCCTGCGTCATCCACCAGCCGAGCTATTCGATGTTGAACCGTTGGGTCGAGGAAGACGGCCTTCTCGATACGCTCGAAGGGCTCGGCGTCGGCTCCATCGTGTTCTCGCCGCTGGCGCAAGGTATGTTGACCGATAAATATCTCGGCGGCATTCCCGATGGCAGCCGGGCGTCCCAAGGCAAGTCGCTGAAGACAGCCTTCATCAACGACCGCACCATCGCCAACATCAAGGCGCTCAACGCGATCGCTGGCAAGCGCGGCCAGACGCTGGCGCAGATGGCGCTGGCCTGGGTGCTGCGCAGGGGCCGGGTTACTTCGGCGCTGATCGGCGCCAGCCGGCCCGAGCAGGTCGAGGACTGCGTCGGCGCGCTCAAGGTGCTCGATTTCAGCGATGCCGAACTGGCCGAGATCGATACGTACGCGCGCGAGTCCGACATCAATCTGTGGGCGGCCTCCGCCGAGCGCAAAGGTCCGCCGAGGAAATAGATGAAGCCGGCTAATAAAGGCTGGCGGAATTGCTCGCGCCGGCCTTTCACGGATGAAGTCCAGTCAGGGCGTGGCCGGCCTCCCTGAGGCGGCCTTGATCGCCGCGTGGGTCGGCCGGCCAATGGTGCCGGGCACACCCTTGGCTACCTTCGTCGAGATTTCCGCCAGTATCCTTGAACACCGTGGCGCTATCGATCCCGCCGTCACCAATGTGCCCGCGCGTCATCGACTGACCGGGACGGCAACAGAGGAGTAGCAAAGACGGCGGTTCGTCGCTATCTGAATGGGATCGGGCCGTTTGCACGCGCAGGCAGGCCGCAAACGGTGCAGGACAAGTGGAATCATGGCGGCAAGGGATGTGCTGACGAAAAACCAGTTGTGCGTGCTCGAGAAACTCGAGACCGCCAGCGGGCCGCTCAGCGCCTACACCTTGCTCGACCAACTGCGCGAGCGCGGTTTTCGCGCGCCGCTACAGGTCTATCGCGCGCTCGACACGCTGGTGAAGTCGGGCTTCGTGCACCGGCTGGAAAGCATCAACTCCTTCGTCGCCTGCGCCGAGCCGCACGACCACAGCCACTCGATGACCGCTTTCGCCATTTGCGACGGCTGCGGGCAGGTGACCGAAATGTCCGACCACGATGTCGACCACCGGCTGAACGAATGGGTCAACTCGACCGGCTTCGCCGCCAAGAAGGCGGTGATCGAATTTCGCGGGACGTGCGCGAAGTGTTTGGCGCAGGCGGCCTGAGGGCATTCCGCAGAGCGGTTCAGCGATTGGTAGAATCGCCTAACCGCTCTAACTCTTTGTTTTAATGCAATTTCCAAGGAAAAGCGCTAAGCGCTTTTCCCGGGAAAACCGCTATACACTTCTCCTGAAATTGCTCTAGCGCGTCAGTGCGCCTCGTCCCAATTGTTGGCGGCCCGCGCGTCGACATGCAGCGGCACCGACATCGATACCGCCGGCATCGCCGCGTTTTCCATGACATGGCGCACGACCGGGATCGTCTCCTCGACTTCCGCCTCGACCGTTTCGAAGATCAGTTCGTCATGTACCTGGAGGAGCATGCGGGCGGACAGCTTGGCCTTGTCCAAGGCTTCCTCCATGCGGATCATGGCGCGGCGGATGATGTCAGCGGCGGTGCCTTGCAGGCGGGCGTTGATCGAGGCGCGCTCGTTGAACGCCCGTAGCGACGGGTTCGACGATCTGATGTCGGGATAGTGGATGCGGCGGCCGAAGATTGTTTCGACAAAGCCGTGCTCGCGGGCATAGGCCTTGGTCTCCTCGATATAGTCGCGGATGCCGGGAAAGCGCTCGAAGTACTTCTTGATGTAGGCGCTCGCCTCCTCGCGCGGGATAGACAGCTGGTTGGCGAGGCCGAAAGCCGAGATGCCATAGATGATGCCGAAATTGATCGCCTTGGCGCGGCGGCGCACTTCCGACGGCATGCCCTCCACGGGCACATTGAACATTTCAGAAGCGGTGATGGCGTGGATGTCAGCGCCATCCGCAAAGGCCTGCCGCAGTTGCGGGATTTCGGCGACATGGGCGAGCACGCGCAGTTCGATCTGGCTGTAGTCGGCTGACACCAGCCGGTGGCTCTTGTCGGTGATGAAGGCGGTCCTGATCTTGCGCCCTTCAGCCGTGCGCACCGGAATGTTCTGCAGGTTCGGGTCGGAAGACGACAGCCGCCCGGTCGTCGTCGCGGCCAGCGCGTAGGAGGTGTGGACGCGCTTGGTTTCGGGATTGACGAAGCCCGGCAGCGCATCGGTGTAGGTCGATTTCAGCTTGGTCAGCTGGCGCCAGTCGACGACTTTGCGCGGCAGTTCGTGACCTTCGGCGGCAAGGTCTTCGAGCAGCTGCGCCGAGGTCGACCACTGGCCCGTCTTGGTCTTGGAGCCGCCGGGCAGGCCCATGCGGCCAAACAGGATATCACCGAGCTGCTTGGGCGAGCCGATGTTGATGCGCTCGCCGATGAGCAGGTAGATTTCCTCTTCGAGCCGGGCTGCACCTTGCGCCAGCTCGCCCGAAAGCCGCGACAGGATCTGCCGGTCGACCGAAATACCGCGCTGTTCCATGCGCGCCAGCACCGGCACCAGCGGCCGCTCCAAGCGTTCATAGACCGAGACCAGGCCCTTGGCGGCAAGGCGGGGCTTCAGCACCAGCCACAGCCGCAACGTCACGTCGGCATCCTCGGCGGCGTGAGCCGTCGCCCTGTCGATGTCGACCTGATCGAAACCGACAGAGCTTTTGCCGGAACCGGTCACGTCCTTGAGCTGAAGGGGCCTATGGCCAAGCCATTTGTCGGCAAGGGCATCCATGCCGTGGCCGTGCGGAGTGCCGGCGTCGAGCACGTAGGAGATCAGCATGGTGTCGTCGAAGGGCGCGACATCGATGCCATAGCGGCTCATGATAACCAGGTCATACTTCAGGTTGTGCGCGATCTTCAGCACCGACCTGTCCTCAAGCAGCGGTTTCAGGACCGCCAGCGCCTCGCGAAGCGGTATCTGGTTTTCGAGCGCGCCGCCGCCGAGCAAGTCACCATTGCCGCTCTTGTGGGCAAAGGGAATGTAGCCGGCGCAGCCGGGCGCTGTGGCCATTGCCATGCCGATCAGTTCGGCCTGCATCGGATCGGTCGACGTCGCCCTGACGTCGAAGGCAGCGATACCAGCCTCTCGCGCCTCGGCGACCCAGGCTTTCAGCGTCGCGATATCGCGGATGCACTGATAGGCCGAGGTATCGATCTTGCGTGTCGCCGCGCCCTCCAGCCGCAATGCGGCCAGGAGGGAAGGGGTGTCACCCTGTTTTGGCCTCTCCGTCGTCTCGGCTTCAGCAGCCTGGCCAGGTTCGGAGCCCGGCCCCTTTCGGGCAACGGGCGGTGTTCCGGCACCGACGTCGGGGCCATGTGCGTTATCGGCGCGTTCGACGGTCACAGTGACGGCCTGGACGTCGCCGGCCTCGGTGCCGGTCGCTTCCGCGACGCGGCGGGTCAGCGAGGTGAATTCCATGGTCTTGAGGAAGCCGATCAGCTTCGGCCCGTCGGGCGCATGCAGCAGGAAATCGTCCAGCCCCTCGGCCACCGGCACGTCGTTCTTCAGCGTCACCAACTGGCGCGAGATGCGCGCCTTGTCGGCGTTGGCGATGATCGATTCCCGCCTTTTCTCCTGCTTGATCTCGCCGGCGCGGGCGAGCAATCCGTCGAGATCGCCGAACTGCTCGAGCAGTTGCGCCGCGGTCTTTGGCCCGATGCCGGGCACTCCAGGCACATTGTCGACGGAGTCGCCGGTCAGCGCCTGCAAGTCGATCATCTTTTCCGGCGGCACGCCCCATTTCTCGACGACTTCGGGGATGCCGATCTGGCGATCCTTCATCGGGTCGTACATGCCGACCGTGTCGCCTACCAGCTGCATCAGATCCTTGTCGGAGGAGATGATGGTGGTGTCGCCACCGGCCTCGCAGGCCAGCCGGCAGTAAGTGGCGATGAGATCGTCGGCCTCGAAGCCTTCCATCTCGACGCAAGGCAGGTTGAACGCCCTGGTTGCCTGGCGGATCAGGCCGAATTGCGGGATCAGATCCTCGGGCGGCGCCGAACGGTTCGCCTTGTATTCGGGATAGAGGTCGTTGCGGAAGGTTTTCGAGGAATAGTCGAAAATGACGGCAAAATGCGTCGGCACAATGCCCACATCGGTGTTGCGGGCATCCTGCATCAGCTTCCAAAGCATGTTGCAGAAGCCGGAAACGGCACCGACCGGCAGGCCGTCGGACTTGCGGGTCAGCGGCGGCAGTGCGTGATAGGCCCGGAAGATGTAGCCAGAGCCGTCAATGAGGAAGAGATGATCGCCTTTTTTCATGCCGGCAGGGATAGCGCGGCGCAATGCCTTGGTCCATGCCAAAGACATCGCCAGAGATAGGTTCCGTCAACACCCTGACAGATCGGGATCCTGACGGATCGGGGTTATACAAGCCCGCTCACGGGCACGTTACAAAAGTGTAACGTTGGTGCCCTTGAATCGCCACGTTCAGGGACCCAAATACAGTTCATCGGCAGTTTTCGCCGAAGTCCGGAGCAAGGCCCGTCCCCCGCCTATACCGGACAATTGCGGCAGCCTATCCCCCCTCTCCGGGCTGCCGCATCGTTTCGAGTAAAAGGCCGCCGTGGTTCCCCCTCCACCACGGCGGCATTTTTTTGCCCGCGGCGACCGTCCCGGGCCGTGGTCCAATCGTCCCGGGCTTTTCGTTTCGCCGCTCTGCCTTTACGGTTCCGGCACTGAATCGAAAGGCTATGCAAATGTCCGCAGTTTCCCCTGTCCTCGACCGTCTCGATCAGAACCTCGACCAGAGCCTAGAACGGCTCTTCGGCCTGCTCGGGATCAAGTCGATCTCCACTGATCCAGCCTATGCCACCGACTGCCGCAAGGCGGCGGAATGGCTGGTGGCGGAACTCAAGCTGATCGGCTTCGACGCCAGCGTGCGCGACACGCCCGGGCACCCAATGGTGGTTGCGCATCACGACGGGCCGGCGGGCGCGCCGCATGTGCTGTTCTACGGCCATTATGACGTGCAGCCGGTCGACCCGATCGAGCTGTGGGAAAACGATCCCTTCGCCCCGGCGATCAAGGAGATTGCACCTGGTCACAAAATCATCACCGGGCGCGGCTCGGCCGACGACAAAGGTCAGCTGATGACTTTCGTCGAGGCATGCCGTGCCTGGAAACAGGTGTATGGTGGTCTGCCGTGCCGCGTCACCATCCTGTTCGAAGGCGAGGAGGAATCGGGGTCGCCCTCGCTGAAGCCGTTCCTCGAGGCCAATGCCGAGGAGCTCAAGGCCGACTTCGCGCTGGTCTGCGATACCAGCATGTGGGACCGCGACACGCCGTCGATCTGCGTCGGGCTGCGCGGTCTGGTCGGCGAGGAGATCACGGTTAAGGCCGCCGACCGGGACCTGCATTCGGGCCTCTATGGCGGCGCTGCCGCGAACCCGATCCGCATCCTGGCCAAGGTGCTGGCCGACATCCACGACAAGGACGGCCTTATCACCATTCCGGGCTTCTATGACGGCGTCGAGGAAACGCCTTCGCAGGTGCTGAAATCATGGGAAACGCTGGGCGAGACGGCCGAGACCTTCCTCGGACCTGTCGGCCTGTCGATCCCGTCGGGCGAAAAAGGCCGCTCGGTACTGGAACTGACCTGGGCGCGGCCCACCGCCGAGTTCAACGGCATCATCGGCGGCTATACCGGCAAGGGTTTCAAGACGGTGATCGCCGCGGAAGCCTCGGCAAAGGTGTCTTTCCGCCTCGTCCACAAGCAGGATCCGAAGAAAATCCGCGCGGCTTTCCAGAAATTCGTCAAGGAGCGCATCCCAGCCGATTGCTCGGTCGAATTCCACGCTCATGGCGGTTCTCCGGCAATCCAGCTCTCCTACGACTCGCCGTTCCTGGCCAAGGCCAAGACCGCGCTTTCCGACGAATGGCCAAAGCCCGCGGTGACGACCGGCAGCGGCGGCTCCATTCCGGTGGTGGGCGACTTCCAGACCTATCTCGGCATGGAATCGCTGCTGGTCGGCTTCGGCCTCGACGACGACCGCATCCACTCGCCCAACGAGAAATACGAGCTCAGCTCCTTCCACAAGGGCCAGCGCTCCTGGGCGCGCATTCTGGACGCGCTGACACGGTAAGGCGGACAACCTGGACGGCGGAAAATCAACTTTCTGTTGATTTTTCCGCCGATCACGGCGAGGACGGGTCGACAGCGCAATTTGTTGGAGCGCGTGTGCGCTTCTTCGATGGATGCGCGACGCC
Organism: Mesorhizobium sp. B2-5-13; assembly: GCF_006440535.1. Lineage (NCBI taxonomy): Bacteria > Pseudomonadati > Pseudomonadota > Alphaproteobacteria > Hyphomicrobiales > Phyllobacteriaceae > Mesorhizobium > Mesorhizobium sp. B2-5-13. The sequence continues at coordinate 393,716 of NZ_VFUI01000003.1, read as the reverse complement.
GAAGGCCGCGACCCGGAGAAGACGATGAGCGATATCCGCTTCCATAAAAACGATCTGCCTGACCTCTCCCGCTACGATGTCGCTGCGGTGGCCATCGATACGGAAACGCTCGGCCTCAATCCCAACCGTGACCGGCTCTGCGTGGTGCAGATTTCGCCTGGCGACGGCAGTGCCGATGTCATCCAGATCGCGCCGGGGCAGAAGGAAGCACCGAACCTCGTCAAGCTGCTGGGAAACGACAGCGTGACCAAGCTGTTCCACTACGGTCGCTTCGACCTCGCTGTGCTCTACCATGCTTTTGGCGTGATGGCCGAGCCGGTGTTCTGCACCAAGATCGCGTCGCGGCTGACGCGCACCTACACCGACCGGCACGGGCTGAAGGACATCTGTTTCGAGCTTCTCGGCGTCGGCCTGTCCAAGGCGCAGCAATCGTCGGATTGGGCGGCCGAAACGTTGTCGCCCGAGCAGCTCGAATACGCGGCCTCGGACGTGCTCTATCTGCATCGGTTGCGCGATGTGCTGGCCGGGCGGCTGGCGCGCGAGGGGCGCACGAAGGAGGCGGACGCCTGTTTCCGCTTTCTGCCGACGCGGGCCAAGCTTGACCTGATGGGCTGGGACGAAGAGGATATCTTCGCTCACAGCTGATGGCCCTCGTGGCGATCAACCGTCTGGAAGAAGGGGATGAGATGGCGGACAGAAAGCCGATATCGACCGCGCCGACCGACGGCTCCAAGGTCACCGTCACCTGGAAGGACAGCGATGGCATCCTCAATGAATCCATCGCTCAATACCGCGACGACGGCTGGTGGGTCTACATCGACAGCCACACGCAAAAGAAGGTCGAGCCAACCAGCTGGCGGCCCGCCGCCGGCGACGACGACGACCAATGAGCGCGCCGCTGGCCGGGCGCTTTCGCATAGCCTGACGCTATCGAAATCGGGGCCAATTCGGAGCCTTCCGCTCCGCAACCGTGCGCCTGCTCGAAGAATCAAGTGCGAGTGTCTCGTCGCCTTGCTACGGCAGGCTGGTGATCCCGACTAACCGGATGTGAAATTTGAGCGGATTATGAAGAGACCCGGGTTGGGGCGCCAGCCTGCATCCGCATTCTGGCGGCAAAGGCCTTAATACCCCTCCTGATCACCCTGCGCGCTTCATCGGCGTCGTGGGTCCGGGTCTGCTCTGAATGGAACTCCAAGGCGAAATGAATGTTCCATAAGACAGGCGGAGGATGTTTCAGGCATGACAACGGCTTCTCTGCACTTGCTCAAGGGGGTGGGTTATCTGATTTCCACCGCCAGTGTCGTCCTGCTGGCCATAGTCAGTTGGTCGAGCGCTTCAAAGAGCCCGCTGCTGGTCGTCTGCCTGCTTGTCGGCGCCGCCGCGTCGGTCATGGGTATGTTCTGCCGGTGGCTGAGCTACGAGATAGAAAAACGCCAAGGCCACAAATGAGGGCTGGCCACGAGCGTTCGGACGCCGACGGTGCTTCGGGTGCGCGGAGCCTGTCACATCCGTCGCGCTGCGACGCTGGCAATGGACAACAGATTAACAGATTCCTAACGGAATTCAGACGCTTGCGCGAACCTCTGCTTAACCCGCCCTTAAATCGCCGCATCTACTCTTCAACCCGAGCGCCATTGGCACCGGGGACATCAAGCGCAGCGCATGGCGAACCGCAGAGACAGTCGCATCGAGCCCAGCTTCGAGGGACCGCCACGGGCGAAATCCCAGACGGGTCTTTCGGTGAGCGAGGAGGACCGCGTCGTGCCGAGCAATCGCAAAGCCTCCGCCAAACGCAAATCATCGAAGGGGAAATCGTCGCGGGGGAGGGGCGGAGGGAGTGGACGCGGCCTGTTCGGCGTGCTCGGCCGGCTGGTTTACTGGTGTTTCGTGCTCGCCATATGGGGCGGCATCGCGGTGGCGGGCGTCGTTATCTACTACGGCGCCAAGATGCCCGCGGCCACGACCTGGTCGATCCCCGACCGTGCGCCCAACATCAAGATCGTCTCGGCCGACGGGCAGCTGCTGGCCAATCGCGGCATGAGCGGCGGCGAAGCGGTCGGCCTGCACGAAATGTCGCCTTATATTCCCGAGGCGGTGATCGCCATCGAGGACCGCCGCTTCTATTCGCATTTCGGTGTCGATCCGATCGGCCTGTCTCGCGCCATGGTGACCAACCTCATCGGCGGGCACTTCTCGCAAGGTGGTTCGACGCTGACGCAGCAATTGGCCAAGAACCTTTTCCTGAAGCCCGACCGCACGCTGGAACGCAAGGTGCAGGAGGTGCTGCTGGCGCTGTGGCTGGAGCACAAGCACACCAAGGACCAGATCCTCGAAATGTACCTTAACCGGGTCTATTTCGGCTCCGGTGCCTATGGTGTCGAGGCGGCCTCGCGCCGCTATTTCGGCAAGAGCGCGCGCGACGTCACCTTGTCGGAAGCCGCACTCCTGGCTGGCCTGCTGAAGGCGCCGTCGCGGCTGTCGCCGGCGCGCGATCCCAAGGCCGCCGAGGAGCGCTCGCAGCTGGTGCTCGCCGCCATGCGCGAGGAGGGCAAGATCAGCGAGAAAGAGCTGAAGACGGCGCTGAGCGCACCGGCGACGCGCTCGCCATCCTACTGGACCGGCTCGGAAAATTACGTCGCCGACACAATCATGGAAGAGTTGCCCGACCTGATCGGCGATGTGCGCGGCGATATCGTCATCGATTCTACCGTAGACCTGAACCTGCAGAAACTCGCCGAACAGTCGATCCGCCGGCTGATCGACGACAGCGGCAAGAAGCTCAATGTCACCCAGGGCGCGCTGGTGTCGATCGACGATTCCGGCGCGGTGCGCGCCATGGTCGGCGGCTATGACTATTCGACCAGCCAGTTCGATCGCGCCTCCGAGGCGCGCCGGCAGCCGGGCTCGGCGTTCAAGCCGTTCGTCTACATGGCTGCGCTCGAGGCCGGCCGCACGCCCGACAGCATCCGCAACGACGCACCGATCAAGATCGGCAACTGGACACCCGACAATTACGGCGGCAAGTACTTTGGCAAGGTCACCTTGGCGACGGCGCTGGCCAAGTCGCTCAACTCGGTTGCCGCGCAGTTGACCATGGAAGTCGGGCCGAACGCGGTGGTGGAAGCCGCGCACCGCATGGGCATCCAGTCCGACCTGCTGGCCAACACCTCGATCGCGCTCGGCACCTCGGAAGTGACGCCGCTGGAACTGACCTCGGCCTATGTGCCCTTCGCCAATGGCGGCTACAAGCCCGACATTCATTTCATCCGCCGCGTCACGACATCCGACGGCAAGGTGCTCTATGACAGCGCTGGCGGCAGCGCACCGCGCGTGATCAAGCCCGAGATCGTCGGCATGATGAATTCGATGATGACCGGAACGGTCGAGGTCGGCACCGCCAAGAAGGCGGCCTTCGCCTGGCCGTCGGCCGGCAAGACCGGCACCAGCCAAAATTCGCGCGACGCCTGGTTCGTCGGCTACACCGCCAATCTGACCACCGGCGTGTGGTTCGGCAATGATGACGGCACGGCGATGAAGAAGGTTACCGGCGGCGCGCTGCCCGCGCAGGCCTGGCACGAATTCATGGTCGCCGCGCATGAGGGCGTGCCGGTGCGGCCGCTGCCCGGCACCTGGAAGTCGACGCCGGCGGACACCATCGTGCCCGACGACATTCCCTCGGCCGACAACAACCAACCGGCACCGGTTCCCTCGGCTTCGGTTGGACAGCAGGCGCCGGCCGCGCAGGCGGCGGCACCGCCGGCGCCGGTCCGTGCGGCGCGGCCTGCCCAGACCGTCGATGCCGATGGCTTCAACATGCCAGCGGATGGCGGCACCACGGCTTCGGTCGGGCACCCGGTGCCGCCAGGCAGCGTCGGCGGTCGGCTCAAGAAGCGGCAGACCTCGATCCTGGATATTCTTGGCGGCGGCTGAGCAGCCGGCTAGGGGCGTCAACCGCCTCTCGCCACCCCGGCGGCATTCGGCTACATGTCCTGCCTGGAGACCGCGACATGACCGAGACAGACACCAGAAAAACCATCGTGCTGACCGGCGCCAGCCGCGGTATCGGCCATGCCACGGTGAAACGCTTTTCGCGCGAAGGGTGGCGCGTCATCACCTGCTCGCGCCAGGCCTTTGCCGAGGACTGCCCGTGGCCGGCCGGTCCGGAGGACCACATCAAGGTCGATCTCGCCGATCAGGAAGATGTCGGTATTGCGGTGTCGGAAATCCGTCATCGGCTCGAAGCGCATGGCGGGCAGTTGCACGCGCTGGTCAACAATGCCGGCATTTCGCCCAAGCTCAAGGATGGCAACAGCCGGATGGACTCGATCGACACGCCGATGCATGTCTGGCGCGACGTGTTCCAGGTCAATTTCTTCGCGCCGATCATGCTGGCGCGCGGCCTGTTCAAGGAATTGGCGGCTGCCAGAGGCTCGATCGTCAATGTGACGTCGATCGCCGGCACCCGCGTGCATCCCTTCGCCGGCACCGCCTATGCGACGTCGAAGGCCGCTCTCGGCTCGCTGACGCGCGAGATGGCGCATGATTTCGGCCCGCACGGCATCCGTGTCAACGCCATCGCGCCGGGCGAGATCGACACCGCGATCCTGTCGCCGGGCACGGAAAAGATCGTCGAGACCATTCCGCTGCGGCGCCTGGGCACCACGGCGGAGGTCGCCGACATCATTTTTTTCCTGTGCTCCGGGCAGGCGTCCTATGTGACCGGCTCGGAAATCCACATCAATGGCGGCCAGCACGTATGAACTGGTCGACTTCAGGCTAGGGCCGGCTCACCCGTCTATGGTGACGACAGCCTTGCCGCTGAAGCTGCGCTGTCGCAGTGCGTCCAGGGCTTGGCCGATGTTCGTCCATGGCACGGTCAAGGCAATGCGGGTGTCCAGCCGACCAGCGGCGACCAGGGCGAGCAGCGCGGCGATGTCGGCGCCGATGGCTGAACCGGACGTGTAGTAGGCGAACGTCTGAAGCCTCGCGCCTTCGTGACCCGGAACGAACTGACGGAACCCAACCGGCGTGAGTTCACCGCTGCTCGAGCCGAACATGACAATTGTGCCGGCAGGGGCGACGCGTTCGATCGCGTGTGCGAGGCTTTCGCCGCCGACCGACTCGGTGATCAGCGAAAACGGCCCCTCGGCCTGCTCGATCGACTCCACGATCTGCTCGGCTCCGAGTTCGCGTAAATCCTCGTGGTGCCTGGCGGCGGCGATGGCGGTCACCGACGCACCCCGCTCGCGGGCGATCTGGATCTGGAAGCGACCGACGGCACCGCTTGCACCGGTGATCAGGACCTTTAGGCCGGCCAGGTCACCGCCGTGGCGCAAAGTCCTGAGCGCGGTCGTGCCGGCGACCGGAAGCGTGGCTGCCGAGGCGAAGCTGACCTCATCCGGCAGGACGGCGAGACGGTCTGTTGAAACGGCGACCCGTTCAGCCCATCCGGCCTGGTCGACCAAAGCCGCGACCCTGGTGCCCGTGATCGGCCCGGAGCCATCGGCGGCTGCGCGTTCGACAATTCCGACGATGTCCTGGCCGAGTGTCCAGCCGTTCGGACGGATGGTGAGCAAGCGCAGTTCACCCCGGTTCAACGAAGTTGCGTGGACCGAGACGAGCGCCTCGTTCGCGAGGGGCCGAGGTTCTTCGACCCGGGCTAACCTCAATCCCGTGGCGCTGTCGGAAGATATGACTAAGGCGAGCATGGGAGCGTACCTTCTTGCTGGAGGCCGGAACTTATCGGCTTCCCTGCTCGAAGGATTTAGCTATTATGGCATTTAATCGCTAAATCAGTCAATCATGAGACAGCCGCTTCGCTACCCATGGGTCAATTTCGATGTCGATGACGTGCTGGCGCCAGCCATCGCCGTGCGTGTCGACGTCACCGAGACCAGAGCGGAAGTGCCGGCCCATTGGCACCGCAAAGGCCAGCTCGTCTTTGCGCTCGGAGGCGGCGTCACATGCCGCGTTCCGAGCGGCCTTTGGATGGTGCCGCCGCATTGCGGCGTATGGATTCCCGGCGGCATGGAGCACAGCAACATCGCGACGGCCAACGCGCGGATCTTCTTCGTCTATATCGAGCCGGGAGCCGCCGAATTGCCGGACCGGTGCTGCACGCTTTCGATCTCGCCGCTGCTGCGCGAACTGATCGTCGAGCTGTCCGACAGCGTGCAGGACGACCAGGCAAGGGATGAGCTCCTGACCAGGACCCTGCTTGCAGAACTGCCGCGCATGCCTGTCCAGCAGCTGCATCTGCCGATTTCATCCGAGCCGCGCTTGAGGCGGATCGCCGAGGCGCTGGCGCAAGACCCTGCCGATCGCAGTACGTTGGCACAATGGGCCAACCGCGTCGCGCTCAGCGAAAGCAGTCTGGCGCGTCTCGTCGTCAAGGAGACTGGCTTGAGCTTCAGGCGCTGGCGCCAGCAATTGCACCTGATCGTCGCCATTCGGGAGCTGGCGTCCGGTGCCAGCGTGCAGCAAGTCTCGGGCGACCTCGGCTATGGCTCGGTTACCGCCTTCATCACCATGTTCAAGAAGGCGCTTGGCAAGCCCCCGGCAAAATATCTCGGCGGTGTCGCGCAAAATGGCGGCTCGGCATTCGTGGCATGATTGAACGCGCTTGTGGGTTGCGTCGACTCAGGCAGCGGACGGTTCAGAAACCCGCGGCTCGTGGCCAAGCACCTCTTCGACAATGCCGCGCGCGATCTCGCGTTCGCCCATGATCACGGTATCGGCGCCGAGTCCCTTCAGATGCTCGACCTCGGCGTCGGAATGGGCGCGGGCGATGACATTGATGTTGGGATTGGCGGCGCGTGCCCGCAGCACGATCTGGCCGGCCTCGAAGGCGTTGGGGATGGCAAGGATCAGCCGCTTTGCGCCTTCAGGATTGGCCGCGGCGAACACTTCGGCATTGGCGGCATTACCGGCGATGGTTTCGATGCCGTCTGCTTTCAGCCTCGTCAGCGTCTTATCGGCATCCTCGATGACGAGGAAAGGCTGTGCCGCTTCCTTCAGCGCGGCACCGACGAGGCCACCGACCCGGCCATAGCCGATCAGGATGGCATGACCGGCAAGCGTCGTAGTCGGCGGCGGGCCGTCTTCCTTGCTCAACGTTGCGGCGACCGAGGCTACCTGGCCCGGTTCCGTCGCCGGGCCGACCGGCTTGGTATCCGCTGGTTGCGCCGTCCTGATGGCGCGGGCCTCCAGCCACGGCTTCATCCAGTCGATAACCAGAAACATCAACGGGTTGAGCACGATCGACAGGATGGCGCCGGCCAGGATCAGATCGCGGCCTTGCTCGGGCAGAAGTTTCAGCCCGACGCCGAGTTCGGCCAGGATGAAGGAGAACTCGCCGATCTGGGCAAGGCTGGCCGAAATCATCAAGGCCGTGGCCAGGGGATAGCCGAAGGCTACGACGATCACGAACGCCGCCAGCGACTTGCCGATGACAATGATGGCCAGCGTCGCCAGGATCGGCAGGCCGTTGCTGATCAGGCTGAACGGATCGAACAGCATGCCGACGGAGACGAAGAACAGCACCGAGAAGGCATCGCGCAGCGGCAGCGATTCTTCGGCCGCGCGGTGGCTGAGCTCGGATTCGCTCATGATCATGCCGGCGAAGAACGCGCCCAGCGCCAGCGAGACGCCGAACAGTTTTGCCGCGCCGAAGGCGACGCCGAGCGCAATGGCGAGCACGGAGAGACGGAACAGTTCGCGCGACCCGGTATGGGCAACGTAGTGCAGGATCCAGGGAATGACCCGGCGGCCGACCACCAGCATGACCACCACGAAGGCGGCGACCTTGGCCAGCGTGATGCCGACGACACCCCATATGCCGTAGCTGGCCGGCAGCGACAGCAGGTCGCCCGAATGGGCATTGGCGTGTTCCTGGCCGCCGAGTACACCGGCAAGCGCCGGCAGCAACACCAGCGCCAGCACCATGGTCAAGTCCTCGACGATCAGCCAGCCGACGGCGATGCGGCCGCGCTCGGTCTCGATCAGGCGGCGTTCCTGAAGCGCGCGCAGCAGCACAACGGTCGACGCGACCGACAGCGCCAGTCCGAACACCACGCCCGCGCCCATCGACCAGCCGAGCATCCAGGACAGCCCGACGCCGAGCGCGGTGGCAAAGCCGATCTGAACGATGGCGCCAGGCACGGCGATAGCGCGGACCGACAGAAGGTCCTTGAGCGAGAAATGCAGGCCGACACCGAACATCAGGAGAATGACGCCGATTTCAGCCAATTCGTTGGCAAGCCCTGCATCGGCGACGAAACCGGGCGTGTTCGGGCCGACCAGAACGCCGGCTACGAGATAGCCGACCAATGGGGGAATACGGAAGCGATTGGCGAGAGCGCCGAAGACAAAAGCGAGCCCCAGACCGGCGACGATGGTGGCGATAAGGGGCGTGTCATGCGGCATTGTCTATGGAGCGCCTTTCAAGCTAGCGATGTCGGATATGCGGCGCCCGAAAGCCGTCGCCTGTTTCGCAATATGGTGGAAGGGGCAACGGTGATGCAACCCGCAAGGTGCGAAAAGCGACGGCGCGGCGACAAAATGCCGGACCGGCGACCGGGGTGCCGCCGTTCTGTTTGAGCTCGCTATGGCATTCGCCTTGTTGCCAGCGATCAGGCTGCCTGCAACAGGGCCTCGATCTCGGGGATGCCGTGGTTGGTCATGGTTTTCGGGATTTCGGCCGTCACCTTGTCACCAACCTCCTTGTGCAGCTTCTTGCGCATGGCGCCGAGCACCACTGGTGGGGCGACAAGCACGATGCTATCGAACTCGCCGTCATGGGCAAGCTTGTAGAGCCGGGCGGCAATTTCCTCGGCGAAGCGTTCCTTGCCGATACGGTGCCAGTCGGTCTCCTCGACTGCGCTGCGGTGCACGGATGGGCCGTCATTGTACCGGCCGGGACTGTCGCTTCCCTGTTCGCGTGTGGGCGGGTTTTCCTGTTCCATCAGATGCACGACTTCAAGGTTAGGAAACTTGGTGTCGCCGACGTTCTTGAGCAGGAGCGCCTTTTCACCGTCTGCCACCAGAACCCAAATGCCATGCTTCAGTTTGATCGTGTTCATGAGGGACGCTCCTTGTTGAGTGGTGGTTATACCGGGAACGCGTTTCAGCCCGTCAACGTTCCAACTCACGCGGCGCACCGAACAGCCGTGCAGGCCGGGCGCTGAACATGAAATCGCCACCGGACGGCTTTAATCTACTAAATTAATAGAAATTAGAAAAAACTGTTTTGCGGGACAGGTCGCCGGCAGCTAAAAGCGCCTGAAATCAGGGCCGATTTCGGCGACCCGGCGTGCCCATGGGCATGGGCGTGGAATATTTTTCTCCTGCCCTTCGCGGTTGCGAAAAAGCGATTGCCTGCCATCACCGGATGCGCGAGTGCTTTGCTTCTGCTTTTTTACGCCTCGGCGTAAAACTGCGAAACTGTCCCGGATCGCTATTATCATGCCGCAAGCCACCACCAAGCTCAACGCCTTTCCCGTCTTCCTGCGGGTCGAGGGCGAAGCCGTGGCCATTGTCGGCGGCGGCGAGGAGGCTCTGGCCAAGGCGCGGCTGATTGCCCAGTCGAGTGCCGTTCTGCACATCATCGCCAGAAATGCCGAACCGGAGTTGTTGACCTTCATCGCCGAAGCCGGCGCGAAGCATGTGGCCGCCGCGTATGATGCCTCGCAGCTCGAAGGCGCCGTGATGGTATTTGCCGCCAGCGGCGACGAAGCGCTCGATCGTCGCGTGGCCGCCGACGCGCGCCGGCTGGGCATTCCCGTCAACGCCGTCGACCGGCCGGATCTCTGCGATTTCTTCACTCCGGCGCTGGTCAACCGCGCACCGGTCGCCATTGCCATCGGCACCGAAGGTGCAGGTCCGGTGCTGGCGCAGATGCTGCGTGGCCGCATCGACCGCATGCTGTCGCCGTCGCTTGGCGCGCTGGCGGCGCTTGCAATGTCGTTCCGCAATGCCGCCGAGAGATTACCCCGGGGCAATGTGCGCCGGCGTTTCTGGAGTGACTTCTTCGGCGGAGCGCCGGCGCGCGCCGTCGAGGCCGGCGATTTTTCGCAGGCGCACGAAGCCGCCACCGATCTGCTGTTGTCCGACGCGCCCGTTCACGGCCGCATCGCCCTGGTGGGCGCCGGCCCCGGCGCCGAGGACCTCCTCACCCTGCGGGCGCATCGCCTGCTGATGGAGGCCGACGTCATCGTCCATGACGCGCTGGTGCCGGAGGCGGTCGTCGCCATGGGCCGCCGCGATGCCGAGCGCCTGCCGGTGGGAAAGCGCAAGGGCTGCCATACAAAGAGCCAGGCCGAAATCAATGCGCTGCTGGTGGAGCTTGGCCGTGAGGGCAAGCGCGTCGTGCGGCTGAAATCGGGCGATCCGCTGGTGTTCGGCCGCGCCGGCGAGGAGATGGCAGCACTTCGCGATGCCGGCATCGCCTATGAGGTGGTTCCGGGCGTCACCGCGGCCTTCGCCGCTGCCGCCGATTTCGAACTGCCGCTGACGCTGCGCGGTGTGTCGTCGTCGATGGTGTTCACCACCGGCCACGACCTCAAGGGCAATTCGTTGCCGGATTGGGCCAAGCTCGCCATTTCCGGCGCTACCGTCGCCGTCTACATGGGCCGCTCGGTCGCCGCCGAAGTTGCCGGCCGGCTGATCGAGGCCGGCCTGTCGCCGGACACGGCGGTCGCGGTGGTCGAGAATGCCAGCCTGACCAATCGCCGACGCTTCCACGGCACGCTTGCCGACCTGCCGTCGCTGGAGGCGCGCGCCGATCTGTCGGGCCCGGTCATGACCATCATCGGCGACGCTGTCGCCGGCGCCAATTTCGAGCGGTCCGAGGCGCTCGCGGCACACAGGCATGAGAGTGCGCCCTTAGCGGCCGCCGAGGGAGTTCAGCCATGAAGATACTGACCGCCAATCGCCTCGGCGACGGCATTGCCGTCTGGTACGCCGATGGCGGCTGGGCCGAGACGGTGGACCATGCAGACCTTGCCCATGACAAAGCGGCCGAGGATCGGCTGGAGGCGATCGGCGCCAAGGCCCACGCCGACAATGAAGTGGTCGACGTCAATCTGATCGACGCGGAAGTCGTCGACGGCGTTGTCGAGCCGGTGCGGCTGCGCGAGAAGATCCGCGCCGCCGGTCCCACCATCCGCAACGATCTCGGCAAGCAGGCTGCGCGGGCAATCTAACCAGCCACGGGCGGACGCGCCCTGAAAGACGAAATATGTACCGTTACGATGAGTTCGACCACGATTTTGTCCAGGCCCGCGTCGCCGAGTTCAGCGACCAGGTTGAGCGCCGGCTGTCCGGCGAGATCACCGAGGACCAGTTCCGGCCACTCCGGCTGATGAACGGCGTCTATCTGCAACTGCACGCCTATATGCTGCGCATCGCTGTGCCTTACGGCACACTGAACGGCAAGCAGCTGCGCATGCTGGGCCACATCGCCCGCAAATACGACAAGGGCTACGGCCACTTCACCACGCGCCAGAATATCCAGTTCAACTGGCCGGCGTTGTCGGACATTCCGGCGATCCTGGCGGACCTGGCCAGCGTGGAGATGCACGCCATCCAGACCAGCGGCAATTGCATCCGCAATGTGACCGCCGACCATTTTGCCGGGGCGGCCGCCGACGAGGTCGCCGATCCGCGTCCCTATGCGGAAATCCTGCGGCAATGGTCGTCGGTGCATCCGGAATTCTCGTTCCTGCCGCGCAAGTTCAAGATCGCGGTGACGGGAGCCGAGCGCGACCGAGCCGCCATCCAGACGCATGACATCGGCCTGCATCTGAAGAAGAACGCCGCCGGCGAGCTCGGCTTCGCCGTCTATGTCGGTGGCGGCCAGGGTCGCACGCCGATGGTGGCGAGGAAGATCCGCGACTTCCTGCCGGAAGCCGACCTTCTGTCCTACTGCACGGCGATCCTGCGCGTTTACAATCTCTATGGCCGCCGCGACAACAAATACAAGGCGCGCATCAAGATCCTGGTCCACGAGACCGGCGCCGAGGAAATCACCCGCCAGGTCGAGGCCGAGTGGCAGGAGTTGAAGGACGCGGAGCTGAAGCTGCCGGAGGCCGACATTCGCGCCATCGAGGCCTATTTCGCCCCGCCGGCGCTGACCGGGCGGCCGGACGGCGACGCGGCGGTCAAGGTGGCGCGGCTGGATTCCAAGGGCTTCTCTGACTGGCTCGACCAGAACGTGGTGACGCACCGCCACCCCGACTACGCGGCGGTGACGATCTCACTCAAGGGTATCGGCGAGGTGCCGGGCGATGCGACCGACAGCCAGATGGAAGCGGTCGCCGACATCGCCGAAAAATACGCTTTCGACGAGCTTCGCGTCAGCCACGAGCAGAACCTGATCCTGCCGCATGTGGCGCGCGCCGACCTCAAGACAGTCTATGACGCGCTGGTCGACATCGGGCTGGCGACGGCCAATTCCAACCTGATCTCGGACATCATCTCGTGCCCGGGTCTTGACTATTGCGCGCTGGCGACCGCGCGCTCGATCCCGATCGCACAGGAAATCTCGCAACGCTTCGCTTCGCTGGAGCGGCAGCGCGAGATCGGCGAGCTGAAGCTGAAGATCTCCGGCTGCATCAATGCCTGTGGCCACCACCATGTCGGTCATATCGGCATCCTGGGTGTCGAGAAGAAGGGCTCCGAACTTTACCAGGTGACGCTCGGCGGTTCCGCCGACGAAAACACCTCCGTCGGTGAGATCATCGGCCGCGGCTTCTCTTCGGAAGAAATCACCGACGCCATCGAGACGATCGTCGATACCTATCTCGGCCTTCGGCTCAACCCACACGAAATATTCATCGACGCCTACCGCCGTGTCGGTCCCGCGCCGTTCAAGGAGGCGCTCTATGCTGGCGAAGCCAAGGCCGCTTGACCATATTGTCGACGTCGAGGACGGCGCCGCCGCCAAGGCGGCGGGGTTTGACGCGCTCTACGGTCATCTCAGCCCGATCGAGATCATCGAACGATCGGCCAATGAGCTGTTTCACGACGAGATCGCCGCCGTGTCTTCGTTCGGCGCAGATTCGGCGGTGCTGCTGCACATGATCGCCAAGATCGACCGCACGCTGCCGGTCGTCTTCCTCGATACCGGCAAGCATTTCGAGGAGACGCTCGGCTATCGCGACGCGCTGGTCGCCGATTTCGGGCTGACTAACATCCGGGTGATCAAGCCCGACGAAGCGGCGCTCGAACGGATCGATCCGACCGGCAATCTGCACCAGAACAACACCGATGCCTGCTGCGACGTGCGCAAGGTCGAGCCGCTGGCACGTGGCATCGCACCCTTCCGCGCCTGGTTCACAGGCCGCAAGCGCTTCCAGGCCTCGACGCGGGCCGCACTTCCAGTGTTCGAGGCGGTCGGCCCGCGCATCCGCATCAATCCGCTGGCGCGCTGGACGACGTCGGATCAGGCCGGCTACATGCGCGCGCATGCGCTGCGCGAAAATCCACTGGTCGCCTATGGCTATCTGTCGATCGGCTGCTTTCCCTGCACGCAGCCGGTGCAGCCGGGCGAGGACGCGCGCAGCGGCCGCTGGGCCGGTCACGCCAAGACCGAGTGCGGCATTCACCTGTCGGGACTGGAAGTGTCGCTGACCGACGCATCGCTATAGGGTATGTTGAAATTCAGGTGAGGCCGGCCTGCAAACGGCAGCTTCCTGAGCTTCCGGTGCTCATGTACTTCAAGTACGCTCCGCTCCGGTTCTCGGAAACAACCGTTTTCGACGCGGCCTGACCTGAATTTCAACACACCCTTGAGCGCTTCGAATTTTTGGGAATTTTGATGACTGAACCGACGACACCGGAGACCCGGCTCTGGACCCCGGAGGGTTTTCGCGAGGACGAGTGGATCCATGCCGAAAGCGCCGATGCGCTTTCCGGCAATGGCCGCTTCATCCTGCCGCTGCAGGCGTTCCTCGACCTCGACCCGGAGGTGCGCCGCTCGGCGAAGGAGCGGCTCGGCGCCCTGCTGCAGCCCGGCGATCAGCTCGAGAAGATCGCCGATCTGCTCGACCAACTGTCGCTGGTGGCGCTGGCCTTCCCGGCCTTCGGTGACGGCCGCTCCTTCTCCAAGGGCGAACTGCTACGCAGCCGCTATCATTTCACGGGCGCGCTGCGTGCCACCGGGCAAGTCCTGGTCGACCCGTTGCCGCACATGCTGCGGCTTGGCTTCGACGAGTTCGAGGTCTCGAATCCAGTGCTCTTGAAGCGCCTGGAAGAGGGCCGCACCGGCGGGTTGGGACTTTACTACCAGCCTGCGGCCATAGCGGAGCCCAAGGGTCCGAAATATTCCTGGCGGCGCCTTCGCAGCAGCTGACGCGTTTTCTAGGAAGGCCCAAAGCTCTCTCTCAATCGAGGAAGACGCAAACTGGTCGTACCAATTGTGCGATTTGCGCTTTTCCTTGCATCATCTTGCCCTTAGGATAATGCCATTATTTCGGGTTCCGAAATAATGGCCCCAAGGGAGGAACCGGGAATGGCTGGCAAGAAGATATTGATGCTCGTTGGCGAGTTCAGCGAGGAATATGAAATTTTCGTCTTTGAACAGGCCATGCATGCCGTCGGCCACACCGTGCATGTCGTCTGCCCGGACAAGAAGGCCGGCGACGTGCTGAAGACATCGCTGCACGATTTCGAAGGCCACCAGACCTACACCGAAAAGCCCGGCCACGATTATATCCTCAACAAGACGTTTTCCGACGTGGATCCGGCCCAGTGCGATGCCGTTTACGCGGCGGGCGGCCGCGGTCCCGAATACATCCGCATCGACAAGCGCGTGCAGGCGCTGGTGCGGCACTTCCATGAGACAGGCAAGCCGATCTTCACCATCTGCCATGGCGTGCAGATCCTGATCGCGGTCGACGGCGTGGTGCGGGGCAGGGAAGTGGCGGCGCTTCACTATTGCGAGCCGGAGGTGACGCTGGCGGGCGGCATCTATATCGACGTCGCGCCGAACGGAGCCCATGTCGACGGCAATCTCGTTTCGGCAAAGGGCTGGCCGGGCTTGTCCAATTTCATCCGCGAATGCCTGAAGGTGCTGGGCACTGAGATCCGCCATGGCGAGATCCTGATGCGCGACGAGCGGCAGGCGGCCTGAGGCTTTGAGGACTGGCCGGACGGTTGAGAAGCTTTGCGCTGCTTCTCATCCGGCCCCTTGTCCGCTGCGTGGACCGCGCCTATAGCGCCGCGTGTGCCTCGCGGAACGATATCAGCTTGCTGCGGCTTTCGTCCCACAAGGCCAGTTTGACGCAGCGCAGGCTCTCGAGCAGCGTGACGCGGCCGATACCGCGCAACTCGGGATAGTCCCGCAGCACTTCCTGCAGCCGGTAGCCGGGCACCCTGGCGGAGAGGTGGTGGACGTGGTGAACGCCGATATTGCCGGTGAGCCAGTTCAGCACCGGCGGCAGGTCGTAATAGGACGAGCCGTGCAGGGCGGCGTGCTGGAACTCCCATTCCCCATCCTTCGCCCACGCGGTCTCCTCGAACTGGTGCTGGACATAGAACAGCCAGATGCCGGCCGAACCGGCGAGAATGACGATCGGCAGATGGACAATCAGGAACGCGCCGGGACCAATGACCCAGATGAGGATGGCCGCGGCAAGCGCGATGCCAAGATTGGTGGTCATTGACGAAACCCAGGGCGTCAGGCCGCCGCGCATCATGCCGACGGGCAGCCTTTGCGAGAAGATGAACAGCCAGACCGGCCCCAGGCCGAACATCACCAGGGGATGGCGGTAGAGACGGTAGACCAGACGGCCCCGCCAGGACATCCGCCGGTATTCGGCGACGGTCAACGTCCTGATGTCTCCCATGCCGCGCTCGTCGAGATTGCCGGCGCTGGCATGATGCGTGGCATGGGCGCGCCGCCAGCAGTCGTAAGGCGTCAGCGTCAAGATGCCCAGCGCACGACCGATCCAGTCATCGGCATGGCGATTGGCAAAGAAGGAGCCATGGCCGCAATCGTGCTGGATCATGAAAATCCGCACCAGGAATCCGGCCGCGGGCAAGATGAGGATCAGTCCCCACCAATGACCATAGGCATAGGCCGCGGACGACAGAGCCCACAGAGTGGCGAAGGGAATGAGGGTGATGGCAAGTTCGAGTGCGCTGCGCCGCCTGTCAGGCTTCTTGTAGCGCGCCAGAATCTTGAGCCAGGCGCGCTTGCTATTGGCCGCCGCTTCGGGGGAAATCATGTTCATCAGGAAGCATAGGCGGGGTGCGCCGCCACCGCAAGCCGATGATCACGTAAAGTTACTGTGCGTAATTGTCGCGTAAGGCCTAGTCGATCCTCACTGCCCGTCGCCAGCCGACGTCGTCATCCTCGACCCTGTCGAGGTGGTCGAGCAATTGCCCGAAGCGGTCCGGGATGTCGGTTTCGGTGCGGAAGGCTGGCAAGGTGCGCAGAAAGCGCTTCATCGCCTCGGCGCCGATCTGGCGCCGAACCTCCGCAGCGAGCCTTTCTGTTTTTTCGAGCTTGTTGCGGGTCATCGGTTCAAATCCTGCGTCGGGTCCCAAACTCCTCCAGCGACGGAATGGTTCCCGCATCACGGCCTTGTGGCAAGCAAAGCCGGCAAGCACGGTAAAATTTGAATTAAAATCGGACTACCGCCTTGGTGCCTTCCAGTCCGGTGAAAGGTCCTCACGGTCGCTTTCCCCTTGATTTTTGGCCTGCGAACCTCGATATCGGGCACAAATCCATACCATTCGAGATGACGGGAAACGGCGATGAGCGACCAGGCAAAAGACGAACGCGCGCCCAGTGAAGCCGAGGCGACCGAGGCCAATGTCGAGCGTACGGAAGGCAGCATCGATGGCGATTATGAAGCGCTTGTGCGCCTGCTGAAGGAAAACGAAGAGCTGAAGGACCGCGCACTACGCGTCGCGGCCGAGATGGAGAACCTGCGCCGCCGCACCGCGCGCGACGTGCACGACGCGCGCACCTACGCGGTGGCGAATTTTGCCCGTGACATGCTGTCGGTGTCAGACAATCTGCGCCGCGCGCTGGATGCCATTCCCGCCGAGGCCAAGGCGTCGGGGGATGCCGGCTTCAAGGCACTGATCGAAGGCGTCGATCTGACCGAGCGCGCCATGCTGTCGGCGCTGGAACGGCATGGAGTCAAGAAACTCGCTCCGGAAGGCGAGAAGTTCGATCCCAATTTCCACCAGGCGATGTTCGAAGTTCCCAATCCCGATGTCCCTGCCAACACCGTGGTCCAGGTCGTGCAGCCGGGCTATTCGATCGGCGAGCGAGTGCTGCGCCCAGCCATGGTCGGCGTCGCCAAGGGCGGCCCGAAAATCGCGGCCGACGCGCCGGTCGAGCCAGGGCCGGTCAATGAGCAGGCCGAGAAGGATGCGTGAGTAGGGGAATAGGGAGTAGGGAAAAGAAACAGGAAGCCGTATGAATCAAGCGGCTTCGTGCTAAACATATTCCCCTATTCCCTATTCCCCTGCTCCCCTAACCCATGAACCCCATCGCCCTTCTCGACTATGCCGGCGTTGCCGTCTTCGCGGCGACAGGGGCGTTGGCGGCGTCGCGCAAACAGGTCGACATTATCGGTTTCCTGTTCCTGGCCAGCGTCACCGGTATCGGCGGCGGCACGCTTCGCGACGTCATCCTCAATCTGCCGGTTTTCTGGGTCGCCAACTCCAGCTACGTGCTGATCTGCGCGGCGGTCGCGGTGCTGGTGTTCTTTGGTGCGCACCGTGTCGAATCCCGCTGGAAGTGGCTGCTCTGGCTCGACGCCATCGGGTTGGCCGCTTTTTCGGTGATGGGTGCGGCCAAGGGTCTGGCCATTACCAGTTCGCCGGTCGTTTCCGTCGTCACCGGCGTGCTCACCGCCACGTCGGGCGGCATCCTGCGTGATCTGTTGGCCGGTGAACCCTCGGTGCTGCTGAGGCCGGAGATCTATGTTACGGCCGCTCTCGCGGGCGCTGCAATCTTCACGGCTGGCGACGTCACAGGATTGCCGCCGATCGTTTCAGAGCTGGCCGGCTTCGCCGCCGCGTTCGCGGTGCGCGGCGGTGCGCTCCGTTTCGGCTGGACCTTTCCATCCTACAAGAGCCGGCCCGGCCGGCGGCCGGAAGACATTCCGTGAAAAGAAGGGAATAGTGAGTAGTGAGTAGCGAATAGGGTTGGCAGAACGCATGGTTGCGGCGCAGCTCTCGCTATTCGCTATTCGCTATTCGCTATTCGCTAGCGTCACGCGGCGAAGCGCTGCGCTTCCCCGCCATAATAATTGACGTAGCGTGCGCCGATCTCCTTGACCGGCATCACGACGAAAATGTCGACCGTGGAGAATTCGCGGTCGATGACGCAACCATCGCCGATGCGAGCGCCTACCCGCAGATAGCCCTTGACCAGAGGCGGCATCGCCGCGATCGCCGCCTTGGTGTTGACCGCCTCGATCGGCATCAGGTCCATGGAGCAATAACGTTCGGACACAGCCCGCACGTCCCAGGCCGAGTTTGTGCGGCAATGATGGGCGAGATAGGTGAGCGCCTCGGCATGCGCCGCAGGCACGGTGCCGTGGAATGAGGCACAACCGGTCATCACGCCGATTTCGTAATGATTGATATAGGCCCAGATGCCTTGCCACAGCGCCTCGATGGTGCGCTTCGAACGGTATTCGGGTAAAACACAGGAGCGGCCGAGTTCGAGGAAACGCTGGCCGGGATGACGGGCGATGAGCTTGGTCAGCTCGAATTCGCCTTCGGAATAGAAGCCGCCGGCGGTTGCTGCGATTTCTTGCCGCAGCAAGCGATAGGTGCCGACGATGCGGCGGTGCTCAGGGCCGGAAAGCGTGGTATCAAGGACGAGCAGATGGTCGCAGAGCGGGTCGAAACGGTCGGCGTCGCGGCGGTCCTGCGCCTGGAACAGATCCTTCCTGGCGCCAAGCTCATCATAAAATACACGGTAACGCACTTCCTGCGCGGCCGCGATCTCGGCCTCGTTGCGGGCAAGCCGCACTTCGAGGTTGCCGATACGGCCGAGCGCTGCGCCTTTTATGACGGAATCGACATTACGTCCGGCGAGCAAGGCGCTGCTGGCGTTCGGCCGAGTGTCACATTCCGGCATAACTGTATGCACGAGTGATTCTCCTTCGAGCCATCCCTCTTGGCACGGGGATACGGTGTAGGTGCAACAGGATTGTGACAGTACCGTGATACGGCGTCGCGGGCAATACTTCGTCGGCTGGCGAAAGCGGTCAACCGGCTATGTTGCGTCACAAGGCCCCAGGTGCGTCGTGTTCGCGGGTGCCGAAACCGTGCTGCTTTTTTTGGTGGTCTTCGTCAGCCACGCACCGGGAAAAGGCGGCTCAAGCGGCGACCTGGCCTTCGACGGCGCTGACCAGCGCCTCAGGGTCAAGCGGCTTGGTGACGAAGCCGCTGGCGCCGTGGGCAAGCACCGCATGGCGGGTCTTTTCCTGGCTATCGGCTGACAGCACCATGATCGGCACGGGCGGCACGGATGTCTCCTCCTCATGGCGACGAATCGCGGCAATGGCGTCCAGCCCGTCCATGACCGGCATATGCAGATCCATCAGCACCACGTCGAAACGGCGGTTGTGGCCGGCGCCCGTGACCGCCTCGACGGCGGCCTTGCCATTGCCGACCACCTTGACGCGATGTCCGGCTTTCAGCAACGTTGCACGGGCCAGCATGGCATTGATGTCGTTGTCCTCTGCGATCAGCACGGACAGGCCCTGCTGGCGTTCGCCTGACGCACGAAGCGCCGGTGCGCGGCGTTTTTCCGGCTGCGGCGTGGCAAGGACCGGTGCGTGGCTGCTCAAAAGGACACGCAAGAGTGTTCCTCCGCGCACTGGCCGGGCAAGGAATGTCGCGTAGCCGCTGCCGCGAAACTCGCCAAGCATGCCGCGGTCGGTGGGGGCAATCAGCGTGATGGCTTCGCAATTGGCGAACCCATGTTGACGAAGCCGCTTGAGCAGCCTTCCGTCACTCTCTTCCAGGGCCGCGTCGACCAGAAGCACGTCGCAGCCGTCGGCAAAGGAAGCGGCCTGAGCCACGGTGGTGGCCATGCCGGCCGCGCCGCCATTGGCGCGGATGGTGCGGGCGATGGCGTCGGCCTCGACGGTGTTCTTGGACAGGATCACGGCGCGTCGCCCGGCAAGCGCGTTCATCCGGCCCTGCGGCGGCTCGGTGGCTGATATAGCGGGAATTTCGAAGACGAATTCCGATCCCTGGCCAAGCCGGCTGGAAACCGAAATCGCGCCGCCCATGGCGGCCACCAGGCGCTTGGAGATGGCAAGTCCCAGTCCGGCACCGCCATGCGGGCGCGTCGAGGTGCCGTCGGCCTGCTCGAATTCCTCGAAGATGCGCTCCATGTCCTTGTCGCGCAGGCCCGGACCGGTATCGGCGATGGTGAAGCAGATGCGGTCGGTGGTCTCGGTGCGGGCGCGCGCGACGATGACCAGAACGCCGCCGCTGTCGGTGAACTTGATGGCGTTGCCGATGAGGTTGAGCAGCACCTGCCTGACCCGGCCCGGATCGGCTGTGATCAATTGCGGCACATCCGGTTCGACATGGCAGCCGAGGCCAATATTCTTGGCGAAGGCGCGTGCGGCCATCAATTCGATGATGTTGTCGGCGATCTCACGCACGGACATCGGCTGCGGTTCGGGATCGAAGCGTCCGGCCTCGATCTTGGAATAGTCGAGCAGGTCCTCGATCAGGGCAAGCAAGGCGCTGGCCGAAGTCGAGATGGCGCCGACATAGGTCTGCTGCTCCGGCGACAGCCTGGTGTCGGCGAGCAGTCTGGCCATGCCCATGATGCCGTTCATCGGCGTGCGGATCTCATGGCTGACCGTGGCGAGGAAGCGCGACTTGGCCTGGCTTGCGAACTCAGCGCGCTCGCGCGCGGTGATCATGGATGATTCGGCGCGCTTGCGTGCGGTGATGTCGCGGGCGATGGCGCGATGCGAGACGGCATTGCTGTCCTTGTCGCGCACCGACAGCTCGATCCACGAGAACCAGCGCGGGCCGGTCGGCGTGCGGATTTCAACGTCGGTGGAACTCAGGCATTCATGGTCGGAGAAAGCGGCATCGGGAACGATACCGACCTCGATGCCGAGCTCGGCCAGCGTCTTGCCGGCAAGGTCGCGCTGATCGGTTTCGACAAGGTCGGCGAACACCTTGTTGGCATAGACGATGTAACCGTCGCGGTCGCGATGGATGACGAGGTCGCCGAGCGCATCGATGAGACCGCGAAAGCGCTCCTCGCTTTCCTGCATCTCCCACATGCGATCGGCCAGCGTCTCGATCTCGGCGCGGTTGCGGGCGGTGGTTTCGTCAAGCATGACCGTATTGCGGCGCACGCTGCGTCTGGCGTGCAGATGCATGGCCAGGCCGGCAAGGCCGGTTACCAGCAACGCCACGCTGATGAAGGCCGGGCCCCCGGTCAGGTAGGAGAGGCCTGCCAGCGCCATGACAACGAAGGTCAGGATCGGCAGGCCTTCCCGCTTGGCCGGTTGTTGATCGGGCACCAGCGGCGGCGCGGCGATAAACCGCCGCGCAGACGCCGGGGCTTGCGCCGGTGCCGCATCGATGTCGTCACCTGCATCGATACCGTCGCCTGCGTCGACCGGTTGGCTGTCGGATTCCGCGATCATGCGAAATCCTTTGCCAGACAGAGATTATGGAAAATTGCGGGGGATCGTTCGAATTTTAGCGGATTGGGCGTTTTTGCCTGGGCGGCGACGGATTTACCAGCTGATGTGGCAATTCCGTCCGGCGCCCGCGACCCCTTAGACGGGTCACATGTCGACGACGACGCGGCCGCGGATCCTGCCATCGACGATGTCGTGTGCCGCACCGATGATGCCGTCGAAGCCGATGGTCGTGGACAGACTGGCGAGCTTGTCGACATCGAGATCGGCACCGATGCGCCGCCACGCCTCGAGGCGTACTGCCTTCGGCGCCGCCACCGAATCGATGCCGAGCAGGGAGACGCCACGCAGGATGAAGGGCGCCACGCTCGACGGCAGATCCATGCCGCCGGCCAGGCCGCAAGCGGCGACCGCACCGCCATAGGAGGTCATCGACAGGACGTTGGCCAGCGTGTGGTTGCCGACCGAATCGATGCCGCCGGCCCAACGCTCCTTGGCCAGCGGCTTGGCGGGCTGGTTGAGCTCGTCGCGCGATATCACTTCGGCGGCGCCGAGGTTGATCAGATAAGGGCTTTCGGCATTGCGGCCGGTCGAGGCAATGACATGGTAGCCGAGGCTGGACAGGATCGAGACCGCGACCGAACCGACGCCGCCGGCAGCGCCCGTAACCACTACAGGGCCGCGATCGGGCAGGATGCCGTGCCGCTCCAGGGCCATGAGGCAGAGCATGGCCGTGTAGCCGGCGGTGCCGACCGCCATGGCATCATGCGCGCTCATGCCTTCCGGCAGAGGCACCAGCCAGTCGCCCTTCACGCGGGCGCGCCCGGCATAGGCGCCGAAATGGGTCTCGCCAACGCCCCAGCCATTCAGGATGACCTTGTCGCCCTTGCGCCAGTCGGGATTGGAAGAGGAGATGACGGTGCCGGCAAGGTCGATGCCCGGCACCAGCGGCCATCGGCGGATCACCGGCGCCTTGCCCGAGATGGCCAGTCCATCCTTGTAGTTCACCGTCGTCGCCTCGACCGCGATGGTAACGTCGCCCTCCATCAGATCGGCGTCGGTAAGATCAGTCACGGCGACCGACTGTTTTTTCTCGGCATCGCGCGAAACAAGGATGGCTTTGAAGGTTTCGGTCATCTTTTTCTCCGCGAACTTGCTTGGCGTGTGACTGTGCGGCGATGGCAGCGTGGGGTCAATCGTTCGAAGGCGTGGGTTCACGCCGCCAGCCGATGAGTTCGTCGAAGACGACCAGCGCCGCGCCCACGGAAATGAAGGCGTCCGCAAGGTTGAAGACGGCGAAGGACCAGACCGGCGTGTGGAACAGGATGTAATCGATGACATGGCCGTAGACGGCACGGTCGATCAGATTGCCCAGCGCGCCGCCGATGATCAGGGCAAAGCCGATGCGGGCGATGACATGGCCCGATGGCGTGCGCGTGGCGAGGTAAAGCACGAAGGCGACGACCAGCACGGCGATGACCACGAGACCGGTATCGCCGAAGGAGGAGAACATCGAGAAGGCGATGCCCGTATTATAGGTGCGAAACAGCGCCAGGAAGGGCAGGAGGTCAAGCTTTTCCTGGAAGGGCAGGCCGGCCTCGACCAGTGCCTTTATCCATTGGTCGAGCGCGATGGCCACGATGACGAGCAGCGCGTAGGGAGACCATGATTTCACGATTGGGCAACCCTCATTGCTGGTCCGGGATTGGTTCGAGTTTCAACGCACCGCGCCTGATCTCGAACAGCATGATGCCGGTGGCGACCGCGAGATTGAGCGAATCGGCGCGGCCCGCCTGCGGAATCCTGAGCAGCCTGTCGCAGCTTGCCGCCAGGCTTTCGGGCAAGCCCTGCTGCTCGTTGCCCATCATCAGCAGCACCGGCCCGCGGGAGAAATCGACCGAGCGGTAGTCGACCGCGCCTTTCAGATGCGTGCCGGCAACGAGACCCGAAAAGCCGCCGCGCCAGGCCAGGAATGCCTCGGTCGTTGCCTTCGCCACAGGCACGGCGAAAATGGAACCCATGGTGGCGCGTACAGTTTCCACAGAAAACGGATCGGTGGTATCGCCGACCAGAATGATGCCCCTGGCGCCGACGGCATCGACGGTGCGGATGACGGTGCCGAGATTGCCTGGATCGCGCACCCGGTCGAGCGCCACCCAGACATCGCCATTGTCGGCACGGATGTCCTTCAGGGCCAGGAATTTTTGCGAGAAGACGCCGACCACCATTTGCGGATTGTCGCGGCGGGTGATGGCGACAAGCACCTTTTCCGATACTTCGAGCACGGTGCCGCCGGCGGCAACGGTGCGCGCCGCGACCTTTTCCACGGCCGCGTTACCGCGTCCGGCCTTGGCGAAAACAAGCGTCCTGATCTGCCAGCCCAAATCGAGCGCATCGATGACCAGCTTCAGCCCTTCGGCCATGAAGGCGTTCTGCTGGTCGCGAAATTTCTTCAAGGCAAGTGCCTTGATGTCCTTGACCAGCGGATTGGCAAGGCTGGTGACTTCCTTCACCTGGCCTGGTGCGCCGGCATGCCGTTCGTTCATGTCAGGCCACCCAGCGCGAAAACAGTGAAGTCGAAAGCGCCCGGCCGACGGACTTTTCACGGATGATCAGCTCGCCCGATTCAACCTTGCCGCCCATGCCGGCAAAGGTGTCGCGCATCAGAGCGTGGATGGCGAAGAAGGAGGCACGGATCGAATAGGCGGTCAGAACCACGGCAAGCGGTTTTGGGGTCAGGATCGAGCGACAGAGGTCCGTCAAATCAGGCAGGTCCTCGAACAACTGCCACACTTCGCCCTTGGGGCCGCGGCCATAGGCCGGCGGGTCGAAGAGGATGATGTCGTAGCGGCTGCCGCGACGCTCCTCGCGTTCGGCGAACTTCACCGCGTCGTCGACGATCCAGCGGATCGGCTTGGCCCCAAGACCGGCAATCTCCTGGTTTTCGCGCGCCCAGCCGATCGCCTTCTTCGAGGCGTCGACATGGGTGACCTCCGCACCCGCGCGCGCCGCCACCAGCGAGGCAAGGCCGGTATAGCCGAACAGGTTGAGCACCTTGACGGGGCGCCTGGCCGCCGCGATCAGGTCCGCCATATGGTCCCAGTGCGAGGCCTGCTCGGGAAAGACGCCGACATGGCGAAACGAGGTGAAACGGCCGAGATAATCGATGCCGTCATGCTTCATCGGCCAGGTTTCGCCGAGCGGTGTCTTGGGAAAACGCCAGCGGCCGATGCCCTCCTCGTCGGTGTCTCCGGTAAAGATCGCGTCGGCCCGCTCCCAGTCCCTTGCCGGCAGAGCCTTCTGCCAGATCGCCTGGCCTTCGGGCCGCACGATGCGGTAGGGACCGTATTGTTCAAGCTTTTGGCCGGCACCGCTGTCGAGCAGCGCGTAATCTGCGTTGGGAGCTACTTCGAGGATTACCGGAAGGTGCTCAGCGGGCAGGGCGCCTTCGCGGCGGGCGAGGATGCGCGGCGCGGATTTCGGCTCGAAGCGGTTTTCCGGTTTCACATTGTGTTGTTCGCGCGGCCTGGCATCTGGCTTGACCGCGGAACGATCCTCGGCCGGGCGCGGCTGTACGGTCCCGCTCTTCGCTGGGTGCGGTCGGCCGTCGCGGCGTTTGACGCGAAAAGACTTCAAGAGGCAGCTTCTCCGGCGGTTCGGCCCGCTTCTGCCACAGCTATGCCCATCGGCGCAACAAACCCGCGCGACATTGCGGTTGCGGAGGCTCAGCCACGCCCGATCGAAAGCAGGGCGACAACCAGCGAAACGAAGCCGACAGCCTTGGCCGCCGTGACGGCCATGTGGCCGGTCTCCCAGCGCAGCCGTATGGCTTCGAAATTGTCCGGAATCGGGCCCGGCACCCAGGTGGCGAGAACGTTATTGGCCGGTTTGACGAGAACGAACCAAAGCACCAAGGATAGCGCATAGAGCAAGGCGGCGCCTAGTGCGAACCAGAACGCCGGCCGATCCTCGCGCAGCAACCATGCGAGCAGTCCCGGGCAGGCGACCGCCGCGACATCCAGCGGCGCGCCGATGATAGCGAAGAGCAGGAACTGCCCGTTGAAAACGGTGGCCTCGCGCCAAAGCGCCGGGGACCACCGGGTGAGCCGGGGCGCCGATTCCAGGACATGGGCGAAGGACGGCCCGAGGCTGAGCGCAGCGATCGTGGCGGTCAAGACAGACCAGAAGAGCAGGAAGCCATATAGTCGCATGACGCGACAACGGTTCCGGGCCGAAGCCGTTCCGAACCGTCGCCACTTGCCGTTGCCTCAGCGCTGGCCCTATCGTTTACCACCCCCGGATAGCGTCCATGTCCCGTTCCGAACGCCTGCTTGACCTAATCCAGTCGCTGCGCCGGCACCGCCGGCCGGTGGGCGGGCAAGCATTGGCCGACGGAGAACAGGCCAATGGGGAACAGAAATGAGCGCGTGTTGGATCGCGGTAACGTCGGCCGACCATGTCCAGCGCGGCCGGCAAGGCGGCTTCATGCAGGTCAACCACGGCAAGGCGGCACCGCTGCACCGCATCAGGTCTGGCGACGGCATCGTCTATTACTCGCCGACCACCGTTTTGGGGGAGAAAGACGGTCTGCAGGCGTTCACGGCCATCGGCACGGTACGGGAAGGACACCCCTACCAAGGCGACATGGGCGGCGGCTTCACGCCATTGCGCCGCGATGTCGACTGGGCGCAGGCCGAGGAAGCGCCGATCAAGCCATTGCTTGCGAGGCTGGAATTCACCAACGGCAAATCGAACTGGGGTTACCAGTTGCGCTTTGGTCTGTTTCCGATCAGCGCGGCCGATTTCGGCCTGATCGCAAAGGCGATGAGCGCCAAACTCGCTTCGACTACAGCATGTCGCGGCGAATAGGATTCGCCCGACCTGCTGCAAGCTTCTGATTTTATGCATGTCGTTATCCCGGAACCGAGGACAGTTCCGGGCGACATGCATTAGCCCCTGAGCGCCTTGTAGACGGCAATGCCGGCGGCCAAGTCCTCGAGTGCCGCGCCAACCGACTTGAACAGCGTGATCTCGTCAGGGCTGCCGCGGCCTTCCCTTTGGCCGCGCGCCAGTTCGTGCAGGTCGGCGACGATGGCTTCCGGCTTCAGCACGCCGGAGGCCAGTGGCTGGACGATGTCGCCGGCCTCCTTGGTGGCGCCGGCGCGTGTGTCGACATAGACGCGGGCGCGCATGATCGCGTCGTCATCGCTTTCGCGCATCGTCGGGGTGAAGCCGCCAACCAGATCGACATGGGTTCCCGGCCGCAGAAGCGTACCCTTGATCAGCGGCGTGGTGGTGATTGTCGCCGAGGAGACTATGTCGGCCTGGCCAAGCTCGGCATCGAGATCGGTCGCCGCGCTGGCCGCGAAGCCCTCGGCGCACAGATCGGCCGCGACTTTCTCGGCGTTGGCCGGGGTGCGGTTCCAGATGCGGATGGTCTTGATTGGTCGCACGGCGCTGTGCGCCTTGGCCAGGAAGGGTGACAGCGCGCCGGCGCCGACCACCAGCAGCCGCGAGGCATCGTCACGGGCGAGATAGCACGCCGCGAGCGCCGAGGCGCAGGCCGTGCGCCACTGCGTCAGCCGCTGGCCGTCGATCAGGGCTTCCGGTTCGCCGGTGCCGCCGTCGAGCAGGAGGTAGAGCCCCATCACGGCGGGCTTGCCGATGGTGTTGTTGTCGGGCGAGACGGTGACGATCTTGACTCCGATATGGCCGCCGGCGGAACCGCCCGCGGCTTGAAAGTCGGTCCAGGCCGGCATCAGCAGCAGGGTCGACGCCGCACCGTCAGGCCTTTCGACCGCGTGATGATGCCTGACCGGCTGCACCGCGCCCTCGCGAAATGCCGTGCGCAGCGTCTCGACCAGACCAGGAAAGGTCAGCGCACGATCGACCTCGGCGGCCGAAATGGTCAGCATGAAAGGCTCCATGAAAAGAAATGCGCCGGCCGACGCTTCAATTGGTGGGCTTCGGCAATGCCGACCCTGGGCCTGACTTTGGGGCCGACGCTTGGACCGGGGCTTGCGGCACTAAAGGCGCGCGGACCGCCTGGCGCAGGTTTTCCGCCTCGACGCCGCGCTGGCGCGCCAGTTTGCGGTAGCGGCCCTGCTTGACCCAGGTCGCCAGGCTGCCGACGACCATGCCGACGGCGAGCGCCAGGAACAGGAAAATAAACAGCGGCAAGGTCAGCGTCAGCTTCGGATTGCCGGGATTGAACGGGTCCAGCGTGAAGGCGACGAGTTCGCGGTTGGCGACGGCCAAAGCGATCAGGATGATCGCCAGGGGCACGAAGATCACGATAAGTATGAAGCGGTTGAGCATGATATTTTCCGTCGCAAGCGGGCCGGGACAAGCCGTCCGGCTACTTGCCGCCGTTCAGTCTTTCACGCAGTTCCTTGCCGGTCTTGAAGAACGGCACCCATTTCTCCTCGACCTCGACGGATTCGCCGGTGCGCGGGTTGCGGCCGGTGCGGGCAGGTCGGTTCTTCACCGAAAAAGCGCCGAAACCGCGCAATTCGACCCGGTTGCCCTCGGCAAGCGCGTCAGTGATTTCATCGAAGATCGCGCCGACGATGTTTTCGACGTCGCGCAGGAAAAGATGCGGATTGCGCGTGGCAATAATCTGCACAAGCTCGGACTTGATCATCAGACGGGTCCCCGTGAAAGCAGTTCGGCCAAAATTATCAGGATGATTTTATTTGCTTTTTCAGCTGTCCCAACGCGTCTCAAGGGTGCCAGACGGAAACGAGACCGTCAAGAAACAAGCGGTCGGCGCCAAGTTCATGGATGACGTCGCCGCCGGAGTCCGGCAGGCCGAGCGCGCCGGCGACCGTGCGTGCCATCGCCTTCGACCACAGGAAACCGCCGCGCCGTTCCGTGTCCTTCCACTCGACCACCTTGAGTTTGGCATCGACCCCCTTGGTCGCCAGCCAGTCGATCGCCACGGACTCGCCGCCGACGGCGTCGATCAGCCCGTTGGCAACACCCTGGCGGCCGGTGAAGATCGAACCGTCGGCGAGCGCCAGCGCCTGTTCGTGGGTCATCTTGCGGCGTTCCGCGACGATGCCGACGAACCAGTCGTAGCTGTCCAGGATGAGCTTGCGGACCATGGCGCGTTCGTCGTCATTGGTCGGCTTGAAGGGCGAGGGTGAGGCTTTCAGCGGCGAGGATTTCACCTCCTCCAGCTTGACGCCGAGCTTGTCCATCAGGCCGCTCACGTCGGGATACTGGATCAGCACGCCGATCGAGCCGACGATCGAGGTTTTGCGGGCGACGATATGGTCGGCGGCACTGGCGATCATGTAGCCCGCCGACGCGGCGAGCGTGCCGACCTCGGCCACGACAGGCTTGTCGGCGGCGAGCTTGCGCACCTCCTCGTAGATCGACTCCCCGCCGACGGTCGTGCCGCCAGGAGAATCGACCACCAGGATCACGCCTTTTACTTTCGGCGACTGGCGGATGGTCTCCAGCCGCTTGATCAGTTCGTCGTCCTCGGTGATGGTGCCTTCGATCCTGACCTTGGCGATGTGGTCGACGGCAAAGCCCCCGAAATCGTCGCCATAGAACCAGGTCGACAGCGCAATCACGCCGAGCGCCACGATACCAAAGGCCGCAACACGCCAGAAAGTCAGTTTGCGCCGCAAGCGGCGGCGGTCGATCAGGTCGTCGGCTCTCAATGCCATCGTCAGCCTCACAGTCAGCGGGAAGAGACGCTTTTAGACCATGATGTCTTCATCGGGAAGCAGTTCCGTCCCGCACATGGCGCGGCGATCCGCGCGCGACGGTCCATATGCTGTCTTTTTTGTGACTGGCCTATGCGAGCGACGCGAGGTAAGTGCGAAGAACTTCAGTAATGAAAAAAGACGCAAGGGCGTCTATTTCTGCTATGAAGCACTGGCTGTTGCGCTGACCCGGTTTTGTTTGTGCACGGCAGCTGTCACATTTTTGCGGTTTTCGTCGGCTTGTGCTTGCGTGAGGGCGCTGGCGTCCCACCTATAGGCGGGGCTCCTGGGCAGGGTTTTGGAAGAAAGCAGTCATGTTAGCGCGACCGAATGAACCGACCAGCCCGGAGACGGAGTTGGCTCCCCCGGCGGATGGCTGGACGCGGGGCGAAGCTTTCGACCGCGCCCAGCGTCATTCGCGCCGCGTGCGCGTGCTCAAATTCGCCGTGCCCTTGGCCGCGGCGTTGATCGCCGTGGCCTTCCCGGTCTATTCCTATTTCGCCGCGCCCATCTCCGTCGCGGTGCAGGCCGAAGGCACCGCCTTCTCCAACGGCAAGCTGGTAATGGCCAATCCCAAACTCAACGGTTTCACCAAGCAGAAGCAGCCTTATTCGATGACGGCGCTGCGGGCGATACAAGATGTGAGCACGCAAGGCATCATCGAACTCGAAGGCATCGACGCCAAGGTGCCGATCGCGCCCGATAATGTCGCGGCGGTAAAAGCCTCGCACGGTACCTACAATCGCGACGGCAACACGATGAACCTGACCAGCGACGTTGTCATCACCACGACCGACGGCATGCAAGCCAAGTTCAAATCGGTCTTCCTCGACATGGGCAAAGGCACTATGAAGACGGGCGATCCGGTCGACGTCAGCCATGACGGGTCGCGGATCACGGCGAATACGATGTCGGTCCAGGACAATGGCAAGGTTCTGGTTTTTGAGAATAAAGTGCGCGTCAACATCGATTCCGCCGCCATGAAGACGGCAGAGGGAAACAGCGGAGAAACCAATGCGGCTCAGTAGTTCGACGCGGCTCGCGGCTGCAACTTCGGCGTTGCTGCTGCTCGGACTGGTGCCGTCACTGGCGCAGTCCACCACCCAATCAGGTCTCAAACTGTCCGGCGACAAGCCGATCCAGATCGAAAGCGACAAGCTGGAGGTTCGTCAGGCCGAGAGTGTCGCCATCTTCACAGGCAATGTCAGCGTCGTCCAGGGGCCGACGTTGATGAAGGCCGGCAAGATGACGGTCTATTACGTCAAGGATCCCAATGCCGCTGCCAAGGGGTCGGAAGCGGCAGGTGCGGCGATGACCGGCTCCGCCAACATCGATCACCTGGAGATCTCCGACAAGGTCTACATCA
The DNA here is from genome assembly GCF_006440535.1 of Mesorhizobium sp. B2-5-13. NCBI lineage: Bacteria > Pseudomonadati > Pseudomonadota > Alphaproteobacteria > Hyphomicrobiales > Phyllobacteriaceae > Mesorhizobium > Mesorhizobium sp. B2-5-13. Next base: position 362,976 of record NZ_VFUI01000003.1, on the reverse strand, counting down.
AGTCGGATGCGCAGGTCGCCACCGCCGATCAAGGCAGCTTCGACATGAAGAGCCAGGTTCTGGTGCTTTCGGGTCAGAAGGTGGTGCTCTCGCAAAACGACAATGTCCTGGTCGGCTGCAAACTCGTCGTGCAGATGAAAACCGGGCTGGCCCAGGTTGATCCATGCGCTGGCAAACGCGTCGTGATGTCGATCACACCACCGCCGAAATCGGATGCGTCGAAATCGGGAGCGACGAACCCCTGATGGCCAGCCTGTCGTCGCTGACGGCGCGTCTTCCGGGACGGGCCGCAGGCAAGCTTTCGGCTCCGGCCGCGATCACCGTCGACAAGGCGAAGTTCAAGGGAACCTTGATCGCCAAGGGCCTGACCAAGAGCTACAAGGGCCGCAAGGTCGTTAGCGGCGTCACGCTGGGCGTGCGCGCTGGCGAAGCCGTCGGGCTGCTCGGCCCCAACGGCGCCGGCAAGACGACCTGTTTCTACATGGTCACCGGCCTGGTGCCGGTGGATGAAGGCACTATCGAGATCGACGGCTTCGACGTCACCTCGATGCCAATGTATCGCCGCGCGCGCCTCGGCATCGGCTATCTGCCACAGGAGGCCTCGATCTTCCGCGGCCTCAATGTCGAACAGAACATCCGCGCCGTGCTCGAAGTGGTCGAAAAGGACCGCAAGGTTCGCGAGCGCAGCCTCGACGAACTGCTCGAGGAATTTCACATCAGCCATCTGCGCAAGGCGCCGTCCATGTCGCTCTCGGGCGGCGAAAGGCGGCGCCTGGAAATCGCGCGTGCGCTGGCGACGCGCCCGGCCTATATGCTGCTCGACGAACCCTTCGCCGGCATCGATCCGATCGCCGTCGCCGACATCCAGCAACTGGTGCGTCACCTGACAGCGCGCGGCATCGGTGTCCTCATCACCGACCACAATGTGCGTGAGACGCTCGGCCTCATCGACCGTGCCTATATCATCCATGCCGGCCAGGTGCTGACCCATGGCCGCGCCGACGAAGTGGTGGCAAATCCCGACGTGCGGCGGCTTTATCTCGGCGAGGGTTTCACGCTCTGAGACGTTCGCTGTCTGAAACAGCGAACCGTCCCGTCTCGGTTTTCACGAATTCCGATCGGAAAGCCATTTTTTCCCGGCTCCTGGAAACGCTCTCAGCGTGAAATTTGTTTCCTGATACGATTTTTTGCGCGCCGACGACCAGTTTTCCGCGATTTTGATCCGCAATAACGCTCCGGTAAGCGAGTTTTGCTAGGCTTTGCCTTGACAAGCAAAAGCCGGGCCAGTTTCTATGGCCGGCCGAGAAATTCATTCCGGAAGTCCGGACGCGTAGAGGAGGCGTTTGAAACCGAACCATGGCATTGGCGGCGAAACTACAGCTCCGACAGTCGCAGTCGCTGGTGATGACGCCGCAGCTGATGCAGTCGATTCGGCTGCTGCAGTTTACCCATGCAGAGCTCGAGCATTTCATCGACGAGGAGATCGAGCGCAACCCGCTGCTCGAGCGCGCCGAGCCGCAGGACGATGCCGCGAGCGATCAGGCGCAGAAGCTCGAGGCTGAGCCGCAAGCGGCGCCCGATGGCGACTGGTTCGAGAGCGAGACGGCATGGAGCGCCGAGGCGATCTCGGAAAAGCTTGATACGTCCCTGGAAAACCTGTTTCCCGATGATCCCGGCACCAGCGAACGGCTCGGGCCCGACCTGACGGCGCAATGGAAATCGGCTTCGGGCAGTGGCGGCGGCTCCTCTTCCGAGGGGCTCGATGCCGGCGACATGGCGGCGAGCGCGATCACGCTGCGCGACCATGTCGGCGAGCAGATCGCGCTCGCCTTCACCGATCCCGTACCGCGGCTGATCGCCGGAGAACTTGCCGATGGGCTCGACGAGACCGGCTATGTCAGGGCCGATCTGGCGGAGATCGCAGGGCGGCTTGGCACCGACGGCGTGGCGGTGGGCAAGGTGCTGGCCGTATGCCAGACCTTCGAGCCGGCCGGCCTGTTTGCCCGCGATCTCGCGGAATGCCTTTCCCTGCAGCTTGCGGTGCGTGACCGGCTCGATCCGGCCATGAAGGCCCTGATCGCCAATCTCGAACTGCTGGCGCGCCGCGATTTCCAGACGCTTAAGCGGCTCTGCGGCGTCGATGAGGAGGATTTGCTCGACATGCTGGCCGAAATCCGGGCGCTCGACCCACGGCCCGGCATGGCGTTTTCAGGCGGCGCCAGCGACTCGATCGTCGCCGATGTCGAGGTGCGGGCGGCCAATGACGGCAGCTGGACCGTCGAACTCAACGCCGAAACGCTGCCGCGCGTGCTGGTCGACCATATCTATTTCGCCCAAGTGTCGCCGCACGCGAAGAACCAGGCTGAGAAGGACTTCCTGGCCGAGTGCTTGCAGAATGCCAACTGGCTGACACGCAGCCTCGACCAGCGGGCCAAGACGATCCTCAAAGTGGCCTCGGAAATCGTGCGCCAGCAGGATGCTTTCCTCGTCCATGGCGTGCGCCACCTGAAGCCGCTCAACCTGCGCACGGTGGCCGACGCCATCGGCATGCACGAATCGACGGTCAGCCGGGTCACCGCGAACAAATACATGCTCACCCCGCGCGGCGTGTTCGAACTGCGCTATTTCTTCACCGCCTCGATCGCGGCATCGGGTGGTGGCGATGCGCATTCCTCCGAAGCGGTGCGTGATCGCATCAAGCAAATGATCGACGAAGAGAAGCCCGTCGATGTGCTGTCGGACGATGCTATCGTCGACATGCTGAGGGAAAGCGGCGTCGATATCGCCCGTCGCACGGTCGCCAAGTACCGGGAAGGCATGAATATTCCCTCATCAGTGCAGCGCCGGCGCGAGAAGCGGGCGCTCGCCAGCGCCGGCCGTTAGGCACTCGCGATTTCCACAGTTTTCGAGTTTCATTGACAAGCCACGGTGAAGTGGCTAGAAGCCCGCCCGCATGAGACGGGCTTGATGCCCGCTAGCGGATGGTCCGTCACGACAATGACCCGGGACGGTCAAGAAGGCGGCTTGTGATCAACCGGAAAGTTCGGATTTAAATCGGCGCGAGTGACGCCGCAAAGCTTGTGCGCACGGATCACGAGTATAAACTCGGGCCAGTTTGAAGCCTGAGCAAGGAAGGTCAGTTTTCAGATGAATCTGCGCATTTCGGGAAAGCACATGGATATCGGCGATGCGTTCCGCACACGCATTAACGATCGTGTCGGTGAAGCGATCGGCAAATATTTCGATCGCGGCTTCGCGGGGCACGTCACCGTCATCAAATCGGGCTCGCGCTATTCGGCGGATTGCATGATTAGGCTGGATTCCGGCGCCTCGCTGCAGGCCACCGGCGATGCCCAGGATCCGACGCTCGCCTTCGAGGCCGCTGCCGATCGGCTGGAGACCCGGCTTCGGCGCTACAAGCGCCGTCTGAAATCGCACAATTCGGGCAATGCCAATGGCGAGTTGACCGACATTGCCTATGCCGTGATGGCACCGCTTGCCGATGACGATGAGGAAATCCCAGAGGATTTCGCACCGGCCATCGTGGCCGAATCAACCATGACGCTGAAGACCATGTCGGTGGCCTCAGCCGTCATCGAGCTCGATACCAAGGACAGTCCGGTGGTTGTTTTCCGCAATGCCGGAACCGATCACCTCAACATTGTCTATCGCCGGCCCGACGGAAACATCGGCTGGATCGATCCGTCCACGACCAAAGTCGCACAGGGATAAAAGCCGGCCGCACGAGGGGTGGGGACTGGCGCGGCAGGCGAACAAGGATTTTCAAGCATGGATCTGAGCGATCTTATCAGCGTTCCGGCGATCTTGCCGGCGTTGAAGGCGAACTCCAAGAAGCAGCTTCTGCAATTGCTGTCCGAGCGAGCCGCGGCGATTTCGGGCATCCCGGAACGGGAGGTGTTCGACACCATCCTGCAGCGCGAACGCCTGGGTTCGACCGGCGTCGGCAACGGCATCGCCATCCCGCACGGCAAGCTCGCCGGCGTGAAGCGCATCGCCGGCGTTTTCGCCCGGCTGGAAACCCCGGTCGATTTCGAATCGCTGGATGACCAACCGGTCGATCTGGTGTTTCTGCTGCTGGCGCCGGAAGGGGCGGGTGCCGATCACCTCAAGGCGCTGTCGCGCATCGCGCGCGTGCTGCGCGACGCCGACACGGTGGCCAAGGTCAGGGGGACGCGCGACGCCGCGGCGATCCACGCGCTTTTGTCGGACACACAGGCCTCGCACGCGGCCTGAAGCCATCTTTTTTAAGATATCACCCCAAGGGCCGCCGTGAGCGGCCCTTTTCAGTTAACCCGCTGGCCGACTTTAATGAATGGCGACGGTGGTCAGGTCGTTTTCCATGGCGCCGGCCAAGGCACGGTCACGCGCATCGGAAAGCAGGATCGGCTGGCCGTTGGCGCCAAACAGGGCCCACAGCTCCATACCGGGCGCGATTTCGCCGATGTTGGGGAAGCGGCCGAGCAGTTCATCGCTCGAGACCTTGCGCAGATAGGCGACCGAGCCTTCGCCGAGATGGGCGAACTCGCCGCTGGTCATGGTGATGGTTTCGTCAGTTCTGGTCATTTCAAGCCTCCTTGGCGCGAGGACGCCGCTCAAGGCCATCCCGCATGAGAGCCATCAGTGAAGATCAGTCTTTCACCGATATATTTATTTTCCGTACCAGCCGTTCAGACTCCGGCCGATCGAGGTCGATCGACAAAAGGCCGTTCTTCAGCTCCGCCGCGATCACGCGCATGCCGTCGGCCAGCACGAAGCAGCGCTGGAACTGGCGTGCGGCAATGCCGCGATGAAGGAATTCGCGCTCGGTATCGTCGGTCTGACGGCCGCGCACGACCAACTGGTTTTCCTCCGTTGTCACATCGAGATCGCTTTCGGCGAAACCGGCGACAGCAAGTGTAATGCGTAGCCTTTCGGCCTTGCCGTCGGCACCGCTGAGGCGCTCGATGTTGTAGGGAGGGTAGCTGTCACCGGACTTCGCCAGACGCTCCAGGGTCTTTTCCATGGCGTCGAAACCCAGGAGAAGCGGGCTGGAGAAAGGCGTCATTCGGCTCATGTTACACTGTCCTCTCAAGAGCGACATAAACTGGAAAAACCCAAATGGCATTTTTCCCGATGGTCTTGATATGGTCCGCCCCACGACCAAGTTCAAGCCACCAAAAGACCCGCCCAAAAAGACCAAGCCGTGGACTCACAGGAATAATCGACATGGCGCTTGAAACGACGCGCGGATGCAAGGAGAAGCGCGCAGGCCGGGACCGTTCCCAGTCGAGCGGTTCGGCACTTGCAGCCGGTTGGCGTTTTTCGGGCGCACGATCGGTCCGGTGAGCTGATGGCTAGCCAAACAAGGAATTGAAATGCCCCAACCACGCAAGATCATCATCGACACCGATCCCGGCCAGGACGATGCCGTCGCCATTCTGCTGGCGCTCGGCAGTAGCGAACTGGAGATCATCGGCATTACTGCCGTTGCCGGCAACGTGCCGTTGAAACTGACCGAAAAGAACGCCCGTAAGATCTGCGAATTGGCCGGCCGGCCAGACATCAAGGTCTATGCCGGCGCCATCCGTCCGTTGGCGCGCGAACTGGTCACCGCCGAGGAAGTGCATGGCAAGACCGGTCTCAACGGGCCGCAACTGCCCGAACCGACGATGAAGCTGCAGGAGCAGTATGCCGTCGATTTCATCGTCGAGACGCTGATGAAGGAAGAGAGCGGCACCATCACCCTTTGCCCGCTCGGGCCGCTCACCAACATAGCGCTGGCACTAATCCGCGAACCGCGCATTGCACCGCGCATCAAGGAAATCGTGCTGATGGGCGGCGGCTTCTTCGAAGGCGGCAATGTCACGCCGGCCGCCGAATTCAACATCTATGTCGATCCACAGGCCGCCGATCTGGTGTTCAAGTCCGGCATCCCGATCGTGATGATGCCGCTCGACGTTACCCACAAGGCGCTGACCACGTCCAAGCGCATCGACGCTTTTCGCAAGCTTGGCAGCAAGGTCGGCATCGCCACGGCAGATATGCTCGAATTCTTCGAGCGTTACGACGAGGAGAAGTACGGCACCGACGGCGGGCCGCTGCACGACCCGTGCGTTATCGCCTATCTGCTGAAGCCGGATCTGTTCAAGGGCCGCAATTGCAATGTCAGCGTGGAAACCGCCTCGGAACTGACCATGGGCATGACCGTGATCGACTGGTGGGGGGTGACCAAGCGGGAAAAGAACGCCATGGTGATGCGCGACATCGACCATGACGGGTTTTTTGCGCTGCTGGTGGAGAGGCTGAGGCGGCTTAACTGACGTTTTTTGGACAACGCGCGTTGTCACCAGCGCGCGTTGTCACCCATTGAGCAATCGATAGGTGTCGACGCCGTGCTTGTGGTGCTGCCGTTCAATAGGAACGAGAGAGCCAAGAAGATGCGGTCGCTCGACGTCATCGTCGATCGATATCCGCGTGTTGTCGTCATCAAGGCGTACATCGTAGGTGTAGTATAAATTGTGACCTACTATGGCATACGGGCTGATAGGCTTCACTCTAATGTATTCGACAACGGCCATCACGCGTTGGGTGGCGACGACCGGATTGGCCTGAAGCTCTACAATTGCGATGGATTTCATCAGCGCAAAGGCGCAAAAGAAAGCGATGCCGACCACTGCGTCGCTGTTCTCGTATTGCCAAATAAGCAAGCGATCCCGAAAGGAAACGTTTGATTTGCGCATAGTGAAGAATTGTGCAGTGGCGTGCAATTCTTCAATGTGTCTCTGCGAAAATTTATGAAGAAGGCGCTTTCGTGGTTACTTCGACCGCGAAAACGCCAGCCACAGGCCGCCGCCGACCATGAAGCTGCCGCTGATCCTGGACAGGAGCTTGACGCGGCTGGCCGAGAGCATGCGGCCGGCGCGGCCGGCGGCGAGCGCATAGGTCGAATCCGACATGACGGCGAAGATCATGGCGGTTAGGCCCATGACGACGATCTGCAGCGAATAATTGCCCTGCGGCGCGATGAACTGCGGGAAGAAGGCGCCGAAGAAAATCAGCGTCTTGGGATTGCTCAGCGCCACGAGCAGGCCCTGCAGGAAGAAGCCGCCGCGTGGTTTACGAGCGGTTCCGTCGGCGTTCAGCGTGCCCTTCGAGCGGAACATCTGCACGCCCATCCAGATCAGGTAGGCGGCGCCGATCAGACGCACCCACTCGAACCAGTGGCCCATGCCCGAGATCAGCGTGTTGAGGCCGATGCCGACGATGGCGATCGTGACGGCAAGGCCGGCTTGCGTGCCGGCAACGTTGGCGAGACCGGCACGAGTTCCGTGGCGGATGCTGTTGGCGATGATCAAGGTCACCGTCGGCCCGGGCACCAGGATGATGACGATGCAGGCAAGAACATAGGCGGCGTAGAGTTCCAGCGACATGATTTTTCCTCGCAATGCCGCTACGCGGCCTTTCAGGCGACAATCAATGCATGGCGGCGATAACGACGCAAGCCGGTGCGCGGCGTGCCTGGCTCAGGCGCCGGCCGGCCAGGGCAACGTCGTCTCATAGGCGGCCGCGGCCTTCAGCACGGCGAGGTCGCCGCGTGGCCGGCCGATCAGCTGCATGCCCATGGGCCGGCCCCTGTGGTCGAAGCCGACCGGCACATTGACCGCCGGGCAACCGCCCAAGGTGGCGAAGGCTGAAACCTGCATCCAGCGATGGTAGCTGTCCATCTCCCGCCCGGCGACCTCGCGGGGCCAATGGGTGCCGACATCGAAGGGAAAGACCTGTGCGGTTGGCAGCGCGATAAGGTCGAAGCGGTCGAAGATCGACAACAGCATGCGGTGCCAGGAGGTGCGAACGACCGAAGCCGCGCGGATTTGCGGCGCCGTCAGCCGCATGGCGTTCTCCACTTCCCAGACGGCTTCCGGTTTCAACAGGCCGCGCCTGGCGGGATCGTCATAATGCACTTTCAGGGCGCAGCCGCTGCTGGCCTGGCGCAGCGTCACGAAGGCCTGCCAGAGTGCTTCGAAATCGAAATCCGGTCGCAAGGGCTCGGCCAGGAAGGATACATCCGTGAACCGTGCGAGTGCTGCCTCGCAAAGGTCGAGGATGCCGGGCTCGATCGGCAGATGGCCGCCGAGATCGCCCAGCCAGGCGATGCGGCCGCCGGTCGCCACCGTCGCGAGCCCTTCAAGGAAGGAGCCCTGCTTTTCATAGGAGAGAGGCGCCTGCGGATGGTAACCGGCCTGCACGTCGAGCAACAGCGCCATGTCGGCGACGTTGCGGCCCATCGGCCCCTCGACGCCCATCTGCGCCTGAAAAACCTCGAAGTCGGGACCAGCGGGCACGAGCCCTTGCGACGGCCGAAAACCGTAGACATTGTTCCAGGCTGCCGGGTTGCGTAGCGAACCGCCGAAATCGCTGCCGTCGGCGACGGGCACCATGTCGAGTGCCAGCGCCACCGCCGCACCGCCGCTCGAGCCGCCGGCGGTGAGCGACGGATCGAAAGCATTCAGCGTTGGCCCGAACACGTTGTTGTAGGTGTTGGAGCCGAGCCCGAATTCGGGAACATTGGTCTTGCCGATGATGATGGCTCCGGCGTCGCGGATGCGTTCGACGAAGAAGTCGTCTTCCTGCGGCACGAAATCGGCGAAGATCGGCGAGCCGAACGAGGTTCTGAGGCCCGTTGTGGAGGCAAGGTCCTTGATGGCAATGGGAAGGCCAAAGAGGGACCCGCTTCCATCCGTCCGCCTGATATCGGCGGCGTCGGCCTCGCGCAGGATGTCGGCGCGGTCGCGCAACGAGACAATGGCATTGACCAGCGGGTTGACCGCATCGATGCGATCGAGGAACGCCGTCACCACCTCGCGCACGGAGAGTTTCTTTCGGCGGATCGCGTCGGCGAGTTCGACAGCCGACAGGCGGCAGATGTCGCTGGCCGCGGGTACGGCATGTCTGGTGCGGGGGCGCATCATCTCAACGGGTTTCCTGCAAGGCCTGGTCGACATCCTTGGCCAGCGGGATTGCCGGCTGGGCGCCGGGCTTGAGGCAAGCCAGCGAGCCGGCGGCGCCGGCACGCGCCAATGCCTGTTCGAGCGTGAGGCCCGACGCCAGGCCGGCCGCGAAATAGCCGCAGAATGTGTCGCCGGCCCCGACCGTGTCGACCGGCGTGATCTTCAACGCGGGAACGGTCAGGAAATCGCTCGGCGTCGCCGCCATCACGCCTTCGCCGCCAAGCGTGACGACGATGGCGCGTCCGGTTTTCCCGGCAAAATCGCGCATGCGCGCCTTCCGATCGCGGCCGCTGAGCGCCAGCGCCTCGCCATAGAGGTCGAACTCGGTTTCGTTGGCTACGACGTAATCAGCCTTGCCGAGGAAGCCGGCCGCCTTGGCGTGGAACGGAGCCGTGTTGAGCACGGTGACCGCGCCGGCCGCCCTTGCCTGGTCGAGTGCCGCATCGATCGTCGCGAGCGGAATCTCATGCTGCAGCAGCACGACGTCGCCCTTGTTCAGAAAAGCCTTGGAGAGGTCGCCGGGCACCACGGAAGCATTGGCGCCGGCAACCACGGCGATGATGTTCTCGCCGTCGTCACCGACCATGATCAGCGCCGTGCCGGTCGAGGCAAAGGTCTCTCCCACACCCGACAGGTCGACCTTGGCCTCGCGCAGCAACGCCAGAGCTTCTGGTGCGAAATTGTCCTTGCCGACGGCGCCGACCATGCGCACCTGAGCACCGGCACGTGCGGCGGCGAGCGCCTGGTTGGCGCCCTTGCCGCCGGGCGCCGTTGTGAAACCGGAACCGCTCACCGTCTCACCGGGGCTCGGCAAGCGGTCGACATTGGCGATAAGGTCGAGGTTGATCGAGCCGACTACGATAATCAAGAAATGCCTCCTGCTGAATGCAGGGGAAGCTATCCTGCCAGGCCGCTCGATGCCAGACCACGCGAATGGTCCAGCGCGATTTGCCGCCTCACTCACACAGCACTGTGACGATGCCCTGATAGCTGCCGGCCGGGAAGATGCCGCTCGATTTGGTGGCGGTGAGGTCGACCTGCATGGCGTGGGTGCCGTTGACGACCCTTTGCGGCACGCCCCCATTGTTGTCGACGCCCGAGCCATCGAGGCGGAAGACCGAGACGAAGGTCACGTTGGTGCCACCGCCGCTCGGCGCGGACGAGAATGCCGCAGGCGCCGGCGCTGAAACCGAATAACAGTCCAGCAGGTTGAACAGCGAGCACAGCGTGGAGCTTGCCACCACGGTGGCACTGGCGCTCGATCCGCCTGCCTGCTTGGATCCGAGTATGCCGATGGCCGGATTTGCGGTCATCGTTCCCGATGCCCCGACCATGATGGTGCAGGTGCCGATGATCGCCGCCTGCGCCGGAAAGCAGAAGCCGGCGAGCGCGGCCATCGCAAGCAGCGCTCGGTTATTTCTTCTTCTTTTTCTTGCCATCGCCGCTTCCGGTCCTGATGCTCCAGCCTTCGTTGGCCCATCCGGGTGATGCGGCCACGGGCGTGGGAGCGCTGGCGGCCACGCTCGCCGTCGGGCCGTCGCCGCCGAGGCCCATCTTGAGCAGTTTCAGCTCCAGTTGCAGGCGCTCGACCTCGAGTTCATAGAGGCGGCTGCAATCGACACGTTTCGGCGCACGACCGATCGGGATCACCACGCGGCCGTAGGTGGCGACGTCGTTGTTCGACTGGCTGTTGCCTCTGATAACGCCGAGGTCGAAATAGGCGCCGGTGCCCGACACCGCCGAACGGCAGGTGGTGCCGTCGGAAGCGTGGACCTCGTCCTGGCCCTGAGGCAACGTCACGCCGGGCAAATTGAAGCCGCTCTCGTTCTGATTGAGGTTGTAGACATCCTCGGCCAGCACCGGCGAGATCCCCGCCCACATTGCCGCACACGCGACTGTCAGGACTTGCGGTGCCCAAAAAACTTTCCGCATATCTGTGCCTTTATCTGCGTCTGTTGATTGGGAAAGGGGATGCTCTCGGTACAGATACGCACTTTACGCTCGGCAGCGCCGCCGAAGGGCACGACCACAAGGACGGGGCGGGAAGCCTGCGAGCCCAGCTGAAAGACGCTCGGAGAGATCTTGGCGCCCACCGGCTGAAAATTCTGATCGTAGACGTGGATTTCGACCCTGATCTTCTGGCCGTAGGGATTGGCGGGGAAGACGCGGACCGCGAAGGCGTCGGTGAAACTGTTGACCTCGCCCCGCATCGGCGACATCGACTGGGCGTTGGCCGCAATGGCCGGCAGGCAGACGGCCACCGCCGTCGCCAGGATTCGTGCATGTTTCAAGGACCTCTCCTTCGCGACGGCCTATTCGCAGCGCAGTGTTACCGTTGCCTGATAGTTTCCGGTGGCAAAGCGGTTGCTGCCGCCCTTGGTGCCGGCGAGATGGACCGAGACAAGGTCGGCGCCGGGGACAGTCAGGGCGGTGGTGGCCCCCGTTTCAGCAGTCGTGTGGGCGCCGCTGGCCGAATAGGTCGGTGTCCAGGTGGTGGCGGTGCTGTCGGCGGCGGGCACGGTGGTGAGGGTCACTGGATCGACGCTAAGCGAAACACCCCCGGTGGTGGTGAGCGTGACTGTTCCAGCCGAACCGCCGCTGTTGTGGGAGCTCAGCGACTGAAGGTCGGCGCTCACCGTCATCGTGCCGTTGGTGCCGACAACGAGCGTACAGGTCGCGGTGACCGTGCCATTAAAGATAACATTCTGCGTTGTGGCCATCGCCGCGCGGTCCAGGCACGCGACCAGCAAGGCTGCACCAAACACGGTGCGGGACAACTTCATCGAGATCCTCCTATTAAGTCGGATCGCCCGAATTAATATGGGTCATCATCGCTTTATCGTGGTTAATTTAGCGTAAACTTAAATAAGAGGCCGAAATAAAGCTCTTGAAGAAACCGGCGGTTGTCCACGGTTGTATCCAGAAATTCCAAAATCACGCGCAATAATACTGCGAATTTTCAAATGTTCGTATATATTCTCCGCAGCAGAAAGCAAAAATCGACATTTCACGACGAAATCTGCCCCGCCTCCCAGCCCAGGATGGCGCGCTTGCGGGTCAGGCCCCAGTGATAGCCGGTGAGATCGCCTGATTTGCCGATGGCGCGGTGGCACGGCACCACGAAGGAGAGCGGGTTGGCGCCGTTGGCGGCGCCGACCGCGCGGCTGGCGCTCGGCGCACCGATGCTGGCCGCGATCGCGGAATAGGTACGGGCCTTGCCCATAGGGATCTGGAGCAGCGCCTCCCAGACGCGGACCTGAAAGTCGGTCCCGATCATGACGACATGAAGCGGCTGATCGGCGCGCCACAGCGTCGGCTCGAAGATGCGCGCGGCATAGGGCCCTGTCGCTTCCCTGTCCTCGACATAGAGCGCGTTCGGCCAGCGGCCGGACATGTCCGCAAAAGCGGTGCGTTCCTCGCCGGGGTCGCAGAAGGCGAGGCCGGCAAGCCCGCGGTCGGTGGCCATGATCAGGGCAGTGCCGAACGGGGAGGTGTGATAGCCGTAGCGGATGGTGAGGCCAGCGCCGCGCGTCTTGTAGTCGCCCGGTGACATCGCCTCATGGGTGACGAACAGGTCGTGCAGCCGGCCGGGGCCGGACATACCCAGTTCGAAGGAGGTTTCGAGCAGAGGCATGCCGGAATCGAGCAGCCTGCGCGCATGGTCCAGCGTCACCGCCTGCAGGAAGGCCTTGGGCGACAGGCCGGCCCAGCGAGTGAAGAGTTTTTGCAAACCGGTCGGCGTCTCGCCGACCTCCTCGGCCAGTTCTTCCAGCGATGGCTGGTCGCGATAGTCGAGGCTGATCTTCTCGATGGCGCGGCGCACGATCTCGTAGTCGCTGCCCTCGGGCGTGATGTCCTTCTTGAGGACTGCCGTGTGTGTGCTCATGGACCTGTCTCCTTGGGCCGGAATATCGCCTCTTGGGGCGCCGATCGCCACCCGAAACTTGCCTTCTTGCAGCTCTTGCCCAGATAGACTCCGGGTTCGAGCCCGGACGGAAAACCGCTTCTTTTCCTGGAATTGCTTTAGCGCGCCTTGGCGGTCGCCAGCGCGCGCGCGAAGGCGGTGGCGAAGCTCTCGCGGGAATCGGGGTCGAGGAAGCCGCCGATCGGCACGTTCTGGCCCTGTGCTTCCACGATCATTCTGGTGATGCCGATCTCGGCGTGACGGGCGACCGAAAAACGCGCCCAGAAAGGGTTGAAGCGATGCGCTTCCGATTTTCCCGAGGGGGCCGTCTTGCGGATGTCGAGGCTGGTGCGCGAGACCGACACTTCCTCGCGGGCGCGTGCGGCCCGATAATTGACGCGGAAGGCGATATAGACGGCAATCACGTCGATGCCGAAGAAGCCGAACACCGGCCAGGCGCCGCGCGACAGGAAAAACGCACCCGTGACCAGCCAGCCGAACATCAGTGCGCCCATCAGGATCAGGAAGCCCGTCCGGCCCAGCGACCGGTGTGGGGTCAGCAATGCGTGAAGGAAGGGCTCATCAGCCTGAAACGAGGCGTTTGTGTCGCTCATGACAGGATATTATAGGAGGGAAATGGCCAGCCCCAAGTCCAAAGAATCTTCCATGCCCGAAAAAGAGCCGCCGTCCGGACGGCGCGACGGCTCCAAGGCCAAGCCGCGTCCACGGCCCGCGCGGCGGACTTCGCGCTACAGCCCGGCCGAAGTGCACGAGATATTCCGACGCTTTTCGGTGCAGCGGCCAGAGCCGAAGGGCGAGCTTGAACATGTCAGCCCCTTCACGCTGCTTGTGGCGGTGGTGCTGTCGGCGCAAGCGACCGATGCCGGCGTCAACAAGGCGACGCGGGCTTTGTTCAAAGCCGCCGATACGCCGCAAAAGATGCTGGCATTGGGTGAAGCCAGGGTCGGCGACTATATCAGGACCATCGGTCTCTGGCGCAACAAGGCCAAGAACGTCATCGCACTATCGGAGGCGTTGATCCGCGACCATGGCGGCGAGGTGCCCGATGACCGCGATGAGTTGGTCAAGCTGCCCGGTGTCGGGCGCAAGACCGCCAATGTCGTGCTCAACATGGCCTTCGGCCAGCATACGATGGCGGTCGACACCCACATCTTGCGCATCGGCAACCGGCTTGGCCTGGCGCCCGGCAAGACCCCGGAACAGGTCGAGCAGGGACTTCTGAAGATCATCCCGGACGAATATATGCGCCATGCGCATCACTGGCTGATCTTGCATGGCCGCTATGTCTGCAAGGCGCGCAAGCCGGATTGTCCGGCCTGCGTTATCGCAGATATCTGCAAGGCAGAGGTGAAGACGACCAGCATTCCGGCACCGCTGGTGCCGATCGCTCCGCTTGAAACGATTGCCGCCGACGATCAGTAGCCGTAGCCACGCGCCATCGCCGCGGCGAAAACCGGGATCAGCAGGAAAACGAACGCCTCGGCGCGGATATAGGTCTTCACCGAGGCCAGTTCGCCGACAGGCACCGCGAAGGCAGGATTGGCGCTCGCCTGCCGGCTCCAGGACATGAAACGCACGGTCGGGATGATCGACAGCAGGCCGACGGTGCCGAATGCCGCCATCTTGGCCCAGAACACCCAGTTGTAGACGTAGAACTCCCAACCCTTGAGCCCCCAGGCGACACGGCCGATGCCGACGATGATGATGAGCGCGGCGATGATGCCGTAGTGGCGGTCGATGCCGGCGAGCCGCTTGAGCGTCGCGACCGGCAGATCCCCACGGATCAGCACGAATTCGGCGCCGATGATCCCGGCTAGCGAGAACACCAGCAGATGGTGGATGATGGCGAGCACGAGGTCGGTGGTGTCCATGCGGATTTCCTTGGATCGGCGGCAGTGGCCGGGGCGTGAAAAATTGGGACGTGCTGAAACAGCCGGCGTCGAAAATAACACCGCCGCGCGAAAATCCCATAGCGCCCGGATGTCGTGAAGGCTGCCGGACGTTGCGCCTTGGATGATGGTTCCTGGTTCCTGGCTCTTGCACCGCGCCGGCGATTTGCTAACCGCAGGCCGTAACGCGAGACAAATCCAATGAACACGACGCAAGCGACCATCGCCCCGGTCATTGAGACCCCGCGAACCATCCTGCGGGCACACCGGCTCGGCGATTTCGATGCCTATGCCACGATGTGGGCCGACCCCGTCGTCACCCGTTTCATCGGCGGCAAGCCGCGCACGCGTGAGGAAAGCTGGATGCGCTTCCTGCGTCACGCCGGCCTGTGGTCGCTGCTCGGCTACGGCTTCTGGGCCATCGAGGAGAAAGCGACTGGCCGCTTCGTCGGTGAGGCCGGGTTCCACGATCTGAAGCGCGACATGGAGCCGTCGATCGAAGGTATCCCCGAGGCGGGGTGGGCGCTCGCTCCGGCCGCGCACGGCGCCGGCCTCGCCACGGAGATCGTCAGCCGCGTGCATGGCTGGGGCGACGAGACGTTCGGACGTGCCAGAACCGTCTGCATCATCGATCCCGAGAATACGGCTTCGTTGAACGTCGCCAGGAAGTGCGGCTATACCGAGCTGACGCAGACCCTCTATCACGACGCGCCTGCCATCCTGCTGGAGCGGCTGTCCTGAGCGGCGTCAGCGACTGGACATACCCGCTCTGCTAGCATCCATCATCAAGCGAGGGCCGGAGCCGGCATGATGGCGCCCGTCGCCAGCAATGACGAGGAGACCGGCCGCGCCAAGAACCGTCGGGTGGTTCTGGTCAAGTTGAACTAAGCGCTTTCGAGCGCTTCAAACTCTTTGTTGCGACGCAATACGGACAGGAAACCGCCCACACTTTTCCGCGCGAATGGCTGTGGGCCTTTAGCGGCCCGCCGGCACGGCCGCTTCCTGCAGATGAGGGCACGGATAATTGAGGCTTATGCCTGCTCGAGCGGCACGGGCTTGGGCAGCGCCAAGGTGTTCACCAGCGTCGAGAGATCGGGCTCGTCGATGAGCATCGCGGCCTCGGCCGGCGCCAGCCAAGCCCGCTGCCGCCGTTTGGCCTCCTGCCAGTCGGCAAGCTCTTCCGTCACTTCCAGCAGAAACACGATGACGTCAACGCGGACAAAGCGGTTGGCCAAGCGTTTCCAGTAGGAATAGGTGCCCACCGGCTGCTTCAGCGTTTTGCCAAGCACCCCGGCTTCCTCCAATGCCTCGATGGTGGCTGCCTTGTGCCCGCTCTTGCCTTTCATCGGCCACCCCTTGGGCACGATGAAGCGTCTCGTCGTTCTCGATGTGACCAGCATCACCTCGATACCGCCGCGCGGGTTCAGCCGAAAGGGAATGGCCGCCACCTGGCGGATCCTTTCGCCTTTCTTGGCCTGGCGCACGGCCTTTTTCTTGGTGGCTGCCATCTTGATAATCCAGTCGCTCCAATGCCCCTTAGCGTGATGCGACGCCTTTGCAAAATCCAAACTGCCGCAGGGGCACCTAAAGTGCCCTACCATGTAAGTCGGCTAAATAAAAGAAGATGCCCGTCGATCAGCGGCAGGTGCTGACGGCGGTGTTGCCGATTATCTGCGTCTGGCAGCTCGGCCTGACCTGCGGAACGACAGGCGGCGGCTGCTGGACGATAACGCGATCCTGGGCACGATACTGCTGTTGCTCTTGCTGAAATTGCTGCCGCTGAATCCGGCTCTGCAAGGCCTGCAGGTCATTCTGCTGGATGAGCACATTGTTTCTGGCCGCAGGATCGAGCACCTGCGCGGAAGCAGGCGATGCAAAGCCTACGGAAGCCGCCCCGGCCAGCACCGCCAGCACGAAACTCATAGGTGTACGACGCATGTACATCCGCTCATTCCTGCAAGAAAACCTCATCGCACCAGATATATAGGGTGTTTGTCCTGCGATGCCATGGCGGGAATACGACGTGGACCTCAACAACCTCGACGGCGAAGCTCCGCTGAACTTCCTGTCGATCGACAAGCTGTTCACCGAATATGCGGTGGCCAAGGGTTCGGCGACGGCTGATTCCGGCATCGAGGCGAAGACCTTGCATCCGGCAGTGGACTTCAATGTCCAGTTCAAGGTGGATAACGGCACCGATCTCGTTCTCTACGCCGACGATCCGACTTTCCTCGAACTGGCGCAGGATCCGGGTTCCGGCACTCACCGATCCGGGCGTGTTCCAGATGGCGCAGTGGCCGCTTTGCGGCTGCGGAGAATCTGCCCGGCTATCCGGCATTGCACTTGACGGAAGCGATCGATTCGCCGCTCTATCGGGTCGGCGCCGGCCTCGAGCCGAAAGGCGTCAATGCGTCGGCATGTCCGTCAGGTATAATGGCGCCTTCGGGGAAACGGTCAAACAGAATGCAGTCAGCGCGTCTCTCAAGGCCAGTTTCTAGACTGGCTCGAGGCGGAGCCGGGAGAGGTCTTGATGAGGAAATACGCGTATTTCGCAGCAGTGCTGGGTGCCGCCTGTATCGCCGGCCTGCCGGCCATGGCGGCGCAAGCCAAGAGCGACAAGGTGACGGCAACACCGCCCGCCGCAGTTGACGCGCCGCAGCTGCCCGGCGGTGCATCGGCCTTGTCCGAAACTCACGGCGACTGGACGGTCAATTGCCAGATATCGGGCACGAACAAGGTCTGCAGCCTGTCGCATCAGCAGTTCAACAAGCAAAGCAACCAGCGGCTGCTGGCGATCGAGCTGTCGAGCAAGACCGGCGAGGATGCGACCGGAACCCTTGCCCTGCCGTTCGGCCTGGCGCTTGCCAAGGGTGTCGCGCTGACCATAGACGACCAGAAGCTCGATGGCAGCCTGCCGTTCAACACCTGCCAGGTGGTCGGCTGCCTTGTGCCGGTGGCGTTCGATGCCAATGTCACGCCGCTGCTGAAGAACGGCACCACACTCAAGATTGACGCGTTCGCGGCCGATACCGGGCAAGTCGTAAGCTTTTCAATTCCGCTCAATGGCTTCGGCGGGGCGCTTGCCCGCACGGCTGAGCTTTTGGCCAACTGACGGCTTAGCGCACAGCACGCGACAGGATGTTGGCGGCTTCCGTCAACACTTGTCAGACGACGATCGTTTTCAACCGCTCGGCGATGAGCGCGGCGAGCCGCGCCGCCACCTCGTCCTTGGTCATCTCAGGCCATTCCTCGAGGCCGGTCCTAGACACGATCCGGACCCGGTTGCGATCGCCGCCCATCACGCCTGAAGGACCGATGCCGCTGGTCTGCGACACATCGTTGGCGACGATGAGATCGGCACCTTTCTTGCTGAGCTTGGCCTCGGCGTTGCGCAAGAGATCCTGCGTCTCGGCGGCAAAGCCGACGACCAGGCCGGGTCGCTGCTCGTGGTGACCGACACCGGCCAGGATGTCGGGGTTCTCGACCATGCGCAGCACCGGCGGGCCTTCGCCCGCGACCTTCTTGATCTTCTCACCGGCCGAATTCTCGGTGCGCCAGTCGGCAACGGCGGCGACGAATACCGCGGCGTCGGCAGGCAGAAGCTGTTCCACCGCGTCGCGCATTTCCTGCGCTCGCTCGACATGGATGGTTTTCACGCCGGCTGGGTCGGCAATGCTTACGGGACCGGAGACAAGTCGGACATCGGCGCCAAGCCTTGCCAATGCCGCGGCGATGGCATGGCCCTGCTTGCCGGACGACCGGTTGGCGATATAGCGCACGGGATCGATCGGCTCGTGCGTCGGGCCTGACGTGACGATGATCTTGCGCCCCGCCAGCGGTTTGGGCCCGGCATCGAGCAGCGCCTCGACCGCGGCGACGATCTCCAACGGTTCGGACATGCGGCCTTCGCCGGCCTCGTTGCTCTCGGCCATCTCACCCTTGGCGGGGCCGACGAAGGTGATGCCGTCCTTGCCTAAGGTGGCGCGGTTGCGGCGGGTGGCGGGATGCGACCACATCTTCGGGTTCATGGCCGGGGCCATCAGCACCGGCTTGTCGGTGGCGATGAGCACGGTCGAGGCCAGATCGTTGGCATGGCCATTGGCGAGCTTGGCCATCAGGTCGGCGGTTGCGGGCGCCACCACCAGGAGGTCCGCCTCGCGCGACAGCCTGATGTGGCCGACATCGTGTTCATCGTTGCGGTCGAACATGTCGGTGAAGACATGGTCGGCGGAGAGCGCCCCGACCGACAGCGTCGTCACGAATTCCTGCGCCGCCGACGTCATGACCACCCGCACCGCCGCACCACGCTCGCGCAGCCGGCGGATCAGATCGAGCGCCTTGTAGGCGGCGATGCCGCCGCCGATGATGAGCAGGATGCGCTTGTTGGAAAGTGTGCCTCGCGGCAAGCTCTTGACTGCCAAGGCCGACGCCACGGTCGGGGCGCCTTGCGAATTGGCCAGTTCAAGGAGGGCTTTCTCGATCTGATCGAGACGGCCAACCGGTCCGATCTGGCCGTCGACAGCGGCCCGCATCATCACCCGCGCCTGTTCTTCCATGGAGCGATCGTTTTCCGCCGCCAGCCGGCGCAGCAGTTCCTTGACCTCATCATCAAGGTTGCGGATCGTGATGCTGGCCATATGATTGCACTCTACTCATCTTGCCCGATAGCGATGATAGCAATGCAGTCAAATTGCCGCAAGCCGCAGGCCTCGGAGCGACCGGGGCCTAAAGAAGCTTCCAGGCGATATAGACCAGCGTCAGCGCTATCACCCACAGCGCCACACGGCCAGAACGGCTGTAGCGTGCCTCGGCCTTGCCGATGGCGCGGGCGGTCGCCTCATCGAAGCGCAGGCCGTGCTCGGCCATCAGGTCGATCTCTCGCGACAGCCGTTCCGTACGGGCCGCGAGTTCCGGCGCCTGGCGGATTAGCGCAAGCATCGCTTTGCCGCCGTCGCGCGCGTCGGCCAGCAAGCCGCGCGGCCCGAGGTTGCCGGCTATCCAGCCGCTGACTACCGGCTCGGCGGTCCTCCACATGTTGAAAGCCGGATCGAGCGTGCGCGCCACGCCCTCGACCACCACCATCGTTTTCTGCAGCAGGATCAATTCAGGCCGTGTCGCCATGTCGAAGAGTTCGGTCACCTCGAACAGCAGCGTCAAAAGCTTGGCCATAGAAATGGTTTCGGCCGGCTGGCCGTGGATCGGCTCGCCGATCGCACGGATCGCCTGCGCGAAGGCGGAGACGTTGTGCTGGCGCGGCACATAGCCGGCCTCGAAATGCACCTCGGCGACGCGCAGATAGTCGCGTGTGATGAAGCCGTAGAGGATCTCGGCGAGGAAGCGGCGCTCCTTCTTGCCGAGGCGTCCGGCAATGCCGAGATCGACGGCGACGATGGTGCCGTTTGCCTCGACGAACAAATTGCCCGGATGCATGTCGGCGTGGAAGAAGCCGTCGCGCAGCGTATGGCGCAGGAAGGACTGGATGAGATTGGCGGCGATCGCCTTCAGGTCATGGCCGGCGGCTTCGAGGCCGGCGAGGTCGTTCATCTTGACGCCGTCGACCCATTCCATGGTCAGCACGTCGCGACCGGTGCGTTCCCAGTCCACCGAAGGGACGCGAAAGCCAGGGTCTTCCCTGGTGCTTTGGCCAAGTTCCGAGAGCGCGGCCGCCTCGAGGCGCAGGTCCATCTCGATCCTGGTGGTCTGCGCCAGCGTCTCGGTTACTTCGACCGGCCTCAGCCGGCGCGAGGACCGTATGTATTTTTCCTGCAGGCGGGCGGCGAGGAAATAGCTTTCGAGGTCGTGGAAGAAGCGGCGGCGCACGCCCGGCCGGATGACCTTGACCGCTACCTTCCTGGCGACGCCGCCATCGACGGTTTCAGCGGCATGGACCTGAGCGATGGAGGCGGCGGCGACCGGGTCGCCGAATTGCTTGTAGAGATCGCCGAGCTTGCGCCCGAGCGAGGCTTCGATCGCCGCGACCGCCTCGGCCGTCGGGAAGGTGTGCATCTTGTCCTGCAGCATGGCGAGATCGAGCGCCATGTCGTTGCCGACGACATCGGGCCGCGTCGCCAGGAACTGGCCAAGCTTGACATAGGAAGGCCCGAGCCGGACCACTGCCTTGGCCAGCCGATCGCTACGCTCATAGGCAAGTGCGCGGCGGCGGGTGAACAGCCGCGCCAGCCGCCAGCCGAATTTCGGCAGGCCGGACAGTTCCTCGCCGGGCAAGGCAGCGACGACGCCCTCGCGCACCAGCACCCAACCGGCCCGTACGAGCCGGAACCCCGCGCTGACGGTGCTCATGGCCGCGTCCGCCCCACCGGTTCATTGAACTGGCGCAAGGCACGTCGCGTGTTGGAGATGGGCGACGACGTCAAAGCTTCCAGCCCGAATGCAGGGCCGCTATGCCGCCTGAATAGTTGCGGAAGGAGACGCGATCGAAGCCGGCGCGGGAAATCATCGCCGCGAAGTTTTGCTGATTGGGGAATTTCGCGATCGATTCGACCAGATAGGAGTAGGGCTCGCCGTCGCCGGTGACCAACTTGCCGATCCTGGGAATGGCATTGAACGACCAGGCTTCGTAGACCTTGTCGAGCAACGGCATCTCGACCTCGGAAAACTCCAGGCACAGGAAGCGGCCGCCGGGCTTCAGCACGCGGAATGCCTCGTCCAGGGCCACGTCGATATGCGGGACGTTGCGAATGCCGAACGCGATGGTGTACGCGTCGAAATTGGCATCAGGGAAGGGCAGTTCCTCGGCGTTGGCCTCGACGAAATCGGTGTTGCAGGACAGGCCTTTCTTTTCGGCCCTGTCACGGCCGACAGCGAGCATCGAGCCGTTGATGTCGAGCACGGTGGCATGGGCATGGCCATGGCTGGCATCGACGATGCGGAAGGCGATGTCGCCGGTGCCGCCGGCAACATCGAGCACACGCCAGCCCGAGCGCTTGGGCGGATTGAGCCAGGCGACCATGGCATCCTTCCACAGCCGGTGCAGGCCGCCTGACATCAGGTCGTTCATCAGGTCGTAGCGATTGGCGACCTTGCGGAAAACATCGTTGACCAGGGACTGCTTCTCGCCTTCCCCTACACGCTTGAAACCATATGAGGTTTCCATGCCGCCGGCGGCCGTGGTTCTCTCAACTGACATTTTTTTGATCCGTCATAAAACCGGCGGGACCATAGCCGATCGGTGATGCGGGCGCTATTGTTTAAGGCGCGGTGTTCAGCCGCGCTTCCAGGTGGTGGGTTTTCAAGACCTGGACTGACCGACGGGATGTTTGAATGCCTTTGAAAGCGGAACTGCACTGCCACATCGAAGGGGCAGCGGCGCCAGATCTCGTCATCCGCCAGGCGCAGAAATACGGCAAGGATACCTCGCCCTATATCCAGAACGGGTCCTTCGTCTGGCAGGATTTCACCTCCTTTCTCGCGGCTTACGATTTTTCCGCCGACCTGTTCCGGACCGAGGAGGATTACGCGCGGCTGGCCGACCATTATCTGACCAGCCTGGCCCGCGACGGGGCAATCTACTCCGAGGTGTTCACCTCGCCGGACCACGCGACGAAAGCCGGACTGTCGCCCAAGGCCTACACCGATGCGCTCGGCGAAGGCATGCTGCGCGCCAAGGCCAAGACCGGCATAGAGGGCCGCATGATCGTCACCGGCGTGCGCCATGTCGGCGTCGAATCGATCGAGCGGGCGGCACGCTTCGCGGCGCGCTGCGGCCATCCGCTGGTCGCCGGTTTCGGCGTCGCCGGCGACGAGCGCACGGGCGACATGGAAGACTATGTCAGGGCTTTCGAGATCGCGCGGGAGGCCGGGCTCGGCATCACCGTCCATGCCGGCGAACTGACGGGCTGGGAGACTGTCCAGGCGGCACTCGACCATATCCGCCCGTCGCGCATCGGACATGGCGTGCGCGCCATCGAAAATCCCGACCTTGTCCGGCGCATCGCTGACGAGGGCATCGTGCTGGAGTGCTGCCCCGGTTCCAACATCGCGCTCAAGGTCTTCGACAGTTTCGCCGACCATCCGTTCCCGGCCCTGCAGGCGGCGGGCTGCAAGGTGACGCTCAACTCTGACGACCCACCCTATTTCTGGACCTCGCTGAAGCGCGAATACGACATTGCGGCGGAGCATTTCGCGATGAATGAGAAAGCGCTCGCCGCGGTCACCAGGACGGCCATCGAGGCGGCTTTCGTCGACCGCAAGACCAAAGCGGCGCTTCTTGCCCGGCTGAACAGTGCCGCTCGCTGATTTCTTCCGACAAAGCTGTGGTCGATGCGGGCCAAGCGGTTCCTTGGCCGGTCCAATACCGCTAGGGTTCGCCCAAGCAGCTTGAAGCGCGACACGTCCGAAAGGGTCCATGCGCGCGGTTTCGGGCGACACCGCATCAGGAGAACATCATGAAGGGCGTCACCGTCGTCGACCATCCGCTTGTCCAGCACAAGCTGACCATCATGCGCAAGAAGGAGACCTCGACGGCCGGCTTCCGGCGGCTGCTGCGCGAGATTTCGCTGCTGCTCGGCTATGAGGTCACCCGCAATCTCGAACTGACGACGACAACGATCGAAACGCCCATGGAGACGATGGAAGCTCCGACGCTGGAGGGCAAGAAACTGGTCTTCGCCTCGGTCCTGCGCGCCGGCAACGGCTTGCTCGAAGGCCTGCTCGACCTGGTGCCGGCGGCCCGCGTCGCCCATGTCGGCCTCTACCGCGATCACGAGACGCTGGAGGCTGTCGAGTATTTCTTCAAGGCGCCGAGCGACCTCGCCGACCGGCTGGTCATCGTCGTCGACCCGATGCTGGCGACAGCCAATTCGGCGATCGCGGCGATCGACAAGTTGAAAGAGCGCGGCGCCACCAATATCCGCTTCCTGTGCCTGCTGGCGGCGCCCGAAGGCATCGAGCGCTTTACCAAGGCGCACCCGGATGTTCCGGTCTTCACCGCGTCCATCGATCGCCAGCTCAACGAGAAGGGCTACATCATGCCTGGCCTCGGCGACGCCGGCGACCGCATGTACGGGACGAAATAGGCTGTCTGATCGTCTCAGGTCTATAGAACGTCCCCGTACCGGCGAATTGAGCAGTAGTTCTCTGGCATCCAAGGTATTTTCGCGTGTTACCCATACTCCGATTCTTGCCTCGATTAAGGCGCCCCACGAAAGACACAAGGCGGACCTTCATCAGTGGGACGGGGAGGGCTGGAACCACTTATCTTGTCGAGCTGCTAACAGAGCTTGGTCTGGATACCGGCGAATGGTCGGCGACAGATTATTCTCCGAAAGCCCGAGCCGGCCTGGAAAGAGGGATCTTTGATCCGTGTGGCCCGAGAATAATCAAGAGTCCATTTCTATGTGAGAATGTGGACGCGGTCTTGGCTGCTGGCATTAAGATAGATCACGTCGTCATTCCGGTCCGACGGTTTGAGGATGCCGCGGCCAGTCGAGCTTACGTGCAGGAAATAACAACTGGCTCGCCAGACGGCTCCCCGGTTGCGGGAGGACTGTGGGAGACGGACCATGCGGATGAACAGATTGGCGTTTTGTATCGCAAGTTCGCAAATCTGATTGAATCATTGTCAAGAAACGACATTCCAATGACGCTAATCTCCTTCCCACGTAGCGCAACGGATCCCCAATACCTATTTGGCAAACTGTCGTCTCTAATGCCAGGCGTTAGCGAATCCATGTTTCAGCAGGCGTTTTCACGAATAGCGAAGCCGTCATTGATCCATAAATTCGCATAGGCCAGGAGCAACACTACTGATACAGGCTGGCGATTCCCCTGCCCGATACGGTTCGTTTACGAAAACCTGCGGTTTCGGCCCTCGTTAAAAAAGCAAACACCATAACGCGGTAAGTGTCGACTTCACCAAGGCCGATCCATGCTGCGCAAGCTTCTCATTCTCAGCGTCTTTGCCGGTGCGTCGGCATCGATCCCGGTTGTCTACCAGTCAAATCCGCGAGTATTCGAAGACCTGCTGAAATCGGCGGTGACGGCCAAGCCTGGGGCCGAGACGCAACCCGAGGCCAGTCTGGCGTCTGTTCCCGACAAGCCGGTGGCGCCGCTGCCAACCGGCCGCAAGGTCGTGGTTGCGGCTGACGGGCGTGGACACTTCTCGTCCACCTTCAAGCTCAACGGCCGTCAGGTCGACGGCATGATCGACACCGGCGCGACGCTGGTGGCGGTCAATACGTCGACGGCGCGCAGGATCGGGCTGTCGCTCAATCCTTCCGATTTCAGTCATGAGGTCAGCACCGCCAACGGCGTTATCAAGGCCGCGGTGGTGATGATCGACCGCCTGCAGATCGGCAGCATCAGCGTCGACGGTGTGCAGGCGATCGTGCTCGACGACAAGGCACTGCGCACCAACCTGATCGGCATGAGTTTTCTCAACCGGCTCGGCAAGTATCAGGCCGAGAACGGCACATTGCTGCTGGTTCAGTAGGGTCCACTCAGTCGCGCGGCAGAATCCGCCGAATGACCGACTTGTCGGCGACCGGCTTCGAAGCACCGATCGCATAGGCTGAAAGCACGGCCGCGGCAGCCGCCTCGGCATCGGACGGCGAGCGGGCGTGGATTAGCGCCAGCGCATCTCCGGCGTTTACTTCCGCGCCTATGGGCAGCAGTCTGGTGATGCCGACCGCGGGGTCGACCTTGTCGTCGGGCCGTGTGCGCCCGCCGCCCAGCCCGACCACCGCGAGGCCGATGTCGCGGGTGGCTATGCCGGTAACGAAACCGTCCGTCGTCGCCTTGACCGCGAATTCCGTTGCCGCCCCGGGCAGGTATTTTTCCGGCTTTTCGATGAAATCCGCAGGGCCGCCAAGCACGGTCACCATGCGCGCGAAGGTGACGGCGGCGCGGCCGCTGGCGAGCGTCTCGGTGGCGCGGCGCATCCCGTCCTGGTTGGACGATACCAACCTTGCCGACTGCAGCATTTCAGCGGCAAGCGCAAGCGTCACGTTCTCCAGCCGCCGGTCGCGCAAGCGGCCGGTCAGGAAATCGACGGCGTTGCGCACCTCGACGGCATTGCCGGCGGCCGAGGCCAGCGGTTCGTTCATGCCGGTGATCAGCGCCGAGACCTTCAGCCCGGCGCCGCTGGCGACCTCGACCAGACTGTTGGCGAGCGCGGTCGCATCGCGGGATTTCTCCATGAAGGCGCCATTGCCGACCTTGATGTCTAGCACCAGCGATTGCAGGCCTGCCGCGAGCTTCTTCGACAGGATCGATGCGGTGATCAGCGGCACCGATTCCACGGTTCCGGTGACGTCGCGGATGGCGTAAAGCCGGCGATCGGCAGGTGCCAGATCGGCGGTCTGGCCGATGATGGCGCAGCCTGTTTCCAGCACCGCCTTGCGGAACAGCGCGATGTCGGGCTGGCTGATGTAGCCGGGAATGGCATCCATCTTGTCCAGCGTGCCGCCGGTATGGCCGAGACCTCGGCCCGAGATCATCGGCACATAGGCACCGCAGGCGGCAACGATCGGCGCCAGCATCAGCGAGACATTATCGCCGACACCGCCCGTCGAATGTTTGTCGGTGACGGGGCCCGGCAAATCCGACCAGTCGAGCACGTCGCCGGAATCGCGCATGGCAAGCGTCATCGCCACGGCCTCGTCGCGGCTCATACCGTTAAAGAATACCGCCATGGCGAAGGCCGCGACCTGGCCGTCGGTTACAGTGCCCGACGTCACGCCGTCGATGAAGGCGGCGATTTCGTGAGGCGCCAGCCTATGGCCGTCGCGCTTGTGACGGATGATTTCCTGCGGAAGCATCAGCTCTCCAGCAGCCCGTCACGGAACACGCGCTGCAGCACCGTTGCCAGCCGCGAACCGCCAACCGGCGCCATGTCCTTGGTTTCCTGGTGCGAAAGCTCGGCGCCGGTCATGCCGGCGGCCAGGTTGGTGATGACCGAGCAGGCGGCGACGCGCAGGCCGAGGAAGCGGGCGAGAATGACTTCCGGCACGGTCGACATGCCGACGGCGTTGGCGCCCATGATGCGCGCCATGCGGATTTCGGCTGGCGTCTCGAAGCAGGGGCCTGAGAACCACATATAGACGCCCTTGTGCAGCGCTGTGCCGGTCGCCTTCGCCGCGCGTTCGATCGCGTCGCGCATGCCGGCATCATAAGCTTCGGTGAGGCCGACGAAACGGCGGTCGCTCGGCTCGCCGATCAGCGGACTGGTGCCCGAGAAGTTGATGTGGTCGGTGAGCAGCATCACCGAGCCCGGCGGCATATCCGGATCGACCGAGCCGGCTGCGTTGGTGAGGATCAGTTTCGTGATGCCGATGCCGGCAAGCACTTCCAGCACCGGCCGCATCGCCGCCGCAACGCCATGCTCGTAATAGTGGGCGCGGCCGGACAGCATCAGCACCGGAACGCCGGCAAACAGCCCGGCCACCACTTCGCCGGCATGGCCGCTGACACCGCTCCGGGGAAAGCCGGGCAGGTCGGCATAGGAGACGCGGATGGGATTCTCGATCCGGTCGACCAGGCCGCCCAGGCCCGAACCCAGCACCAGCGCGGTCGACGGCGCCAGGCCGTCGAGCCTTTCGATAAGATGGTCCAGCGCCTTTTCCGTCATCTCGGCCTACGCGTCATTTGATCCAGCTTTTCATTTTGAGCAAGCTTGTCATTTGAGAATATCGCCGCGAAAACCATAGGGCAGCATGTCGCCCATCGTGACTGTTTCTGCGACGCCCGTAGCATCGCACAGATAGAGCTTCGTTTCCGGACGGCAGAATTCGGCCAGCCGCTGGCGGCAGCCGCCACAAGGCGAGCATTTGGCCATGCGTTCGGCGAGGACGGCGATTTCCACGATCTTGCCACCGCCGCCCATTATGTAGTGGCCAAGCGCAGTGGTCTCGGCGCACCAGCCTTCCGGATAGGAGGCGACCTCGACGTTGGCGCCGGTGAAGATGCGTCCGTCCTCGGTGCGCAAGGCGGCACCCACCGGGAATTTCGAGTAGGGCGCATAGGCCTTGGCCATGGCGGACTTGGCCGCTTCGAACAGATCATGCGACATTCAGTTGTTCTCTCCGATGATCGTGTCCAAAACCCGATGCTTCGTCCGCCGAACTGTCGACCCTTAGCGTTCCTTGACATAAGGCACGCCGCCGGCACGCGGCGGGATGGCCTTGCCAATGAAGCCGGCGAGCAGGATGACGGTCAGCACATAAGGCAGGGCCTGCATGAACTGCACCGACACCTTGCCGACAATGGGCAGCGGTGTCCCCTGCAGGCGGATCGACGCCGCGTCGAGGAAACCGAACAGCAAGCAGGCGAACATGGCGTTGACCGGCTTCCATTTGGCGAAGATCAGCGCGGCCAGCGCGATGTAGCCCTTGCCGGCGGTCATGTCCTTCACGAAGCCACCATTCTGCACCATCGACAGATAGGCGCCGGCGACGCCGGTGAGGATGCCGGTGCAGATCAGCGCGCGGTAGCGCAGCCACGCGACCGAGATGCCGGCGGTGTCGACCGCGGCCGGATTTTCGCCGACCGCGCGCAGCCGGAGACCGAAGCGCGTGCGAAACAGCACCCACCAGGTGAACGGCACCATCGCAAAGGCGAAATAGACGAGGATCGAATGGCCGGAGATCAGTTCGGCATAGATCGGACCGATGACAGGCACGTCCCTGGCCGCGTCGGCGCCAGGCCAGATGATCGCCTCGAACCGCTCGCCCGGTTGCAGCGCCGGCGTGCGGCCACCCTGCTGGAACCAGGCCTGGCCAAGGATGATGGTCGATCCGGCGGCGACGAAGTTGATCGCCACGCCTGAAACGATCTGGTTGCCGCGATGGGTGATCGAGGCAAAGCCGTGCACCAGTGCGAAGGCGACAGAGATCAGGATCGCCATGCCGAGACCGATGAGCGCCGAATGGAACACGGAAGCCGCGGCAGCACCCGCGAAGGCGCCGACCAGCATCTTGCCTTCGAGGCCGATGTCGAAAATGCCGGCCCGCTCAGAGTAGAGGCCGGCGAGGCAGGCAAGCAGCAGCGGCACCGACAGGCGGATGGTTGAGTCCAGCACCTGGATGATTGCGTTGAAGATATCCATTTCAGGCACCCTTCCCGGTGACCGCCTGCATGCCCACTGATTTCGGGCTGAACGAAGCGAACAGAGCCTGGATATAGGGCCTGAACATGTGCTCCAGGGCGCCGGCGAAGAGGATGACCAACCCTTGAATGATGACGATCATGTCGCGGCTGATCGCCGGCATCTCGAAGGCGAGTTCGGCACCGCCCTGGTAGAGCATGCCGAACAGGATCGCCGCCAGCACGATGCCGACCGGATGCAGGCGGCCCATCAGCGCCACGGCGATACCGACGAAACCGGCGCCCGAAACAAAGTCGATCGCGACATTGTGCTGGTCGCCCATCACCGGATTGAGCGCCATCATGCCGGCCAGCGCGCCCGAGATCATCATCGCGGTAATGATGATGCGGGTTTCCGAAATGCCGGCATAGCGAGCCGCCTTCGGGCTGTGGCCATAGGTGCGCATCTCGTAGCCGAGCCTGGTGCGCCAGATCAGCAGCCAGACCAGGAAGGCCATCACCAGCGCCAGCAGGAAGCAGACATTGAGCGGCGCCGAGCGGATCTTGGCGCCGAACAGTTCGATGATCCAGTTTAGCTTCGGCAGTTCCGCGCCGGCGAGGAAGTTACGCGTCTGTGGCGCCTGCGAGCCCGCCGGCTTCAACGGACCGACCAGCAGGTAGACCATGATCGATGCGGCGATGAAGTTGAACATGATCGTCGTGATGACGATGTGCGAGCCGCGCCTGGCCTGCAGGTAGGCGGGGATCAGCGCCCACAATGCGCCCACAAGCGCCGAAGCGACGATGGCCAGCGGAAATGTCAGCCACCAGGGCAGCGTGCTATCGAAGGAAAGACAGACAATGGCGATGCCGAGGCCGGCGATGTAGGCCTGTCCCTCGGTGCCGATGTTGAACAGGCCGCAATGCGCCGCCACCGCCACCGAAAGCCCGGTGAATATGAAGGTCGTGGCATAGAACAGGGTGAAGGCGATGCCTGTGCCCTTGCCGAAGGCGCCTTCGACCAGGATGACGGCGGCGCGGAGCGGGTTTTCGCCGACCAGCATGACGACGAAACCGGCGACGATGAAGGCGACCGACAGGTTGATCAGCGGGATCAACCCATAGTCAGCCCAGGCCGGCAGTTTGGCGTAAGGGGTGCTCATTGCGCGGCCTCCTGATGTTCGACACCGGCCATCAGCAAGCCAAGCTCGCCTTCGGTCGCGTCGGGGCCGCGCTCGCCGACGATGCGGCCGGCAAACATCACCAGGATGCGGTCGGAAAGCGAACGGATCTCGTCGAGCTCGACCGAGACCACCAGCACCGCCTTGCCCTGGTCGCGCATGGCGATTAGGCGCTTGTGGATGAATTCGATGGCGCCGACATCGACGCCGCGCGTCGGCTGGCCGACGATCAGCACGCCCGGGTCCTGTTCGATTTCCCGTGCGAGCACGATCTTCTGTTGGTTGCCGCCGGAGAAATTGGCGGTCTTCAGGCGCGGATTGCCGGGACGGATGTCGTATTTCTCGATCTTGTCCCTGGCATCGGCCATGATGGCATCGATGTTGAGGAACGGTCCTTTGAGGTAGCGGGGATCGTCATGGTAGCCGAGGATGGAATTCTCGTTCTCCTCGAAGGCCAGCACCAGCCCGACATGATGGCGGTCTTCCGGCACGTGGGCGAGGCCGCGGTCGCGCAATTCGCCGGGATCGGCCTTGCCGGTGAGATCGATCGGCTTGCCCTCGAGCATCACGGAACCGGAAACGGCATGCCTGATGCCGGAAATCGCCTCGAGCAGTTCGGATTGGCCGTTGCCGGCGACGCCGGCGATGCCGACGATCTCGCCGGCGCGCAAATCGAAGGAGACGTCGTCGACCATGGTGACGCCGCGGGAATCCCTGACCGTCAGGTTCTTGACCACGAGCTTGACGGCACCGGCCTCGGCCTCGCCCTTTTCGACCCTCAGCAGCACGCGCCGCCCGACCATCAGTTCCGCCAGTTCCTCGACAGTGGTTTTCCTGGTCTCCCTGGTCGCCACCATCGTGCCCTGACGCATCACCGACACGGTGTCGGTGATGGCCATGATCTCGCGCAGCTTGTGGGTGATCAGCACCACCGTCTTTCCCTGTTCCTTCAATTGCCGGAGGATGCGGAACAGGTGGTCGGCCTCGGCCGGCGTCAAAACGCCCGTCGGTTCGTCGAGGATCAGGATTTCGGCGCCGCGATAAAGCGCCTTCAGGATTTCGACACGCTGCTGCAGGCCGACCGGCAGTTCCTCGATGATCGCATCGGGATCGACTTCCAGCCCGTATTCGCGCTCCAGCCGGTCAAGCTCGGAGCGCGCCTTGGCGATGCTGCTCTTCAGAAGCGCATCGGTTTCGGCGCCGAGGATGATGTTCTCCAGCACCGAGAAATTGTCGACCAGCATAAAATGCTGGTGCACCATGCCGATGCCGAGCGCGATCGCGTCGTTGGGTGTCTTGATCGACGCCGGCTGGCCGCCGACACGAATCTCCCCGCTATCGGCCTGGTAGAAACCATAGAGGATCGACATCAGCGTCGACTTGCCGGCGCCGTTCTCGCCGACGATGCCGTGGATGGTGCCGCGCGCGATCTCCAGATTGATGTCGCGGTTGGCGCGCACCGCGCCAAAACTCTTGTTGATGCCGATCAGTTCGATTGCGGCTTGCGCCATGCAGCCCGTCCCACTCTTATTTTTTATCGCTTGGTCAAGACGCCTAGCATGACGCTCCGCCCGTGCCAATTGTCCGGAGCAGCCTCCACTCTCGACAAATCCCCGCGCGCTTGTCAATTTCGAACGTGGCCGAAGCTCTCGCATTCGCTAATATGCAGAGGTCGATTTGACATTGCGGCGCAAGGTGTCGCGTACAAAACTGAGGACTTTGCATGATCATGCCCACTGACCGGCTGACGACACTGGAAATCCGCGCCGCCGAGCAGGAAAAAACCATCGAGGAACTGTCGGGCCAGATCGCCGAGCAGTGGAAGGTGATCGAACGCATGCAGCGCAAGCTCGATGCGCTGACCGACCGCTTCCTGGCGCTCGAAGAGCAGGCGGCACCGGACGTGCCAGTGACCAAACCGCCACACTGGTGAGGAAAAGGGGAGGGTCCTGGCCATGGCCGGTGAAAGCGACCGCATCGCAAGGGCCGGCGACTATGTGCTCGGCCTAATGAACGATGCCGAGCGCGAGCGGGCCGAGCGCGATCTCGAGATCGATCCTGCCTTCCGCGACGCGGTGGTGCAGCTCGCCGAACGCATGCATGTTTTCGATCGCACCGAAAAACCAGCAGGCGCCAATCATTGGGCGCTGGTTGCGCAACGCCTCGCCGAATTGCCGCAAATGCGCAGCGTTGGCCTGGGCGGCAACGATGCCAGGTCGCCGACAGTGATCCGAAGCCTGTCCCGGCCACCACACGGCGTCGGCGTGCACGCGCCTGGCGGCCGGCGTGGGTACGTCATTGCCATCGGGCTGATAGTGGTCTTCGCGCTCGGTTACTTGGCCGGCAAGCTATAGGCCGATGCAAAACCGCCGGGCATTGCCCGGCGGTTCCAGTCATTGCCGTATGGCGCCGCCGATCAATAGGGGCAGGCGTTGTCGGCGGTGTAGTCGTGGACCTTGACCGTGCCGGCGATGATGTCGGCCTTGGCCTTTTCGACCGCCGCCTTCATCTCGGCCGTTACCAGCGCCTTGTTGTTGTCGTCCATGGCGTAGTCGACGCCACCTTCCTTGAGGCCGAGATTCTCGACGCCACCCTTGAAGGTGCCGTTCTTGCCGTCCATGAAGGCGGTGTAGACGGCAACGTCAACGCGCTTCAGCATCGAGGTCAGCACCTTGCCGGGCTGCAGGCCGTTCTGGTTGGAATCGACACCAATGCCGAGCTTGCCGGCATCGGCCGCTGCCTGCAGCACGCCGACGCCGGTGCCACCGGCGGCCGCGTATACAACGTCGGCGCCCTGGTCGATCTGGGTCTTGGCGATCTCGCCGCCCTTGGCCGGATCGTTCCACGCCGCCGGCGTGTCACCAGTCATGTTCTGGATGACGTCGGTCGCGCCGGCCGACTTGGCGCCGCCGACATAGCCGCATTCGAACTTGCGGATCAGCGGGATGTCCATGCCGCCGACGAAGGCAACCTTCTTCGACTTCGACGCCATCGCCGCCATGATGCCGACGAGATAGGAACCTTCATTCTCCTTGAACACCAGCGAGCGGACATTGGGCAGGTCGACGGCATCGTCGATGATGGCGAAGTTGAGGTCCGGGTATTCGGCCGCGACCTTCTTCAGCGCATCCTCCCAGGCAAAGCCGGCCATGACGATCGGGTTGTGGCCGTCCTCGGCGAAGCGGCGCAGCGCCTGCTCGCGCTGCGAGGCGTTCGACACTTCGAACTCGACATAAGGGGTGCCGGTCTCGGTCTTGAACTTCTCGGCGCCGTGATAGGCAGCCTCGTTGAAGGATTTGTCGAATTTGCCGCCCAGATCGTAAAGGATGGCCGGCTGGACATCCGCGGCGAAAGCCGGAAGAACCATTGCGGTTGCGGCCAGGAGGCCGAGAACGATACGTTTCATGTGATCCACACCCTGTCGGTTATTTTTTCCGTTACGCACCGCCTGCCTGCCCGGTTCTCCGGCCGGCAAACGACGTCAGCCAGGAGTGTATTCCCCTCCCGCTCCCGGGCAATCTGGCACGGCCCGAAACAAAATTCACGCGGAATTTTGACCTTTTGGAAAAGCGTGCCGCGGGCAAGCCACAGCGATCTGACCTTGTGTGCAAGCCGTGAGGAGGCGGCCGGAATGGTGCAGGCGATGGGTCAGTTCGCCGCGAATTGTCCCGTGCGCCGCTGCCGCCGGTAGCCGATTGCGTAAAGCAGGAAGGCCAGCACCGCGAATACGGCAAAGCCCGGCTGGTTGAGCACCCAGGCGATGACGCCATCCCACAGCAGCGGACTGGCCTTGGTGCGGACGAAGCTTTCGAAGGCGGCCCGCGTGTCCGGCGAGACGGCCAGCCAGCTCGCGTTGAGGGGGGTCAGCACAAGGGCAGAAGCCGCCACCGTGCGCGTCGTGTCGAGCACCGCCATGATGACGGAAACCGACAGCGCGACCATGGCTGCAAGACGAAAGACGAAGCGAAACATCAAGGCTCTCCCCCGGTCCCTCCTGGACGCCAACCAGGAGACCTCCGGCACATGTCCCGAAACCAGAAATAGAATGCGTGCGGCTTGTCCGCAATCGGGATACGCGAATTTGAAGCCCCGCGCTTGCTGAACCCTATGCGGCCGGCTCGCGCCGGCGGCGGTGAACGAGCAAGACGGCAAGAATGCCCCCGGCAATGGCGCCGACCACCAGCCCGGCCAAGCCGATGAAGGCGGCAAAGTAGCCGCAGCCGCCCTCGAAGCAACTGACCTCGGCGACATCGGCGATCACCGAGCCAGCCAGGAAGCCGCCAACGGCGCCGATGACCGCGCCCAGGATGATGCCGAGCAAGGCAGCGACGATGGAAACGAAGACCGATGGCGCTTCGGCTTGCTGCCTGGCATAGACGCCTTCGACGCCGGAGCCGCGGCGCAGCAGATAGATGCAGAGCAGGCCGATGGCGATTTCGGCGCCGCCTATGAGCAAGCTCCTGGCGGAGAAGACGAAATCGGGCACGGCAAGCACATAAGCCAGCCTCGCCAGCACCCAGACGATGGTCGTCACCTGCCAGATGATGAAGTGGCGCGGGAAACGCGCCGAGCGGCCAAAGGCAAGGCCGAGAAGGTAGAGTCCCCACAGAATGGTGATGATGTCGACGGCAAGCCCGCCGAGGAGGAAATAGAAGATCCTGTCCGGCAGGCCGGAATTGCCGGTCAGCCACCAGGCCGAGGCCAGGCCGTAGACCGACCAAGCCATGACGAAGATGAGCCAGCCCACCGGCACGTAGGACAGCCCGCTGTCCGGGTGCCCTGTCGGCGCCTGTCCAATGTCCGGCGTTCCGCCCGGTTTTTCACTGCTTGAAGACATCTCCGGACGATGCCCCCCCGCAAAGCCTCCGCTTCACTCGACAGGTGGGCCGCGGCGAAGTCAAGCGCGGCCGGCCCTACGGCCATGGCTGTGCACATCATTCGGGCGGTGGCGGCTTGAAAAACGGGTGCGACGCAGCTTGGCGAAGCTGTGTGTGGCCGGCAAAGCGAATAGACCGCCGTTATGGCTTGGCATTCGGCGCGGGATCGACTAGATGAGCCCCGCGCCTGTTGCTTTGACGGCTCAGGTGCGAAGGGAAGGTGTTCGCTGGTTGGCGGCACCCACGGCGCTGATATCGCGTACCGGCCTCCCTGAAGGGACTGCATTGTCCCCAACCCGCGCGGCGAAACCGGCCAACGCGAAAAATGCAAGGACGGAGAGGTGGCCGAGTGGTTGAAGGCGCACGCCTGGAAAGTGTGTTTACGGGAGACCGTAACGCGGGTTCGAATCCCGCTCTCTCCGCCATAACCACTTGATTTCCTGAATAATTTGAAAATTTTCAAACCTTGCCCGCCAAGAAGCCCTGTCATTGGAAATGCCATTGGATGCGACTGCGTGCAACAGCATCCTACAGCGCGTCACTGCGTTAGGCCGCAATTCCCGCCTGGCGTTGGCTTGGGATGGTCCTTTGCCGCTTTCACAATACGCCGCCTGATAGTCGGTGCCACCTCCAAACCGTGGCTCGCTGGTAGTCGTCGAAGGCGACCCTCTATCGCCGGTGGCCCGCCGCGTACCCCGAAACCTTTATAAGCTTCCTATTTCTTTGCCCTCCGTCCCGTCTCGAACCTTTATGGCGATCGGGTCCATATAACACGCCGACAGAAGCTTTGAATGCCATCGCCATCGAGGCGGCGAACAAGCGCGAGCGGTTTTTGGCCTCTTCGATTGTGGCCGAAAGACAGTGAAAGCAAGGAAGGCAATCATGGACGTCATTGTTCTCGGGATCGGGGTTTTGTTCTTCGCCCTGTCCCTCGTCTACGTCAAAGCCTGCGACAGAATCTGAGCGGAAGGGTCGAATCATGCTTTTCGATTACATCCTCGGTGGTGGCGTGACCTTGTTCCTGCTCGCCTACCTCACCTACGCGCTCATTCGTCCAGAACGCTTCTGAAGGCACGGAAAGCCACGGCCATGACAATCAACGGATGGATACAGATCCTCCTCTATTGCGGGATCCTCGTTTTGCTGGTGAAGCCGCTCGGCTTCTACATGCACCGCGTCTTCAAAGGCGATCGCACGCCGCTTTCGCCGATCTTCCGCCCGGTCGAACAGGGGCTCTACCGCATTTGCGGAACCAGCGAGCGCGAGGAACAGCACTGGGCCAGCTATGCGGTGGCGATGCTGCTGTTCAACCTGGCAGGCTTCCTGGTGCTCTATATGCTGCAGCGCCTGCAGGGCGGCCTGCCTTACAATCCGGCAGGCATGAGCGCGGTCGACCCGGCGCTCGCCTTCAACACTGCCGCCAGCTTCATGACCAACACCAACTGGCAGAACTACGGCGGCGAAAGCACGATGTCCTACCTCGTGCAGATGGCTGGCCTGACTGTCCAGAATTTCGTTTCGGCCGCCACAGGCATTGCCATTGCGATCGCGCTGATCCGCGGCTTCGCCCGCGCTTCCGGAAGATCGATCGGCAATTTCTGGGTCGATATGACGCGCGCCACGCTCTATGTGCTTTTGCCGCTCTGCGTCGTGCTCACCTTGGTCTATGTCTGGCTCGGCATGCCCCAGACGCTCGGGCCTTACGTCAACGCCACCACGCTGGAGGGCGCCAGGCAGACGATCGCGCTCGGCCCGGTCGCCTCGCAGGTCGCCATCAAGATGCTCGGCACCAATGGCGGCGGGTTCTTCAATGCCAACGCGGCACATCCATTCGAAAACCCCGATGCCATCTCCAACCTGATCCAGATGCTGTCGATCTTCGTCGTCGGCGCTGCCTTGACCAACGTCTTCGGCCGCATGGTCGGCAACCAGCGTCAGGGCTGGGCGATCCTGGCCGCCATGGGCGTGCTGTTCATCGCCGGCGTCGCCGTCTGCTATTGGGCGGAGGCCGCGGGCAATCCGCTGGTGCATGCGCTCGGCATCGACGGCGGTAACATGGAAGGCAAGGAGACCCGTTTCGGCATCGCGCTCTCGGCTTTGTTCGCCGTCATCACCACGGCCGCTTCCTGCGGCGCCGTCAACGCCATGCATGACAGCTTCACCGCGCTCGGCGGCATGGTTCCGCTGATCAACATGCAACTCGGCGAGGTCATCGTCGGCGGCGTCGGCGCCGGCTTCTACGGCATGCTGATGTTCATCCTGATCGCCGTCTTCGTCGCCGGCCTGATGGTCGGCCGCACGCCGGAATATCTCGGCAAGAAGATCGAGGCCAAGGAGGTCAAGATGGCGATGCTGGCCATCCTGTGCCTGCCGCTGGCGATGCTGGTTTTCACCGCCATCGCGGTGGTGCTGCCGAGCGCCGTCGCGTCGATCGCCAATGGAGGGCCGCACGGCTTCTCCGAAATCCTCTACGCCTACACCTCGGCGGCGGCGAACAACGGTTCGGCCTTCGGCGGCCTCAGCGGCAACACGCCGTGGTACAACATCACGCTCGGCATCGGCATGCTGATGGGCCGTTTCCTGGTCGTCATACCGGTGCTCGCCATCGCCGGCGCGCTGGCGGCGAAGAAGACCGTGCCCGCCTCGGCCGGCACCTTCCCGACCGACGGCCCGCTGTTCGTCGGGCTGCTGGTCGGCGTCATCGTCATCGTCGGCGGCCTGACCTTCTTCCCGGCGCTCGCCGTCGGACCTGTTGTCGAGCACCTGGCAACGATTCATGGACAAACATTCTGAGGCAGACATGTCCTGGTTCAGCAACAAGCGCCGCAATGCCAGGCATCGGGCCGATCAGGGGAAGGAGGGAATGCCGCCTCCTTTCCCGACCCTGTCGACATTTCTTGGGCTTGCCGCCGCCATGATCGCGCTCTGGCTGCTGGCCTACGGGCTTCCTCATCTCCTTCCGGCATCCGACCAATCGGTGCCGCACATCAATACTGAAGCCGGAGCTTCAAAATGAGCCAGTCAAAATCGGCCAGCATCATGGATGCCGGCATCCTGTGGCCCGCCATCGGCGGTGCCTTCCGCAAACTCGATCCGCGCACGCTGGCCCGCAATCCAGTCATGTTCGTCGTCGCCGTCGTGTCGGCGCTGACATCGGTGCTGTTCGTCAAGGACCTCGTCACCGGTGGCGGCGATCTGCGCTTCACGCTGCAGATCATCATCTGGCTGTGGTTCACGGTGCTGTTTGCCAATTTCGCCGAAGCCGTCGCCGAGGGGCGCGGCAAGGCGCAGGCGGATTCGCTGCGCAAGGCGCGCACAGAAACCCAGGCCAAGCTTTTGACGGGCGAGGATCGCACCAAGTTCAAGCTGGTGCCCGGCACCGGTTTGAAGGTCGGCGACATCGTCCTCGTCGAGGCCGGCGACATTATCCCGTCCGACGGCGAGGTGGTGGAAGGCGTCGCCTCGGTCAACGAGGCGGCGATAACGGGCGAGTCCGCGCCGGTCATCCGCGAATCCGGCGGCGACCGCTCGGCGGTCACCGGCGGCACGCAGGTGCTCTCCGACTGGATCCGCGTGCGCATCACCGCCGCCGCCGGCCATACTTTCCTCGATCGCATGATCTCGCTGGTCGAAGGCGCCGAGCGCCAGAAGACGCCGAACGAAATCGCGCTCAACATCCTGCTCGTCGGCATGACGCTGATCTTCGTGCTGGCCACCGCGACCATCCCGAGCTTTGCCTCCTACTCAGGCGGCTATATCTCGGTGACCGTGCTCGTCGCGCTGTTCGTGACCCTTATCCCGACCACGATCGGCGCGCTGCTGTCGGCCATCGGCATTGCCGGCATGGACCGCCTGGTGCGCTTCAATGTGCTGGCCATGTCGGGCCGCGCCGTCGAAGCCGCCGGCGACGTCGACACGCTGCTGCTCGACAAGACCGGCACCATCACGCTCGGCAATCGCCAGGCGACCGAGTTCCGCCCGGTCAGGGGTGTCAGCGAGCAGGAACTGGCCGACGCGGCACAGCTTGCCTCGCTCGCCGACGAGACGCCGGAAGGCCGCTCGATCGTGGTGCTAGCCAAGGAGAAATATGCCATCCGTGCCCGCGACATGGCGACATTATACGCCACGTTCGTGCCCTTCACGGCACAGACCCGCATGAGCGGCGTCGACGTAGACGGCTCTTCGGTGCGCAAGGGCGCGGTCGATTCGATTCTGACCTATGTCAGCCAGCCGACATCAGCCACACACGGCACACGGCCGGGAAGCGATACCGTGCGCGACCTGCAGGCGATCGCCGACGAGATCGCCAAATCGGGCGGCACGCCGCTGGCGGTCGAGAGGGACGGGCGGCTGCTCGGCGTCGTCCACCTCAAGGACATCGTCAAAGGGGGTATCCGCGAGCGCTTCGCCGAACTGCGCAGCATGGGCATCCGCACGGTGATGATCACGGGCGACAATCCGATGACGGCGGCAGCCATCGCGGCGGAAGCCGGCGTCGACGACTTCCTTGCCCAGGCAACGCCCGAGGACAAGCTGAAGCTGATCCGCGACGAACAGGCCAAGGGCAAGCTGGTCGCCATGTGCGGCGACGGCACCAACGACGCGCCAGCCCTTGCGCAGGCCGATGTCGGCGTGGCCATGAACACCGGCACGGTCGCCGCCCGCGAGGCCGGCAACATGGTCGACCTCGACAGTGATCCGACCAAGCTCATCGAGATCGTCGAGATCGGCAAGGCGCTGTTGATGACGCGCGGATCGCTGACCACCTTCTCGATCGCCAATGACGTCGCCAAGTACTTCGCCATCATTCCGGCCATGTTCGCCGTCTTCTACATCGCGCCAGGCCAAACGACGGGCCCGTTGCAGGCGCTCAACATCATGCACCTTGCGACACCGCAGAGCGCCATCCTGTCGGCCATCATCTTCAACGCGCTGATCATCATCGCGCTGATCCCGCTGTCGCTGCGCGGCGTGAAATACCGGGCGATCGGCGCCGGTGCGCTGCTCAGCCGCAACCTTCTCGTCTACGGCCTCGGCGGCATCGTCGTGCCGTTCGTCGGCATCAAGATAATCGACATGGCCATCACGGCCCTCGGCCTTGCATAAGGATCATTCCGATGCTCAAGCAAATCAGACCCGCGATCATCATGATCATCTTCTTCACCGTGCTGACCGGGCTCGTCTATCCCATCGGCATGACCAGCATCGCCCAGGCGCTGTTCCCGCGCCAGGCCAATGGCAGCCTGATCGAGAAGGACGGCAAGGTGGTCGGCTCCGAACTGATCGGCCAGGCCTTCGCCAGCGACAAGTATTTCCACGGACGACCTTCGGCGGCGGGCAATGGCTATGATGCCGGCGCCTCGGGCGGCTCCAATCTTGGCCCGACCAATCCGAAGTTGATCGAGCGCATCAAGGACGATGCCGGGAAGCTGAAGGCGGAAAATCCGAATGCGCCGGTGCCGATGGACCTGGTGACCACATCCGGCAGCGGCCTTGATCCGCAGATCAGCCCCGAGGCCGCTTATTTCCAGGTTCCGTGCGTGGCCAAGGCAAGGGGCATCGACGAAGCCAAGGTCAAGGCGCTCGTCGACAGCCAGGTCGTGGACCGGGAGTTGGGCGTGCTCGGCGAGCCGGCGGTCAATGTGCTGGCTCTCAATCTAGCGCTGGATGCCGCGAAATAGGTGATGGCCGGCGCCGGGGATCGACACGCTCCCCGGCGCCATTCATGATCGGACCCGATGCCGGACAACAGAAGCTACGTCGAAAACAGACCATCTCCCGACGCGCTGCTAGAGCATGCCGGGCGGGAAGGACGCGGCCGTCTGCGCATATTCCTGGGTGCGGCACCGGGTGTCGGCAAGACTTACGAGATGTTGATGTCGGGCCGTGCTAGGCTGGCCGACGGTGTCGACGTGGTGATCGGCGTGGTCGAGACGCATGGCCGCAAGGAAACCCGGGCCCTGGTCGAGGGGTATGAAGTCATTGCCCGCCGCAAGGTCGATTACAGGGGGCGTGTCCTCGACGAGATGGATATCGATGCCATCCTTGCCCGGCGTCCGGCGCTGGTCCTGGTCGACGAACTCGCCCACACCAATGCGCCCGGCAGCCGCCACCCCAAGCGTTATCTCGACGTCCAGGAAATCCTGGCGCGGGGCATCGACGTCTATACGACGCTCAACGTCCAGCATGTCGAAAGCCTGAACGACGTCGTCGCCCAGATCACGCGGGTCAGGGTGCGCGAGACGGTGCCCGATTCCATCATCGACCAGGCCGACGATGTCGAAATCATCGATCTGACGCCCGACGACCTGATCAAGCGGCTGGGGGAGGGGAAGGTCTATTTCCCCAATACGGCGCAGCGTGCCGTCGAGAACTATTTTTCGCCGGGCAATCTGACCGCGTTGCGGGAATTGGCGCTGCGGCGTACCGCCCAGCGCGTCGACGAGCAGTTGCTCAACCACATGCAGGCCCACGCCATCCAGGGACCGTGGGCTGCCGGGGAACGGGTTCTCGTCTGCGTCGATGCGCGTCCGGGCGGGGCGGCCCGCATTCGCTACGCACGCAGGCTGGCCGACAGGCTTCGTGCGCCATGGACGGCACTTCATGTCGACACGCCTCGCTCGGCCGGCATGTCCGAGGACGACAAGGACAGGCTCGCCACACTCCTGCGCTTGGCCGAGCAGCTCGGCGCCGAGGTGACGACCATTCCGGGCCAGAGCGTCGCGCAGGACATCGTTCGCCATGCGACGGCGAACAATTTCACCCACATCGTGGTCGGCAGGCCGACCCGGTCGCGCTGGCGGGAACTGATCGAGGGATCGCTCACCTATGATCTGATCCGCAATGCCGGCGACATCAGCGTCCATGTCATCTCCGGAACGGAGCGGGACACCGAGACGCCTTCCAGGAGAGTGAGCGCGGCAGCCGAGCAGAGGCAGTTTCAGGCCAAGCCGTATTTGCTCGCCACGGCTTACGTTGCCGGATCATTGGCCCTCAGCACTGTTCTCGACCAGTTCCTCGACGTTCGCAACCTGGCGATCGTCTTCCTGCTCTCCGTGCTGACCTCGGCGGTGGGCGGTGGTCTCTGGCCGGCGCTTTACGCCTGTTTCCTCAGTGTCCTTGCCTTCAACTATTTTTTCCTCGAGCCGCGCTACACTCTGACGATCCGGGATCCCGAGAGCATCGTCGCGATTGCCGTCTTCATCGCCGTTGCCGTCATCGCCAGCAACCTGACGGCGCGCGTCCAGCGTCAGGCCGCCGCCGCCCGCTCACGGGCGCGGGCGACCGAGGACATCTATCTGTTCTCCAAGAAGCTCGCGGGCGCCGGCACGCTCGATGACGTGCTCTGGGCCACCGCCTTCCAGATAGCCTCGATGCTGAAGCTGCGCGTGGTGCTGCTGCTGCCGGAAGACGGCACCATCACCGTCAGGGCAGGCTATCCGCCCGACGACACGCTGGCCGAGGCCGACATCGCCGCCGCCCGCTGGGCCTGGGAGCACAACCGTGCCGCCGGACGCGGCGCCGACACGCTGCCCGGCGCCAAGCGCCTCTATCTTCCCTTGCGTACGGGACGCACGGCAATCGGCGTCGTCGGTCTCGACAATGACAAGCAGGGCCCCCTTTTGACGCCCGAGCAACAGCGGCTGCTCGACGCGCTGGCAGATCAGGCAGCGGTGGCGATCGAACGCGTCCAGCTCGTCGCCGATGTCGACCGCGCCAAGCTGGCCGCCGAAGCCGACCGGCTGCGCTCGGCGCTGCTGACATCGATTTCGCATGACCTGAAGACGCCGCTCGCGGCCATCATGGGGGCGGCAGGCACACTCAAGGAGTTCGCGCCCGACCTGCCCGAGCAGGACAGGGCGGAGCT
Organism: Mesorhizobium sp. B2-5-13; assembly: GCF_006440535.1. Lineage (NCBI taxonomy): Bacteria > Pseudomonadati > Pseudomonadota > Alphaproteobacteria > Hyphomicrobiales > Phyllobacteriaceae > Mesorhizobium > Mesorhizobium sp. B2-5-13. The sequence continues at coordinate 320,189 of NZ_VFUI01000003.1, read as the reverse complement.
TCTGTCGACGGTGATCGACGAATCGGAACGGCTGAACCGCTTCATCGCCAATCTGCTCGACATGACTAAGATCGAGTCCGGTGCGATGGAGCCGAATTACGCCCTTCACTATCTGGGAGATATCGTCGGTACGGCACTCGACCGTGCCCGCAAGATCGCCAGCGAACACAAGATCGAGGTCGATATTCCGCCCGACCTGCCGATGCTGAGGCTCGATCCCGTGCTGTTCGAGCAGGTCCTGTTCAACCTTCTCGACAATGCGTCGAAATATTCGCCGCCGGGCTCGGCGATCCGCGTCCAGGCCTGGGTCGACAATGGCTCTGTCATCGTGCAGATCATGGATGAGGGGTCGGGCATTCCGGCGCAAGACCTCGAACGCGTGTTCGACACCTTTTACCGGGTGCGCAAGGGTGATCAGGTGCGCGCCGGCACCGGGCTCGGCCTGTCGATCTGCCGTGGCTTCGTCGAGGCGATGGGCGGCACGATCGCGGCCGCCAACCGGACCGACCGCCCTGGTGCCGCCTTCACCATCAGGATGCCGGTGCCGGCGCAAGCGCGCGGTGTCGGCAACCGCGGCGACGAACCCGGCGTGGACCAGCCTCGATGACCAATTCGAATGTCAGGATACTGGTTGTCGATGACGAGCCGCCGATCCGCAAGCTGCTGCGGGTCGGCCTTGCCAGCCAGGGCTACGGGGTCAGCGAGGCGCCGAACGCCAAGGTGGCGATCGAGCTGATGGAACAGGAAAAGCCGGATCTGGTGTTGCTCGATCTCGGCCTGCCCGGCATAGGGGGCCACGACCTGCTGCGCAAATGGCGTGACGAGGGCGTCGACATTCCCGTCGTCATCCTCTCCAGCCGCACCGACGAGGCCGGCATCGTCAGCGCGCTCGAACTCGGCGCCGACGATTATGTCACCAAGCCGTTCGGAATGAACGAACTGGTGGCGCGCATCCGAGTTGCGCTGCGCCACAAGTTCCAGCAACAGGGCGAAAAGCCGGTTTTCCAGAGCGGCGACCTCAGCGTCGATCTGGTCAAGCGCATCGTCAAGGTCGAGGACAGAGAGGTGAAGCTCTCGCCGAAGGAGTACGACATACTGCGCATCCTGGTGCAGCATGCCGGCAAGGTGCTGACCCACCACTTCATCCTGAAGCAGATTTGGGACGATTCGACAGATGTGCAGTATCTCAGGGTCTATGTGCGCCAGCTCAGGCAGAAGATCGAAAAAACCCCCGACCAGCCGCGCTACATCACCACCGAGACCGGGGTCGGCTACCGCCTGCGTGTCGAGTGAATAACCTGTCCGATAGAACCTGCGTCAGCCGATGGCTGCGAGCGGCCGATTTGCCGCCGCCGATATCCGCAAGGCGGCGAGGCAGCCGAGAACGCCGAGCGGCACGAAGGCAAGGAACAGCCAGCTCGCGACACCAGCGGCCGCGTCATGGTTCAGTCCTTGCGAAAAACCGCTGGCATTGGCGACAATGCCGGCAAGGGCGGCACCGACGGCATAGCCGATGCGCTGCATGGTCGGCACCGCGGCCGAGGCGATGGTCTGTTCGTCGTCCGGGGCGGAGGCGACGATGACGCGGGTCAGGAACGGCCAGGCAATGCCGAAGCCACCGCCCTGCAACAGGGCGCAGACCAGGATCAGCGCGATCGAGCCCAGTGGTATCGTGTAGGCGAAGCCGGCGATGCCCGCCGCGATCATCAGTGCGCCGCAGACGATGATCAGCCTTTCGCGCCGTGGCGGCGCGTTGGCGACGAGGATCGACAGGATCGACCAGGCGATCGATTCGGCGGCGATGATGTAGCCGGTGGTCAGCAGCGGAATGTCGTGCAGGCTGGTCAGCAGCAGCGGCCCGTAGACGCCGAAGGAGCAGGTCGCGGTGGAAAAGGCGGCGACCATGGTCATGCCGGCGCCGACCGGCGTGCGCCATGAGAACAGCCGCGCCGGGAAAAGCCGGGAGCGCGGCTTCAGCGCATCGATGTAAAAGAACAGCGCGAGACCTGTCAGCCCCAGCACGATCAGCAGCGAGGAACGCGGCAGGGCGATGTCGACGCCGGCTGAGGCGATCAGCACCACGGCAATGGCAAGGCAGCCAAGCGCCATGAACGGAAAAGGCGGCGCCTTGCCGGCGCTCGTGCTGGGTCTTGTCGCTTCCGGCGTGTCGAGCACGAGGAAGCTTGCCAGCGCCATGGCGGTGCCGCCGAGAGTGAAGACGCCGAAGGCCCAGCGCCACGACAGCAATTCGGTCATAACAGCGCCGAGGAGCGGACCGCTGAACGCCGCGACGCCCCAGATCGCCGACATGATGCCGAAAAGCTGCGGCCAGATGGCACGCGAAAACAGCCGTTCGACCGAGACGAAGGCCAGCGACACCAGCGCGCCGCCGCCCAGCCCCTCGATCAGACGGCCGGCCAGGAACAATTGCATCGAAGGCGAGGTGGCGCAGATCAGCGCCCCGGCCGCGTAAAGCAGGGCCGCGACCACCATGTTGGTGCGCAGCGCCACATAGCTCACCAGCCGTCCCGCCGCGGCACCGGCGACGATGGCGCCGAGTTCGTAGATCGCCAGCGACCAGCCGACGAGCTGCACGCCGGCCAGTTCGCCGACCATGGCCGGCATGACGGTCGCCACCATCGTCTCATTGGTGGCATGAAGCAGGATGCCGAGGCTGATGAAGCAGAAGCGCGCCAGGTCGCCGCTTGCCCACAATGCGCGCCAGTCGACCCTGTTTGTGCTGATCTCGGTCATGTCCATCCCTGCTTTGCCTATCTCGATGCAGCCAACGCGAGGCTTCCGGCAGGACCATGCGCGCCGCGTCGAGACGCTGTTTTGCTCGGGACGGGTTTGTAGAACCTCAACCGCGATTGAGCTCAAGCGATTTTTTCGAGATATGTTTGGACCAGCGTCGTCCTGGATGCACCGCTTGCCGGCAAGCATGATTTGCAATCGTGGCAGCGGCGATAGCTGTCCTCGGCGTGGCGTCCCCCAAAAAACAAACGGCGCGGAACCATCCTATTCGGTTCCGCGCCGCAGAGTGAAGGGTCTGGAGCCGAGGCCCCAAACCGCTTATTTGAGCGAGTGGATCAGCTCCAGCGAAGTCACCGCCACGGCGAGATTGACGCCGGTCTGCGCCTGGACGCTGAGCGGCTCCAGCATGAAGGCGCTGTCGAAGCCACCGACGAGCAGGTTGGCGCCGCCGCCGGTCACAACGCTCGCCTCGGCGTTGACGCCGTAGTAGCTGCCGGCAAGGTCGCCCGCGTCACGGTCGCGCGTCGCGGCAAAAACCGCCCAGATGAGCTGGCCCTGATGCGTCTTGCCGACATCGACACCGAGCTTCGAGATGACGCCTGTATAGATTTCCGACGGCCCGTGATGATGGGGCCGGAAGACGCAGGACACGCCCTTGTTGGACGTCACGATATAGCCGGTGCCGCCATCGATGGTGCAGTCGAGCGTGCCGAGTTGCAGCCTGCCGGCGCTGGCCGGAGCGGCAGCGAAAACGGTCGTTGCAAGAGCAGCGGCGCAGACGAGTTTCTTGATCATGGGGAGGGTCCTTTCGCAATCAGTCTTCAGTAACGTCTCGAGCGCCGCGACCGTTCCGCCGAAAACTTGGCGCGAACAAGGCAGGGGTTAACGGCTTGTCGCAGGGGTTAACACACGGTCGCCGGATTGGCGGCGATCCGCCGCGCCGCGTGTCCTTTCGCACACGCACGATGCAATGGGGCGCTTGGCGCGGGCTGGCGGAAGCCGATGTCAGCTGACGCGGGCGAGGCCGTCCTTGGCCGGCTGATAGGTGGGGTTGAGGCGCACGGCCTCGCGATAGGCCTTCGCCGCCTTTGCCTTGTCGCCGCGCCGTTCGTAGATCAGCGCCTGGTTGGCCCAGGCCTCGGCGTTCTGGCCGTCGAGCTTGATGGCCATGTTGAAGTCGGAGAAGGCGTTGTCCTCGTCGCCGGTCGCAAGATAGGAGAGGCCACGGCCGTTGTAGGGCTCGGCGGCGTCAGGGGCCAGCGAGATGGCGGTCGAGAAGTCCTCGATGGCGAATTTGTGCTGGCCCTGGCTCTGATAGATCAGGCCGCGATTGTGATATGCGCGGGCATCCGTCGTGTCGAGCTGGATCGCCTTCTGGAAGTCGGCGAAGGCATCCTGGGTGCGGCCCGCCTTGCGGTAGAGATTGCCGCGGCCGATATAGGCGGCGTCGTAATTGCCGTTGATCTGGATCGAGCGATTGTAGTCCGCGAGTGCGGCTTCCTGGTTGCCGAGGAAGCGCTGGATGAGGGCCCGGTTCGAATAGGCCTGGTAGAAATTCGGGTTGAGCTGGATGGCCTGGTTGAAGTCCTTGAGCGCCTGCTGGTACTGGCCGCCGCGGCCATAGGCCGAACCGCGCACATTGTAGCCTTCAGGATCCTGGGGATTGCGCTGGATGACCGCCGACAGCGAGGAGATGTTCTCGCTCGAGCCTTGCGCCTTGTCGATGTTGTTGAACTCGCCGGCCGGGCCCGACGTCTGGCAGCCGGCAAGCACCAGTCCGGAAAGCAGGGCCGCTGTCAGGGCGAAACCACGCAATGCGGTCCCGCGCTCCACGCTTGTTGCGTTCATGTCTGCCCTGTCCTCACTTGCGCCGTCGTTCAGGTCCGGTTCCCCCCTCCGGGCCGGGTCACAATCAAAATAAAAGGGTGGCGGCGATTCCGCATCGCGCCACCCTGGTATCCTTCGAAAAGGACGAAATATTGGCGATAATCAGCGCGGCGGACGCGCTGCACCGGCGGCACCGCCAGCAGCAACCGGACGCGGGGTCATCGGCAGCAGGCCTTCGCGCTGTGCGCGCTTGCGGGCCAGCTTGCGGGCGCGGCGAACGGCTTCGGCCTTTTCACGGGCGCGCTTCTCGGAAGGCTTCTCGTAGTGGCCGCGCATCTTCATTTCGCGGAAAATGCCCTCGCGCTGCATCTTCTTCTTCAGCGCGCGAAGCGCCTGATCAACGTTATTGTCGCGGACGAGTACCTGCACGGGCAATCCTGTCTTTCGGGTTTGATATCAACAGGCAAGCAGCCATAGCCACAAGCCTCCGCGGCGCTCGACACCACGAATTGTGGCGGCTGATAGCAGAATCAAGCCTCGCTGTCCACAGTCGAAATGACGGACGACAGCCAAATTGCCACGGTCGCCTGGAGATAGGGTGCCTGTTACGCCGTGGCCAGGTGCAGCCGCTCGAAATCCTCGAAGAACTCACCGTAATCGCAGGTGATCTCCTCGCCGACGGCGATATCCCGGGTCGCAGTGGCGCCGCCATATTGCGAAAAATCGGTGTTCGGGGTCGCCGAATGGTTCATGAAGCGGCCATTGTCGACCTCATAGACGATGAAACCGGGCTTGTCCGGGCTCGGATAGGCATAACGGTCGAGCAATTCCTTCAGGGGTTGCGGCGCCGTCTCGTATTTGTCCATCGGGATCAGCCGATCGAAATCCGGATCCAGGCGCCAGATCGAGGCGCCCTTCCGGATGGGCTCGGCGGCGAACATGCCGACGCCTTCGATTGCACTCTGGGCGACATAGGTTCGGATCAGCATCATGGTTCCAGGACCCGTCTTGGCAAGAAGACCCGTTTAGATAGAAACGGAATCGCCAAATCGCGCCGAAAAAGCAAGACCGGCGGCCTGCGTCACAACGACGAACAGGCCTGTCCCGGCAAAAAATCCTTCACGTCCGGTTGATCGACACTCCGCCATCCGCAAACAGCGCGGTTCCCGTGGTGAAGCTCGAGGCGTCGGAGGCAAGGTAAAGCGCGGAGCGGGCGATCTCTTGCGGCTGCGCCATGCGCTTCAGGGCGTGGAGGCCCTCGACGAAGGCGCGGGCCTCAGGCGTGGTCGTCGTCGCGCCTGGCGTGTCGGTCCCGCCGGGCAGCAGCGCGTTGACGCGCAGCCCCTTCGGTCCGTATTCGGCGGCCAACACCTGCGTCAATCCGATCAGGCCGGCCTTGGCCGCGGCGTAGGCGGCCATGCCCGGCATGCCGACGGTGTAACCGACAAAGCTCGACGTGAAGATCAGCGAGCCGCCGCCGTGCTCGAGCATGGCCGGTATCTGATACTTCGCACCGAGAAAGGCGCTGGTCAGATTGGTGTCCATCGTTCCGTGCCATGTCTGTGCCGACATGTCGGGGACAGGACCCATCGGTCCGACGGAGCCGGCATTGTTCAACGCGATGTCGAGTCCACCGAAGCTGCCGACCGCCAGTTCGACGAGAGCTTTCGCGTAGGTCTCGTCGATAACATCCCCCGCGAGAGCGACAGCCGTGCCGCCGGCGTCCTCGATTTCAGCGGCGAGTGCATCAAGCTCGGTCTGGCGGCGAGCGGAAATGACCAGCTTGGCGCCTTCCTCCGCGAACAGTTTGGCGGTGGCATGGCCGATGCCGGAACTGGCGCCGGTGACGATGGCGATCTTGTTGGAAAGTGCGAGCATGTTTGGCATCCTTGTCCTTCGCGCCAGCTTTGCCGGCGATCGGATGCTTCGTCGCAAATCGGCAGGACAGCAGCCACCCGAAAACCGCAGAGGCTCGCACCAACTATTGCCGGAGCAGCCAAGCCAATCGGTCCAGCGAGAACACGTAGCTGATGACGATCAGCACGGCCATGATGGTGCCCGTGGCGGCATGGCCTGCCACATGGAAACCGGCCGCGCCGCCGAACATGACGACGAATTCCAGCGCCAGCCTGACAGCGCCGGGCACCTGTACCGGTGCACTCCCTGAACGGCTCGGATCGCCGGGCACGGCAAAAATCCCCCACAACGCTGCAGCGATGAGTGGCAAGGCAAGGGCCAGGACCCAGTGCCACCAGCCCTCGAAAAGGCTCCAGCCTGCCATGCCGAGGCCAAGCAAGGCTGCCAGCTCCAGCAGGAAGCGCAATGTGAGATTCCACCAAGCGTTGCCCACCATCCATCCTCCGAATCCCCGACGCCGGGAAGTGTGACTGAAGGCAATCATCGGGGCCAGACCGGATACCTCTTTTTCAGCGCGGCGCAAAACGGCAAGCGCCGTCGCAAACAGCGCAAGGATGGCAGCGCTGTTTCGCTAGTGATACACCTCGCGCGCTGGGCCGAAGGAAGACCCGGCTGCACTCCGCGAGACCTTTTGGCGCGAGGCTGGACCGTGAAGAAATACTCTGTATTCGCCATCGCCCGCGAGGCCATGCGCGGCCACAAGGGCTGGGAGGAACAATGGTCCTCGCCGGAGCCCAGGAAGGAATACGACGTCATCATCGTCGGCGCCGGCGGTCATGGATTGGCCACCGCCTATTATCTCGCCACCGTGCACGGCATCACCAATGTCGCGGTGCTGGAAAAGGGCTGGCTGGGCGGCGGCAATACCGGCCGCAACACCACCATCATCCGATCCAACTATCTCTATGACGAGAGCGCAGGGATTTACGACCATGCGCTGAAGCTGTGGGACGGGCTCTCCCAGGAGCTCAACTACAACGTCATGTATTCGGCGCGCGGCGTCATGATGCTCGCCCACAATGTGCACGACATCCAGGTGCTGAAGCGCCATGTCCATGCCAACCGGCTGAACGGCATCGACAATGAATGGCTGACGCCGGAGCAGGCCAAGGAATTCTGTCCGCCGCTCAATACCTCGAAAGACGCGCGCTATCCGGTCGTCGGGGCTGCCCTGCAGCGCCGCGGCGGCACGGCGCGCCATGACGCGGTCGCCTGGGGCTATGCGCGCGGCGCTTCGGCGCGCGGCGTCCACATCATCCAGAACTGCGAGGTCACCGGCGTCAAGCGGGCTGCCAACGGCGCGGTCACAGGCGTCGATACGACGCGCGGTTTCATCGGCGCCAAGAAGGTCGGCGTCGTCGCGGCCGGCCATTCCTCGGTCATCATGAACATGGCCGGCGTGCGCATGCCGCTGGAGAGCTATCCGCTGCAGGCGCTGGTGTCGGAGCCGGTCAAGCCGGTTGTGCCTTGCGTTGTGATGTCGAACACGGTGCACGCCTATATCTCGCAGTCCGACAAGGGCGAACTGGTGATCGGCGCCGGCACCGACCAGTATGTCTCCTATTCGCAGACCGGCGGACTTCACATTCTTCAGCATACGCTGGACGCCATCTGCGAGATGTTCCCGATCTTCACGCGCATGAAGATGCTGCGTTCGTGGGGCGGCATCGTCGACGTGACGCCCGACCGCTCGCCGATCCTGGCCAAGACGCCGGTGCCCGGCCTCTACGTCAATTGCGGCTGGGGCACGGGCGGCTTCAAGGCCACACCGGGCTCGGGCCATGTCTTTGCCCACACCATCGCCAGGGACGATCCGCATCCGATCAACGCGCCTTTCACCATCGAACGCTTCCGCACCGGTCGCCTCATCGACGAGGCGGCGGCCGCAGCGGTGGCGCACTGATGATGATGACTGAGATCGCTGTCGCGATGCCGCTGATGCTGGCGGGGGAACAGGGCATGTTCCATGTTCCGACGGCGCAGGAGGTGCGGCTGCAGCCGATCAGCCGTGCCGGAAACGAGACCGGCTGGCCGTTTTCGGTCGACGAGGGAATGCTCGCCTGCGTCTGGAGCGTCGGCCAGAAAGTGGTGATGTTCTATGAGGGCAGGCCGCATGGGCTGGATGAGGACGAGGATTTCCAACCGCGTGGCGTCATCGTTACGACGGATCCCATGCAGCTGACGCTCGGCAACATGGCCAACCGCGATCTCTTCAGTGCGGCGACGAGCGTCGAGGAGCGGCTGCGACTCGTCGCTCCATTCATGACCATGGGCCAGAAGCTTTGCGACCAACCCTCCGGCGCGCGCGTCGGCCACGGCGAATTGTAGGAACAAACACGATGCTTCTCATCCGCTGCCCCTATTGCGAGGAAGAGCGCCCGGAACTCGAGTTCCGCAACGCCGGCGAGGCGCATATCGCGCGCTCGGCCAACATGGCCGGCGAGAGCGACGACGACTTCGAGAAGTTCTTTTTCATCCGCTCGAATCCCAAGGGCATCATTTATGAGCGCTGGCGGCACATGCATGGTTGCGCGCGCTTCTTCAACGCGGTGCGCGACACCGTCACCGACAAGTTCGTCATGACCTACAAGGCCGGCGAGCCGAAACCTTCCAAGCTGCCCAAAAACTCCAACGAAGGGCTTGCCAAATGAGCGGCGCGTTGCGCATTCCCGGCGCCGGACGCCTCAGCCAGGCCAAGACCGCCCGCTTCAGCTTCGATGGCCAGTCCTATGCCGGCATCGAGGGCGACACATTGGCGTCGGCGCTGCTTGCCAACGGCGTGCATCTGGTCGGCCGTTCGTTCAAGTACCACCGCCCGCGCGGCATCCTCTCGGCCGGCGCGGAAGAGCCCAACGCCCTGGTGCAGATCGTGCGTGATGACGCGCGCAAGACGCCCAACGTGCGCGCCACCGTACAGGAACTCTATGACGGGCTTGCCGCCAATTCGCAGAACCGCTGGCCGTCGCTATCCTTCGACGTCGGCGCGGTCAACGATTTGGCATCACCGCTGTTCTCGGCCGGTTTCTACTACAAGACCTTCATGTGGCCGAAGGCGGCCTGGAAGAGCCTTTACGAACCCAAGATCCGCGAAGCCGCCGGCCTCGGCGTTTCGCCCGACAGGCCGGATCCCGACCATTATTCCTCGCGCTACGCCCATTGCGACGTGCTGGTGCTGGGCGGCGGCGCGGCTGGCATCGCGGCGGCGCTTGCCGCGGCGGAGACCGGCGTGCGCGTCATCCTGGCCGACGAGCAGGCCGAGTTCGGCGGCAGCCTGCGCTTCGAGTCTGGCGCGAAGATCGACGGCAAGGACGGCTTTGCCTGGGCGCAAGCGGCGATCGCCAGGCTGGGTGCGATGGACAATGTCCGCGTGCTGCCGCGCACCACGGCGTTCGGCTATTACGCGCAGAATTTCGTCGGCCTGGTCGAGCGCGTCAGCGATCACCTGAAGGCCCCCGGCCACGACCTGCCGCGCGAACGGCTATGGCAGGTCCGCGCCAAGCGCGTGGTGCTGGCCTCCGGCGCCATCGAGCGCCACATGGTGTTCGCCAATAACGACCGGCCAGGCGTCATGCTGGCGGGCGCGGCGCGCACCTTCCTCAACCATTATGGTGTCGCGGTCGGAAAAAATGTCGGTGTCTACACCGCCAATGACTCGGCCTACGGCGCCGCGATCGACCTGAAGAAGGCCGGCGTCAACGTGGCGGCGATCGTCGATTTGCGCGACAACCCGACCGGCCCGGTGATCGACGAGGCGAGGGCGCTCGGCATCGAGATCAATTTCGGCCGTGCTGTGATCCGCGCCGGCGGCAAGTTGCGGGTGTCGTCGATGACGGTGCAGCCGAAGAATGGCGGCGGCGAACGCACAATTCCGGTCGATGCGATCCTGATGTCGGCCGGCTGGACACCGTCGGTGCATCTGTTCTCGCAGTCGCGCGGCAAGGTCGCCTTCAACGACGAGGCCAAGCGGTTCGTGCCCGGCACCTACGCGCAGGACTGCGTCTCGGTCGGCGCCTGCAACGGCACCGACGGACTGGCGGCGACGGTCGACGAGGCCTATGCGGCGGGCGCCAAGGCGGCCAAGGATGCCGGCGCGAAAGCCGCCAAGGAGACCAAACCGAAGGTGGACGCCTCGGAGAGCTGGTCGCGCGGCATGCTGGGTGCGGCGCCCGGCGCCGGACCGGACACGACGGTTAAAGCCTTCGTCGATTTCCAGAACGACGTGACCGCCAAGGACATCCGCCAGGCGGTGCATGAAGGCATGCGCTCGATCGAGCATGTCAAGCGCTTCACCACCAACGGCATGGCGACCGACCAGGGCAAGACCTCCAATATGCACGGCCTGGCGATTGCCGCCGAAACGCTGGGCAAGCCGATCCCGGAGGTCGGCCTGACCACGTTCCGCGCGCCCTACACGCCTGTCACCTTCGGCGCGATTGTCAGCCATGCGCGTGGGCCGCTGTTCGACCCGACACGCAGAACCGCGATCCATCCGTGGGCCGAGGCGCAAGGCGCGGTGTTCGAGGATGTCGGCCAGTGGAAGCGCGCCTGGTATTTCCCGAAAGCCGGCGAGGACATGCATGCGTCGGTCGACCGCGAATGCGTTGGGGTCCGCAATCAAGCCGGCCTGTTCGATGCCTCGACGCTGGGCAAGATCGAAGTGGTCGGCCCGGACGCGGCCAAGTTCATGGAACTGCTCTACACCAATCCGTGGGAGAAGCTGGAGCCAGGCCGCTGCCGCTATGGCATCATGCTGCGCGAGGATGGCTTCATCTATGATGACGGTGTCGTGGGCAGGCTGGCGCCGGACCGCTTCCATGTCACGACGACGACGGGCGGCGCGCCGCGCGTCATGAACCACATGGAGGATTACCTCCAGACCGAGTTCCCGCATCTCAATGTCTGGCTGACCTCGATCACCGAGCAGTGGGCGGTCATTGCCGTGCAGGGTCCGAAATCCCGCGACATCATCGCGCCGCTGGTCGAAGGCATCGATATGTCTGATGAAGCGCTGCCGCATATGTCGGTGCGCGAAGGCAAGATCTGTGGCGTGCCGACACGGCTGTTCCGCATGTCGTTCACCGGCGAGCGCGGTTTTGAAATCAATGTCCCGGCCGACTATGGCCAGGCCGTCTGGGAAGCGTTGTGGGCCGAGGGCCAGAAGCATGGCGCCACCGCTTACGGCACCGAGGCGATGCACGTGCTGCGCGCCGAGAAGGGCTACATCATCGTCGGCCAGGATACGGACGGCACGGTGACGCCAAACGACGCCGGCCTCGACTGGGCGGTCGGCAAGAAGAAGGCCGACTTCGTCGGCATCAGGGGCATGGCGCGGCCGGACCTGGTCGCCAAGGGCCGCAAGCAACTGGTCGGCTTGAAGACCAAGGACCCCAAGGTGGTGCTGGAAGAAGGCGCGCAGATCGTCGAGGACCCGAAGCAGGCAATCCCGATGAAGATGATCGGCCACGTTACCTCGAGCTACTGGTCGCAGAATTGCGGCCGTTCCATCGCCCTGGCGCTGGTCGCCGGCGGGCGTGACCGGATGGGCGACACGCTCTACGTGCCGATGCCGGACGGGGTGATTGAAGTGGAGGTTGCCGGCATGGTGTTCTTCGACGAGACGGGAGGGCGCCTCAATGGCTAAAGCTGCTGCAAAGACGGCCGCGACGGCTTCGCCCTCGGCGGAGCGGCGTCCGGCATTGGCCGGGCGCACTGTCTCCGCAACGGGTGTCAAGGTCGAAGTGCTGCCGCCGGCCCTGCGCATTTCGCTGCGCGCGCCGGAAGCTTCGGTCGCCGCTCTGTCGAAGGCGCTCGGTGTGACCCTGCCGAAGCAGCCGAAAACCTCGGCGTCGAAGAGCGGCCGTACGGCGCTGTGGCTTGGGCCGGACGAGTGGCTTGTCATCGACGAGGCCGGCAAGGACCCGCTCGCCGATTGCGCGAAGGTTTCAACCTTGCACTCGTCGGTCGGCATCTCGCATCGCAACATCGCGATTTCCGTCACCGGCCCGGCGGCGGAAGCCGCGATCAATTCGGGCTGCCCGCAGGATCTGTCGCTCGACGCCTTCCCGGTGGGCGCCGCTTCGCGCACCATTTTGGGCAAGGCCGAGATCGTGCTGTTGCGCACGGCCGACGAGGCCTTCAGGGTCGAGTGCTGGCGTTCTTTCTCGGACTATGTCTTTACTTTCCTGTCCGAGGGAGCCCGCGACGCCGCCGGCTGACCCCGGAACGTTTGCCGCCCGCGTCCGTTGTGCGGCGACAAATCGAGGGAGAACTGCCGATGCCGTCGAGGTCCGCGCCGAAATCGCCGAAAACCGCGGCGGTCCGTTCGCTTGAACATGAGCGGCATCACGAGGCCGACGCCGAAGATGAACTCGAGGAAGGCCTCGAGGACACATTTCCAGCCAGCGATCCCGTGTCGATTACGGGGTCGTCCATTCCCGGCGCACCGGCCAAGCCTGGCAAGGCCAAGACAGTCCCTGGCCGCAAGGCCCGCAAGCCCTGATTTCACAAATTTTGATCGACGACATCTTTCCAAGACCTCATCGGATGCGGTACTCAAAGCGCTTTGGAGAGGAAAAATGCCTGTTAAAGCCGTTGTCTGGGGCGAGAACGTCCATGAACAGACCAATGCCGCCGTGCGCGTCCTCTATCCCTTGGGCATGCACGGTACCATCGCCGCCGCGCTCAACCAGGACAAGCGGATCGAAGCGACCACCGCCACCTTGCAGGAACCCGAGCACGGCCTGAGCGACACGCGCCTGGCGGCCACCGACGTGCTTCTATGGTGGGGCCATGCCGCCCATGGCGAGGTCAAGGACGAGATCGTCGAGCGCGTCCAGAAGCGGGTCTGGGAAGGCATGGGGCTGATCGTGCTTCATTCCGGCCACTACTCGAAGATTTTCAAGCGGCTGATGGGCACGCCCTGTTCGCTGAAATGGCGCGAGGCGGGCGAGCGCGAGCGTGTCTGGGCGATCAATCGCGGCCACCCGATCGCGCAAGGCATCGGCGAATGCCTGGAGATCGGCGAGACGGAAATGTATGGCGAGCCGTTCGCGGTGCCGGAGCCGCTGGAGACGGTGTTTATCTCCTGGTACGAGGGCGGCGAGGTGTTCCGCTCCGGCCTGACCTATCAGCGGGGAGCGGGAAAAATCTTCTATTTCTCACCGGGCCACGAGACCTATCCGATCTATCACAATGAAGGCGTGCAGCAGGTGCTGCGCAACGCCGTGCACTGGGCGCACAACCCCGCCCCGGCATGGTCCGGCATCACCAACGCGCCGAATGTGCCGACGGACAAGGCCAAGGAGAAGATCGTCCAGAAAGGCCTGCGTCTGCATGCCGACGGTGAGAGGGGGCTGAGCTGATGCATCGCCTGCTTTTGCTCGGCACCGGCTGGATCGCGGCACATCATATCGAGGAGTTCGGTCAGGTTCCGAGCTGTACCATCGTCGCTTGCGTCGATCATCTGCCGGGCCGCGCGGCGGCGTTCGCCGCCGCCAACAAAATAGGCAATTTCTTCGAAAGCCTCGAAGCTGCGATCGCTTGGGGCGAGTTCGATGCCGCCATCAACGCGACGCCGGACCAGGTCCACAAGGCGACGACGCTCGCCCTGCTGGCCGCCGGGAAACATGTGTTCTGCGAGAAGCCACTGGCGCCGAACCATGCCGATGCGCTTGCGATGAGCGAAGCCGCCGAGGCGGCCGGGCTCGTCAACATGGTCAACCTGACCTATCGTAACACGCCGGTGATCCACGAGGCGCGGCGCATGGTGGAGGCCGGCGAGATCGGCGAGCTGCGCCATGTCGAGGCGAACTACCGGCAAAGCTGGCTGGTCAGCAAGTTCTGGGGTGACTGGCGGGTCGACGACAAATGGCTGTGGCGCCTGTCGAGCCGGCACGGTTCGACGGGTGTTCTGGGCGATGTCGGCATCCATATCCTCGACTTCGCGACCTATGGCGCGGCCCAGGATATCGTCTCGCTGCATGCCGATCTGGTGACGTTTCCGAAGGCGGAGGGCGACCGCATCGGTGACTATGTGCTCGACGTCAATGACAGTTTGGCGGTAACGGCGCGGCTCAGCTCAGGCGCGCTGGCCACGATCATGGCCAGCCGCTACACGACGGGCCATGGCAATGATTTGTCGCTGGCCCTGCACGGCACCAAGGGCGCGATCAAGGTCGAGACCGACGGCAAGGTTTCGCGGCTGTCGGCCTGCCTGGGTGACGACGTCGATCAGCACCGTTGGCGGATGCTGACGCCGCCTGACGTCAAGCACAATGCCCGGCGCTTCGCCGATGCGCTGGACACGGGACGGAACGGCGATCCGTCGTTCCGGCGCGCCGCCGACATGCAGAAGCTGATCGACGCGGCCTTCGAAAGTTCAGCGGCCAAGCTGCCGGTCTCGATCGCCTGAAATCACCATCTGGCCGGCTGAGCCGGCCAGACTTTCGGAAGATCTCAGTAGGCGCTCGGCATGATCCACGGGTTCACCGTGATCCCGAGCCTAGGACCCTTGCCGTCGGTTGTGGCTTCCGTGGAAGCCTTCTTGTCGACCGATCCGGTCGAAGTGCAATCGAGCTTCACATTGGTCTTGGTGTCGACGCAGGTCGCTGCAGTCGAATGCTTGACCGCGTGGGGGGTGTTGTTGGCGGCAAAGGCCGAACCCGAAAGCGCCAGGACGGCGGTGAGGGTGAGGAGTGTCTTTTTCATGGTCAGTCTCCGTGTTCGACGAGGTGAATTTGTTCCGTACATGTACGTTGCTTTGTACAAATACGTCCGTCGATCGCGAAGTTCAAGAGAAATTGTACACGTACGGTAGACTTTTTGTTAACCAAGAAATCCGCCCCATTCTGGCTGGGAGAGGCGGTGAGGAAATCTGGAGAAACGAAGAGGTCGCGCTCAGCAGTTGACCGGTGTTTCGGTCAACGGCGGCACATCTTGCGTGCTGAGCGTGGCAAGGGTGAAATCGCACATCCGCTTCACGAAAGCCTGCGCGTCGCCGAAGGGATAGAAGGGGAATGTGATCAGCAGCGAGATCGTGCCATGGCCGACCGCCCACAGCATGGTGGCGATGGCGCGCGGATCGCCACGCAATTTGCCGGCGGCGACGCAGGCCTCGACCCTGCTGATCAGCACCTTCATCGCCGGGTTGCCTTCCTCCATGTCCTCGTAGCTCCTGCCTTCCGGCAGCTTGGTCTTTTCGGTCATGAAGACAGTGCGGTATTCGTTGGGATTGCCGAGCCCGAAGGCGGCATATTCGGTCATCACCGCCTGCAAGGCCTCGATCGGATCGTCGGACGGGTGCTCCTCGATGCGCCGGGCGAGCGTTTCAAACGCGTCCTCGGCCAGCGCGAAGAGGATGTCCTGCTTGTCGGCGAAGTAGGAATAGACCGACATCGGCGCGTAGCCGACCCGCTTGGCCAGCTTGCGGATGGTCAGGCCTTCATAGCCTTCTTCCTGGACGAGCTTGTGTGCGGCCGCGACAAGCTCCGAGCGCAGTTCGGCCTTTTGTTTCTCGCGGCGTTTCTGGAGGCTCAGCGGCAAGTCCGTTGCCCTTGTCTGGTTGGTGCCTTGGCTAAATTATATACGCTGTACGGAAACGAACAAGGGCGCCGCGGGTTCCCAAGCGGCAGGCGTCAGAAGCGACCCATCCCGTCTCCCCTTACGCCTGCTTGTTGATCAGTTGGACGGCGAGGTGCGAGAGCAATTTCACCGCCTCGCCATAGGTTCTGGCCTTCTCCGGGTTGGAAGCGTTGCCGTCGAGCGCCCGCTTGTAGACACCCTGGCAGATTGCAGCCAGCCGGAAGAAGGAGAAGGCGAGGAAGAATGTCCAATTGCCGATGCCGGTCAGCCCACGTCGCCGGCAATAGGCGGCGACATAGTCTTCCTCGGAAGGCAGGCCGAGTGCCGAGCGATCGATGCCGCCCAGGCCGCGAAAGCCGGATGCATGCGGCAGGCGCCATTGCATGCATTGATAGGCGATGTCGGCGAAGGGGTGGCCTGATGTCGACAATTCCCAGTCGAGTACCGCCAGTACCCTCGGCTGGTCCGGCGCGAAGATCAGATTGTCCAGCCGATAGTCGCCATGCACAAGCGAGGCCCTGACGTCATCGGCCGGCTTATGCATCTCCAGCCAGGTAATCAGTTGGTCCATGTCGGCAATGGTACCGGTTTCGGAGGCACGGTACTGGCTGGTCCAGCGTGCCAGCTGCCGCTCGAAGTAATTGCCGGGGCGGCCGAAAGCGCTGAGACCCACAGCCTCGACATCGACATCGTGCAGTGCCGCAAGCGTGCCGTTCATGGCATCGTACATCGCGGCGCGCTCATCGTTGTCGCGGGCCTCAGGCAGTGCCGGATCCCAGAAGATGCGGCCGTCGATGAAATCCATGACGTAGAACATGCGGCCGATGGGCGAATCCTCGGTCGACAGGTGCAGCATTTCGGGCACTGGCACGGCGGTGCCGGAAAGCGCCTTCATCACGCGGAATTCGCGGTCGACCTGGTGCGCCGATTTCAAGAGTTGGCCTGGCGGCTTGGCGCGCAGCACGTAACGGCCGCTTGCCGCCGTCAGGAGATAGGTCGGGTTGGATTGGCCGGATTTGAATTTTTCGATTGCCGCGAGCCCGGAAAAGCCCGGGATGTGCGCCTCGAGGTAAGGCGCAAGCGCCGCCTGGTCGAGCGCGTTCGGGTCGCTCATACCGTCTCGGGCTGACGTTCAAGTAAGGTCAGCGTCAGCCAGCGGGCGGTCAGCGCCGGCTTTTTGGAACCTTCGATCTCGATGGTCACGTCATGCGCCGTCTGCACCCAGCCCGATGGCCTGACCTTGACGTCGGCCAGCACGAAATGGGTGCGGATGCGCGCGCCAGTCTTCACCGGCGCCAGGAAGCGCAGCGAATCGAAGCCATGGTTGACGCCCATCTTGCCGTTTTCCAGCGGCGGCATGGTCTCGAACGTCATCGCCGACAACAGCGACAGCGACAGGAAGCCGTGCGCGATGGTGCCACCGAACGGCGTTTCGCGCTTGGCCCGCTCCGGATCGCAGTGGATGAACTGGTGATCGTCGGTGGCGTCGGCGAACTGATCGATCATGCGTTGCGTGACCACGCGCCAGGGTGAAACGCCGACCTCCTTGCCGACACTGGCCAGAAGCACATCGAGACTGATCGGTTCCACGCTCATGTCCTCCTGTTTCACTCCCGGCTTCTGCGGCCGGAAAATGTCATTCCTTGAATAAGGTCAACCCATGCTGCACCGACTGCCCGCCGTCGATCGGCAGGATGGCGCCGGTCACATAGCTGCCTGCACGGCTGCACAAATAGAGCGTTGCGCCGGCAATGTCATCCGGCGTGCCGATGCGGCCGATCGGGACATGGCCGCCGACATGCCTGGCCTGTTCGTCCGTGCCGGTGGCGAATGCGGTCATGCGGCTCTGGAATGGGCCTGGTGCGAAGGCGTTGACGGTGATGCGGCGGCCAGCGAATTCGAACGCCAGCGTGCGTGTCAGATGATGCACGGCGGCCTTGGAGGCGGTGTAGGAATAGGCATCGTCGGCCAGCGGCTGCGTGCCCATCACCGATCCCAGATTGATCACCCGGGCCGGATCGGCTTCGCTTGCAGCAGCATCAAGCAGCGGCAGCAATTCGCGTGTCAGATGGAAGACCGCGGTGACATTGACGCCGAACACCTTGGCCCAGGCGTGATAGGGAAAGCTCTCCAGCGGCGCGCCCCAGGACACGCCGGCATTGTTGACCAGAATATGCAGTCTTTCGGTCCGTGCCTTGACCTCACCGACCAGGTCGGCAATGCCAACCTCGCTGGAAATGTCGGCGGCAAAGCCTTCCGCCCGGCCCGGGGCGCCAAGTCCGTTCAACTCGCTGGCGACCTTGATGCAGTCCTCGCCCTTGCGCGAGGCGATCATGACGCTAGCGCCGGCCTTGACCAGCGCGGTTGCCGCCATGCGGCCGATGCCGGTCGCCGCTCCCGTCACCAGCGCGGTCTTGCCGGCAACCGAAAACAGCTCATCCAGATAGCTCATCCAAATTCTCCGCGCCTTCGCCCGCGGGCAAAACAGTTCGCGTTGACAAGGCTATCCGAAGTACGGTCATCCTTGCCACGGATAAAATGCCCGGCCTGCATGAAGGGTTAGCGACCGATGACGCAGATGAATCTCGGCATGACCGAGCGGCTGAAGCCGATCCACGCACGCGTCGCGGCCATGGTGCGCGACGAGATCATGCCGCTCGACAAGGAGTTCCTGGGCGAAGTCGGCAAGGCCGGCGACCGCTGGGTCTACAGCAAACGCCAGAGCGAGATCCTCGAAGGGCTGAAGAAGACCGCACGGGAGCGCGGCCTGTGGAACTTCTGGTTGACCGGCTCGGAACGTGGCTACGGCCTGTCCACTGTCGAATACGCCTATCTGGCCGAAGAGATGGGCAAGGCGCATCTCGGCGCCGAAACATTCAACTGCTCGGCACCGGACACCGGCAATATGGAGGTTCTGGAACGCTACGGCTCGGCCGAGCACAAACGGGAATGGCTCGAACCGTTGCTGGACGGAAAAATCCGCTCGGCCTATCTGATGACGGAGCCGGATGTCGCCTCCTCCGACGCCACCAACATTTCCATGCGCTGCGAGCGGCAGGGCGGCGACTACGTGCTCAACGGCGAGAAATGGTGGGCGTCGGGCGCCGGCGATCCGCGCTGCGCCATCTACATCGTCATGGTGCGGACCGGCGGCGATGACGAGCCGCAGCACCGCCGCCATTCGATGATCCTGGTACCCTCGGCCACAAAGGGCGTGACCAAGGTCCGCGCCATGCAGGTCTATGGCGACGATGATGCGCCGCATGGCCACATGCATCTTCGCTTCGACAATGTGCTAATATCAGCGTCGAACCTGATCCTCGGCGAGGGCAGGGGCTTCGAGATCGCGCAAGGCCGGCTCGGCCCCGGCCGCATCCACCACTGCATGCGCGCCATCGGCCAGGCCGAGATGGCGCTGGCGACGCTGTGCCAGCGTTCCGTGCGCCGCGAGGCCTTCGGCCAAAAGCTGGCGAAGCTTGGCGCCAATTTCGACATCATCGCCGAATGCCGCATGGAGATCGAGATGGCCCGCCTGCTCTGCCTCAAGGCGGCATGGATGATCGACCAGGGAGACGCGCGGGCCGCCGCTCCCTGGATCAGCCAGATCAAGGTCGTCGCGCCACGCGTGGCGCTCAAGGTCACCGACGAGGCGGTGCAGATGTTCGGCGCTCAGGGCATCAGCCAGGATACGCCACTGGCGCGCTCGTGGACGCATCTGAGGACGCTGCGCCTCGCCGACGGGCCTGACGCAGTCCATCGCCGCCAGGTGGCGCGTACGGAGTTGAAGAAATACACGCAGGAGAAGCTCTGAGCGGCAGTTCGGCTGGCCATATACCGGTTTGCCTGCGGCAACCAAGGAGTGTCAGTGATGACCATACCCTCCGAAATGAAGGCGCTGCTCTTGGTCGGTGACGGCTATACCAGGACGCCGAGCGGCAGTGCGCTCGAGGCGATGGAGCCCTATCTCGAGCCGGGCAGCATCGCCGTGCCTGTGCCCGGACCGAGCCAGGTGCTGATCAAGGTCCGCCTGGCTTCGATCAATCCGTCGGATGTCGCCTTCATCAAGGGCCAGTATGGCCAGCCGCGCGCCAAGGGTCAGCCGGCCGGCTTCGAGGGCGTCGGCACGGTCGTCGCGGGTGGCGAGGAGCCCTATCCCAAAAGCCTCGTCGGCAAGCGTGTCGCTTTCGCCACTGGTCTCAGCAATTGGGGCTCGTGGGCCGAATATGCCGTCGCCGAGGCGGCGGCCTGCATTCCGCTGCTCGATACGGTGCGCGACGAGGACGGCGCCGCGATGATCGTCAACCCGCTGACCGCGATCGCCATGTTCGACATCGTCAAACAGGAAGGCGAGAAGGCCTTCGTCATGACCGCCGGCGCCAGCCAGCTCTGCAAGCTGATCATCGGCCTTGCCAGCGAGGAAGGGTTCCGGCCTGTTGTCACCGTGCGCCGCGACGAGCAGATCGCCATGCTTAAAGAGCTTGGCGCGGCGCATGTCCTCAACGAGAAGGCGCCGGATTTCGAGGTCACGCTGCGCGAGGTGATGAAGGCCGAACAGCCGCGCATCTTCCTCGATGCTGTCACGGGCCCGCTGGCTTCAGCCATCTTCAATGCAATGCCGAAACGGGCGCGCTGGATCATCTATGGCCGGCTCGATCCCGAGGCCACGGTCATCCGCGAACCCGGCCAACTGATCTTCCAGCACAAGCACATCGAGGGCTTCTGGCTGAGCGAATGGATGCGGCAATCCAGGGATCGACGTGGTCCGGCGATCCTCGAGGCGCAGAAGCGTTTTTCCGATGGACGCTGGTCGACCGACGTGACGGCGGTCATTCCGCTGGCCGAGGCAATGGCACGCGTGCCGGCGGAACTGGCCAAGCCTAACGGCAAGGTGTTCATCCGGCCTTAAAGTGGTGACCTTGCTCTCGACGCCCGACACAATCACGTGTCCGGCGCTGTCGGAACGGCCGGATCGTAGCTTGCGCCATTGAGCCCCCCTATGCCTGGTCGCTTTGTCCGTGATATGCCGCCGCCATCGAATGCCGGGACGACGCCAGGCCGAGGCGTCGTCCGCGATGGCGTGCGGGGTGTGTTGATGACGATTTCCAAGCCGGTTTTCGACCGTTTGGGGCTGGGCATGTGGGTCGGGGCGTTCCTGGTCGTTCTCGGCCTGGTGCTATGGTCGCCCCACACGCGCACGGTGATGCAGGCCTACGGATATGGCAGCGAGGCATTCCTCGGCGGCCAGCCGCTGTACAATCTCCAGTCGGAGATGGGCTATCTCTACGCGCCGGCCTTTGCCGCACTCTACATTCCGGTGCTGAAGCTTGGACCGTATCTGGGCGGCGTGGTGTGGCATGCGGTGGGCTTCGCGGCGCTCACCTTCGCGGCGATGCGGCAAGTGCGCAAAATCGGCGGCGGGGAATTACCGTGGCTGCTTTCCTTCGGGCTCTTCCTTGCCCTGCCGATGGCGCTGGGTGCGATCCGCAACGGCCAGGCGACGATCCTCTTGACCGGCGCCTGCTGGCTCCTGACCCTGTCGGCGCTCGAAGGGCGGCGCGCCGAGACCTTCTTCTGGGCTTCGGTCGCCATCATTGCCAAACCGACCGCGATCATCATGCTTTTGCTGGTGGGAGCCCTGCGCCTGCGGCTGATACCCGTGCTCGTGCTGGCGGTGCTGTTCGTGCTCGCCATACCGTATGCCTTCGCACCTGCCGGCTATCTCAACGCGCAGTACGGTGATTTCGCCCGCATGCTGACCTCGATGGCCGTCGACCAGTCCGGCCACTTTGTCCCTACCGACTTCACGGCGCCTTTCACCTCGGCAGGAGTGCCCATGCCTGAATTCGCCGCCACGATCGTGCGCGTCGTCGTGGCACTGCTTACGCTATCGATCGTCCTCTGGTTCGACCGCAAGCTCCAGCCCGGGATGGCCGGACTGGCGATCTTCCTGACGGCCGCCTTCTACATGTGCGTCTTCAATCCGCGCGTCGAGCCAAATACCTATGCCATGATCGCCGTGCCTGCCGGTCTCGCTATCGCCACACTGTGGCGGGAGGAGCGTGGTGGCGTCTTGGCTTCGGTGCTGTCGACGGTATTGTTCCTCTCAGGTTTGACCAGCGTCGAGCGCCACATGCATATTTTCTTCTACCCTTGGTTCCGGCCGCTCGCGGTCACCTTCATCGCCTGTTCGCTGATCTGGTGGTTCTGGACCAAGGCGCGCGACAAGGCGGTGAATGTCGGACCCGTCGCACATGGCTGAGTTGCGGCAGAAACTCGATATCGTAGCGCCCTTCTTCAATGAGGCGCAGTCGGCGTCGGCCTTTGCCGGGCTGCTCGAGAGGCTCGAGGAAGCGGTATCAAGCCGTTTCGGCATGGCCGTCCATAAGATCCTGATCGACGATGGCAGTCGCGACGATGGCGCCGAGCGGTTTTCGCTGGCGCTGTCGGGTTCCTGGGAGGTCGTGCGGCTCAGCCGTAATTTCGGCAAGGAGGTCGCGGTGCTCGCCGGCCTCGACCATTCGCGCGGCGACATGGTGCTGATCATGGATTCCGACCTTCAGCATTCCATGGATGTCAGCCTGCAGATGATTGCCGAGTTGGTGGAACACCACGATATCGACGTCGTCTACGCCCAGAACGACCGGCGCGAGGCCAGTTGGCGGCGCAGCCAGCTGGCGAAGCTGTTCTATAGCCTGATCAACAGCAGCCAGCGTTTCGATATCCCCGAGAATGCGGGAGACTTTCGCGTCATGCGCGGTACCGTGGCGCGCGCGCTGACAAGCTTGCGCGACAAGCGGCGCTTCAACAAGGGCCTGTTCGCCTGGGCCGGCTTCCGCCAGAAAGCCATACCCTATTCGCCGGAAAATCGTGCCATCGGCACATCGAAATGGAGCCGGCTCAACCTGATCGCCTTTTCGCTGGAAGGCTTTACGTCGTTTTCCGTCATCCCGCTGCGCATCATCAGTCTGAGCGGCATGCTGGCGGCGCTGGCGGGCGTCGTTTACGGCGCCAAGGTGTTTTTCGAAGTGATGTTCTACGGCATTGCAGTGCCTGGCTATCCCAGTCTGATGGTCGCCGTCGTCCTGTTCGGTGGCCTCAACCTCACCCTCCTTGGCCTGATCGGCGAATATGTCTGGGTCACGCTGTCGGAGAGCAAGGACCGTCCGGTGTATATCGTGCGCGATGTCGTGCGCAGCGACGTTTCAGACGGCGCCGCGGGCGCGTCCCGCGGATGACGCGGCGCATTCGCCTGATCGCCGATGACTACGGCCTGGCGCCAGGGGTTTGCGCCGGGATTCTCGACCTGCTCGACCGGCGACGCCTGACCGGCACCAGCTGCATGACCGGTTTTCCGGAATGGGCTGGGGCGGCGGCGCGTATAAGGCCACTGTGCGGTCACGCGGCGATCGGACTGCACCTGACCCTTACGGACCAGCCAGCCGTCACGGGCAAATCGAGCCTGGCGCCTGAGGGCCGGCTGCCGCCGCTTCGTTCGCTGGCCCTGCCGGTCTTCCGCAGCCGGATCGATGAGCGCGACATCCATGCCGAACTCGGCGCGCAATATAGTCATTTCGTCGAGGCGCTGGGCCGCAAGCCCGACTTCATCGACGGACATCAGCACGTGCATTTCCTGCCCGTCGTGCGCGGCTGGCTGCGGGCGAATTTTCGTGAAGCTGCGGGCAGGCCGGTGTTGCGCGGCGCTCCCGCGCTGGGTGATGCCGCCGTCGCACCGAAGATCGTGGCAATCGCTGCCGTGGCCGCCGGCTTCAACCAATCGATGCAGCGCGCCGGCTTTGCCGTTTGGAAGCCGCTCGCCGGCATCTATGACTGGCGGCAACCCGGAAAATTTGCCCCATTGCTGGAGGCTGCGGTCGAAGCGCTGCCGGACCATGGATTGTTCATGTGCCACCCCGGCCATGTCGACGAAACACTGTGCGCGCGCGATCCGATGCAAAGCGTGCGCGAAGTGGAACTTGGGGTTCTGGCCTCGGACGCGTTCGGCGCGCGCCTGGCCCGCGCCGGTGTCGAGATCATGGACGGCATGGGATGAGCGGCGGCAAACAGCCCCAGCGTTCGACCGGCAGCAAGATCGTCCGTTTTGCGCTTGTCGGACTGGCGAACACGGCCATCGATCTTGCCGGCTTCTCCCTGCTGCTCAAGCTGCATGTCCCGCCGCTGTCCGCCAATGTCGTCTCGTGGTCGATCGCCGTGATCTTCTCTTTCGTGGCGAATGGCTTCTGGTCGTTCGAGCGCAATCACGCCATCCGGCTGCATGACGCCTTCCTGCGGTTCGTCACGGCTGGGGCGTTGATTTCGCTCGGCGTTTCCAGCCTGTCGATCGCACTCTTCGCCGGTATCACCGGTGTGTGGCCGGCAAAGATCGGCGGCGTCATCGTGGCGGCTGTGTTGAACTTCCTTGCCGCCCGCTGGTCGATCGAAGGCCGGCTGCTGAAATAGCTATCTCTATTGCGCTGGTTCCACATTGGTGTAGGCGGCTTCCTCGAGTTCGCGCTTCAGCCGTGCTTCCTCGTGGGTCTTCGGGGTGACGAAACGGCCAAGCAGGAGATAGGCGACCGGTGTCAGGAACAGCGTCGAGACGGTCGCCAAGCCAAGCCCGCCGACGATGACCCAGCCAAGCGCCACGCGCGCCTCGGCGCCCGCGCCGGCGGCCAGCACAAGCGGCACACCGCCGAGAATTGTGCAGATCATCGTCATCATCACCGGCCGCAGGCGAATGGTGGAAGC
This sequence comes from Mesorhizobium sp. B2-5-13, assembly GCF_006440535.1. NCBI lineage: Bacteria > Pseudomonadati > Pseudomonadota > Alphaproteobacteria > Hyphomicrobiales > Phyllobacteriaceae > Mesorhizobium > Mesorhizobium sp. B2-5-13. The sequence goes on along the minus strand of NZ_VFUI01000003.1, from coordinate 295,367 downwards.
CTGCTCGATCGCTTCGCGCACGCCGCGGCCCCGATCACGCAGCTGGTTTGCGAATTCGACGATCAGGATGCCGTTCTTGGCCATGACGCCGACCAGAAGCACCAGGCCGATCTGGCTGTAGGCGTTGAGGCTGGTGCCCGAGAGCAGCAAGGCGAAAATGGCGCAGGCAAGGCCGAGCGGCACCGTCGCCATGATGATGACGGCGCTGACGAAACTCTCGAACTGGGCGGCCAGCACCAAGAGGATGATGACCAGCGCGAAGCCGAAGATGGTGACCATTGCGCTATTGGTTTCGCCCAAAGTCGCGGCTTCGGCCAGCGGCAGGATGCGGCTGCCGGGCGGCAGAAGCGGCGCGGCGATCTCCTGCGCGCGTGTCAGCGCATCGCCAAGCGCGAAATTGCCCGAGAGATTCGAGGTAATCGCCACCGAAGGCTGCTGCTGTTCGCGCGAGAGCGACGGCGGCACGGCGCGCTCGGTCAGCGTGGCGATGGTCGACATCGGCACGAAGCGGCCATCCGCCGTCTTGAGGAAGACATTTTCCAGATCGGTCGGGTCGTTGATCGGGTTGGTGGTCGAGACCAGCTTCACGCCATAGCTACGGTCGGCGACGTAAACATCGACGACGTCGTTGCCGTCGAGCATGGCTTGCATGGTGTTGGCGAGCCCGGTGATGTCGATGCCGAGATCGGAAGCGCGCTCGCGGTCGATGGCCACGGCGAGCTGCGGCTGCGTCGGGTCGATCGACAGGCGCGGCGTCTGGAAACGCTGATCCTTCTGCATCTCGGCGATGATCTTGACCGCCGCGTCGCTAAGCGCTTTGCGGTCGTTGCCGACCAGCGCGAATTGCAGGCCATTGCCTGCGCCGCGGATGCCGAGGCTGTTGGGCTGGACCGGGAAGATGCGCACGCTGGGCACCTGCCTGGTCAACTGGCTGATCTCGGCCATGATCTCCTGCTGGCTGCGGCTGCGCTCGTCCCACGGCGCCAGCGTCATCACCATGAAACCGGAGTTGTAGGAGCCGTTCTGGCCGGCGTTTTCGAAGGTCGAGCGGATCTCGCCGGAATCGCGCATGGGCTGGATCAGGCGCTCGATTCTCTGCATCTGCTGCGTCGTATAGTCGAGGCTGACGCCTTGCGGGGCGTTGATGCGCAACAGCACGGCGGCGCGGTCCTCGGTTGGCGTCAGCTCCTGGCGGATGGTGCCGAACAGCGCAAACGCGATGCCGGCAAACAGCACCGCGACCAGAACCACGATCCACGGTGCGTCGAGGCATGCATGGAGGGCGCGCTTGTAGCCGGCATTCAGGACGCCGCCGATGCGCGCGCCAATGCCGTGGCCGCCTTCGTGGTGGAGGGACGCGCTGGTCAGCATGCGTGAGGCAAGCATTGGACAAAGCGTCAGTGCCACCACGCAGGACAGAAGCACCGACATCGCAAGCACGAAGCCGAATTCGCGGAACAGGCCGCCGGTCTGGCCCGGCAGGAACGAGATCGGCACGAAGACGGCGACCAGAGTCAGCGTCGTGGCGACGACGGCGAAGAACACTTCCTGTGCACCGAGCACGGCGGCCGCGCGCGGGCCCATGCCTTCGTTGCGCCGTCGCACGATGTTTTCAAGCACCACGATGGCGTCATCGACGACAAGGCCGGTGGCCAGCACCAAAGCAAGCAGCGTCAGGATGTTGACGGAGAAGCCGGCCAGATAGATGGCGGCTATGGTGCCGATCATGGCGACCGGCATCGATAGGCCCGGGATGAGCGTGGCGCGCCAGTCGAGCAGGAAGACATAAATCACGATCAGCACCATGGTGACCGACAGGCCAAGCGCTATCTCGACCTCGTGCACCGCACCCTTGACGAAGACAGCGTCGTCGCTGGTGATCTTGATCGACATGCCCCTGGGCAGGTTCTCCTGCAGCTTGGCGACGGCGGCCTGGACGCCGGTCGAAATGTCCAGCGTGTTGGATTCCGCCTGCCGGATGATGCCGATGCCGATGCCCGTCTTGCCGTCCGAACGCAGCGCCGTCTGGCCGACATCGGGGCCGAGCGTGACGGTCGCGACATCGCGGATGCGCGTCGTGCCGCCAATGATGATGTTCTCGAATTCCTCAGGCGTCGTTACGTCGGCCGTGGTGCGGACGATCAGGTCCTGGTTTGTCGTGGTGATCGACCCGGCCGGGGAATCGAAGGCGACGGAGGCAAGCGCCGCCCTGAGGTCGGCGACCGTGAAGCCAAGGCTGGCCAGCTTGTTCTGGTCGACATCGATGCGGAAGATCTTGTCGCGGTCGCCATAGACCTGGACGTCGGCGACACCGGGCACGGCGGCCAGTTCGTCCTCGATCTGGTCCTGGACCACCACCGTCATGTCCTGGATCGACATGGTGTCGGAGGTCACCGCCAGCCGCATCACCGCGTCGGAATTGGCGTCGGCCTTGACGATGCGCGGCGGATCGGCCGTGTCCGGCATCTGGTTGGCGACGCGGCCGACCGCGTCACGCACGTCCGAGGCGGCGACGTTGAGATCGACTCCGTCGTTGAACTCGATGGTGACACGGCTCGAGCCGAAGGAGGACGAAGACGAGATCGACTTGACGCCGGAGACGCGGGCGACTGCGCCCTCGATCGTGTCGGTCAATTCGCGGTCGACGGTTTCGGCAGCGGCCCCTTCGAAGGTGGTGGAGACCGTGACGACGGCACGATCGACGTCGGGCAATTCGCGGATCTCGACACCGTAGAAGGCAGCGAGGCCGGCAACGGCAATAAGGGTGTTCAGCACGAAGGCCATGACCGGCCTGCGGATGAACAGCGCGGTGAAGCCGGTGTCGCTGGAGGCGTTGGCGGGGCCGGTCATGAGCCTTCCGCGGCATTGGCGGCGCGCTGGTCCTGGCCGGCGATGCGAACCTCGCCGCCTTCGCTGACATTTTGGGTGCCTTCGGTGACCACCATGTCGCCGCCGTCGATCTTCGCGTCGATCAATACGGTTTCGGTGTTGCGCTGGATGATGCGAACCGGCAACCGCCTGGCCTTGCCGTCCTCGATCTGCCAGACATAGGCGCCCTCCGATCCCCACAGGATCGCCAGCGGGCTGACGGCCGGATAGGTCTCGCCGGGGAATTTCATGGTGATGGAGAACGACATGCCGGCGCGCAGCGAATCGGCCGGGTTGGCGATCTTGGCCTTGACCAGTAGGGTGCGGCTCTTTTCATCGATGTGGTTGTCGATCGCCGACACCGTCCCGGTATAGGCCTTGCTCGGATTGGCGATCGGCGTCGCCGTCAATTGCGCGCCGACCTTGACAGCGGCCGCGAAGCGCTCGGGCACCTGGAAATCGACCAGGATCGAGGAGCGGTCGTCAAGCGTGGCGATCGCCGACTGGTTGCTCACATAGTTGCCGGCCGAGATCGGCAGGATGCCGACCGTACCGGCGATCGGCGCCAGGATCGAGCGGCGCTGCAGCGCAAGCTCGGCATCCTGAAGCGCCAGCTTGGCGCCGGCCAGCACCACTTCGGCATCGGCGACCGCGACCGGCGTCGCGGCGTTTGAGGCACGCAACGACTTGACGCGGTCGAGCTTGGACTGGGCATCCTGCAAAGCGAGCTTGGCCCGATTCTGGGCGATGATCTCCGTGTCGGGATCGAGCGAGGCGATGATCTGCCCCTTATCGACATGGCTGCCGGATTCGACCAGCAGTTCGGCAAGGCGGCCGGAACTATAGGGATTGACGGTCACCGAGGCGTTGGCACGGCCGGTGCCGATCGCCTGCAGGCGGTCGTTGATCGTGGCCATGCTGGCTGGCGACGCGACGATCGTGGCAATCCGGGTGCGCCCCGTCTGCCGGGCGCCAGCCGCTGCGGTGTCCTTTGCTGGAGGCGTCGCGCCATACGCCCAGTCCATCCCCCAGCGTGACAGCACTTCGGGAGCGCCGGGGTAGAAACGCGCCCACGCAGCCGCGGCGGCGACCACGATCACAAATGCAAGGACAATCTGTTTCCAGCTCGACATCGATACTCCAGCGGCAACAATCGTCCGCTGGGTTCCAGGTGGAAGCGGATGCAGCGACGATGCGGGCTGGCGGCAACAACTGGCCACGCCACACCCCGATATCATCGGTTTATGGCAATTATCACGCAATCGTGCACATTAAATCTCGGTAACGTGAATTCGGGACGCTGTAGCGGAGCCGATGCGATGCCCCGGGGGATCTGCTTATCGCAGGCCTTCCATCTCGCGGATGCGCCGGGCGCCGTCGGCCTCGAGCTGCCTTGTGACAGCGCCGATCAGGGTTTCGGCGACAACGAAGAGCGCCGCCGAAGAATCCCATGCGGAAGGCACGGCGGTTCGCCCGGCAATGACATGGCGGGCAAAGCGGGCGATCGGCGACAGCCATTGATCGGTGAACAGTACGATCTGCACGCCGCGCTGATGCGCCTTCTCGGCAAAGCGGAGGAGGCTGCCCTGGTAGCGCCTGATGTCGAAGATCACCAGCACGTCGCGCTTGCCCATGTCGATCAGCCTGTCGCGCCACATGCTCTCCTGGCCGGCGAGGTGAAAGACATCGGGCTGGATGACGGCCAGATGGGCTGCCATGTAGCGCGCCAGCGGATCGGTGAAGCGGCCGCCGATGAGGAAGGTCTTGCCGCGCCGCTCGGCCAGCCTGGTGGCAATGTCGGCAAGCTGCCTGTCGGACAGATGCCTGAAGGTCTCGCGCATGTTGTCGAGCGTCGCTTCCAGCATGGGCGACACCGTGCCGCCATTGGGCGAGGGCGGATTGAGCGTTCGTATCGCCGGCGACTGCAATTGCGCCGCCAGTTCGTCCTGCAGGCTCGACTGGAACTCGGGATAGTTCTGGAAGCCGAGCCGGGCGACAAAACGCAGGATCGTCGGCGAGGAGACGCCGGCCGCGGATGAGAATTCGGCGACCGTCTTGAGGCCGATCATCGGGTAGTTCGCGATCAGCGTCTGCGCCGCTCGCCGTTCGCCGGCGGGCATCGCGCCGATACGGTCGGCGATCAATTCCACAATGTTGGAAATCATCTTTTCCCCACCCTGGCCCGTCGACGGTCTTTTCCCCAGATCGCATTTGACAAAGCCAGACAAACTGTATGAAATCATCCGTAGGGACGCAATGAGACAAAATACGTAACATACGATACAGCGCTCCCCGGGGACGGCAGACTATGGAGAAAGCACGGCCCGCCAGCCTTGCATCATCTGATACCGTGCGGGTGATGAACCCCGGCGGATCGAGCCCTTTCGTACTGACCTGCGACCACGCTTCCAATTTCCTGCCGACCGAATTCGGCACGCTCGGCCTCGCCGCCGAGGACCTGACGCGCCACATCGCCTGGGATCCCGGTGCGCTGCCGGTTGCGTCGCGAATGGCGCAGGCACTCGATGCCACGCTGGTCGAAACCCGGATTTCGCGATTGGTCGTCGACTGCAATCGGCCGCTCGACGCGCCGGACCTGGTGCCGCAGGTCAGCGAAACGACAGCCATACCGGGCAATACCGGCCTGTCCGAGAAGCAGCTCGCGGCGCGGGTGGCCCTGTCATGGCAGCCATTTCATAGCACGATCGAGCGCATCGTCGAGGAGCGGCTGGCGCTCGGCCAGGAGACGCGGCTGGTCTCCGTCCATTCCTTCACGCCGGTCTACAAGTCCAAAAACCGGCCCTGGCACATCGGCGTTATCCATGACGAGGATCGCCGCCTGGCGGCGCCGCTGATCGCGGCACTCAAGCGGCTTGCCGGCGTAACCGTCGGCGTCAACGAGCCCTATTCGCCGGCCGACCGCGTGTATTTCACGCTGGAACGGCACGCACGTTCGCGCGGCTTGCCCTGTGCGATGATCGAGATCCGCAACGACGAAATCTCCGGCGAGACCGGGCAGCGGAAATGGGCGGATCTGCTCACCGGCATTTTTTCCAATCTGGAGCCAGAGGAGGCCACGCGGCCCAGATCGCATTCAGTCAGAAAGTCAGTCCAATCGGCCAGCTGAGAAACAAACAGGGGACTTCCAATGACAGCACCGGGTTATACAGACGTTGACAAGGCGGAGGACGTAAAGGCCCTCCACAGCATGGGCTACGCCCAGGAACTGGAGCGGCGCCTCAGCCGCTTTTCGAATTTCGCGGTTTCCTTCTCCATTATCTGCATCCTGTCGGGCGGCATCAATTCGCTGGCGCAAGGTACCTCAGGCGCCGGCGGCATCGGCATCGGCATCGGTTGGCTGGTCGGCTGTTTTGTCTCGCTGACCTTCGCGGTCGCCATGTCGCAGATCAGCTCGGCCTATCCGACCGCCGGCGGCCTCTATCACTGGGGTTCCATCCTCGGCAACCGTGGCACCGGCTGGGTGACAGCCTGGTTGAATCTGCTCGGTCTGATCACCGTGCTCGGTGCCATCAATGTCGGCACCTGGACGTTCTTCGTCGGCGCCTTCGGGCCAGCGCTTGGCATCGAGGGCACGCTGACCAACCAGATGATCTTCCTGATCATCATCACCGGTGCCCAGGCCCTGATCAACCATCTCGGCATCAAGCTGACGGCGAAGCTGACTGACTTCTCGGGCTATCTGATCTTCTTCGGCGCCATCCTGATCGCGGTGGTCTGCCTGATCTCGGCGGAACATTGGGATTTCAGCCGGCTGTTTACGTTCCACAATTACTCCGGCGATGCCGGCGGCGGCGTCTGGCCGCAGGTTTCGAACGCTTGGGTGTTCGCGCTCGGGCTCTTGCTGCCGATCTACACGATCACCGGCTACGACGCTTCGGCGCACACTTCCGAGGAAACCATCAAGGCGGCTTCCTCGGTGCCGCGCGCCATGGTCATGTCGGTGATCTGGTCGGCACTGTTCGGCTATCTGTTCCTCGCCGCCTTCGTGCTGATGATCCCCAACATGGACGATGCCGCCAAGCAGGGCTGGAACGTGTTCTTCTGGGCCTTCGACCAGCGCGTCAGCCCCGGCATCAAGGAATTCGTCTATCTCGTCGTTTTCGTCGCTCAGCTGCTGTGCGGCCTTGCCACCGTCACGTCGGCCTCGCGCATGATCTTCGCCTTCTCGCGCGACGGCGGCCTGCCCGGTTCATCGGCCCTTGCCAAGGTCAGCCCGACCTACCGCACGCCGGTGGCGGCGATCTGGACGGCGTCGATCCTGTCGGTGCTGTTCGTCTGGGGCTCGACGCTGGTTTCGGTCGCCGGCACCTCGGCCTACACCATCGTCGTGTCCTGCACCGTCATCTTCCTGTTCCTGTCCTTCATCGTGCCGATCGTGCTCGGCATGTTGGCCTGGGGCACACCGAAGTGGGACAAGATGGGGCCGTGGAACATGGGGCGCGGCGTGTTCATGCTGTTCGGCTTCCTGTCGATTGTGTCGATGGTCCTGATCTTCATCATCGGCATCCAGCCGCCGAACGACTGGGCGCTCTACATCACTGTCGGCTTCTTCATCCTGACTGCGATCGTCTGGTTCGCTTTCGAGCGCAACCGCTTCCAGGGGCCGCCGCTCGGCGACATCATCGCGGCGCGCCAGGCCGCGATCAAGGCAGCGGAGCAGGCGGTCGGCGAAACCGGCCACTGACATCCGCCATCATGGCCATGGCCGGCATCGCGCCGGCCATGGTTTTGTTTCTCCCTTTCAACGACCAAGCACTGGAGTGCCAAAGGAATGGCCGGAAATTTCTCGTTCGATCAGTTGAAGAAAGCGGTCTCCAATGGCGAGATCGACACGATGCTGGCCTGCATCGTCGACATGCAGGGCCGGCTGGCGGGAAAACGGTTCCTGGCGCAATATTTCGTCGATTCCGCGCATGACGAGACGCATGGCTGCAACTATCTGCTGGCGGCCGACATCGATATGGAACCGGTGCCGGGTTACAAGGCGGCAAGCTGGTCGAAGGGCTATGGCGATTTCGTCATGAAGCCGGACCTGGCGACGCTGCGGCGCATTCCATGGCTGGAGAAGACGGCGCTGGTGATCTGCGACGTGCTCGACCACCACACCCATGACGACCTGCCGCATTCGCCGCGCGCCATCCTGAAGAAACAGGTCAAGCGGCTGAGCGAGCGCGGCTATATCGGCTATTTCGCTTCCGAGCTCGAATTCTACCTGTTCAACGAGACCTATGATTCCGCCCGCAAGAAGCACTGGCAAGGTCTCGACACCGCTTCGCCCTATATCGGCGATTACCAGATCGGCATCACCACCAAGGAAGAAGGCGTCATGCGCCGGCTTCGCAACGAGATGGAAGCGGCCGGCATTCCGATCGAGAATTCCAAAGGCGAGTGGGGCCCGGGCCAGGAAGAGATCAATGTGCGCTATGCCGAAGCGCTCGACATGGCCGACCGCCACGTCATCCTGAAGAACGGCGCCAAGGAAATCGCCGAGTCCGAAGGCAAGGCGATCTCCTTCATGTCGAAGTACAATTACGGGCTCGCCGGCAATTCCAGCCACATCCACAACTCGCTGTGGAGCGCCGACGGCAAGACGCCGCTGTTCTTCGACAGACAAGCCGACTGGACCTTGTCGACGCTCGGCCAGCAATGGGCGGCCGGACAATTGAAATACGCCAAGGAATTCACCTGGTTCCTGGCGCCCTACATCAATTCCTACAAGCGCTTCCAGGCCGGCACCTTCGCGCCGACCAAGATCATGTGGAGCGAGGACAACCGCACCGCCGGCTTCCGCCTGTGCGGCGAGGGTACCAAGGGTATCCGCATGGAATGCCGCATCGGCGGCGCCGACCTCAATCCCTATCTCGCCTTCGCGGCGCTGATCGCGGCCGGCCTTGCCGGCATCGACGAGAAGCTGGAATTGCAGAAGCCTTTCGTCGGCGACGCCTATCAGGCTTCTCGTTTGCCGGAGATTCCGAAGACACTGCGCGATGCCACGGAGACGCTGGCCAAGTCGAAGATGCTGAAGCAGGCGCTCGGCGAGGATGTGCTCGAGCACTATGTCCACACGGCGAAGTGGGAACAGTTCGAATACGACCGACGGATCACGGATTGGGAACTGCACAGAGGGTTCGAACGATATTAAACCAAGCCGCCGCTGCCCTCCGGCCATCGCTGGAATGGTGGCGGCGCCAATCAAGATTCATGAAGTGCGAGGACTGAACGAATGACCGAAACGGTCAAGTTAAAATCTCCCATCGACGGCTCGATCTACGCCGAGCGTCCGATCGCGACGGATCAGGCGATCAATGCCGCGGTCGAGCGCGCCAAGGCGGCGCAGGAGAAGTGGGCGCAGACGCCGATCGTCGAGCGCGGCAAATACATGCTGGCGATGCTCGAAGCGCTGGTCGCGATGACCGACGAGATCGTGCCGGAGATAGCCTGGCAAATGGGGCGGCCGGTTCGCTATGGCGGCGAGTTCGGCGGCGTCAAGGAGCGCACCAATTATATGGTCGAGATCGCCCAGCAGGCGCTCAAGTCGATGCCGGCCTCCAACCCGAAGGACGGCTTCCGCCGCTATGTGAAGAAGGATCCGCTCGGCGTGGTCATGGTGATCGCGCCGTGGAACTATCCTTATCTCACCGCCGTCAACACCATCGTACCGGCGCTGATGGCCGGCAACGCCGTTATCCTGAAACATGCGGCGCAGACATTGCTGGTCGGTGAGCGCTTCCAGCAGGCCTTCGACAAGGCTGGCCTGCCCAAGGGCGTTTTCCAGAACGTGGTTCTCAACCACGCCCAGACCGAAAAACTGCTGGGTTCGGGCAAGATCGACCATGTCAATTTCACCGGCTCGGTCGGCGGCGGTCGCGCCATCGAAAAGGCGGCGGCAGGCACCTTCATGACGCTTGGCCTCGAGCTTGGCGGCAAGGATCCGGCCTATGTGCTGCCCGACGCCAAGATGGACCATGCCGTGGCCAATCTGGTCGACGGCGCCTTCTTCAATTCCGGGCAGTGCTGCTGCGGCATCGAACGCGTCTATGTGCACGAGAAGGTCTATGACGAGTTCGTCGAAAGCTTCATCGCCGAGACCAGGAATTATGTCGTCGGCAATCCGCTCGACCAGGCGACGACGATGGGACCGATGGCGCAGGCGCGCTTCGCCGACCTGATCCGCGAGCAGAAGGCCGAAGCGCTGCGCAAGGGTGCCAAGGCGCACGTCGACATGAAGGTGGCTAACGACAAGGCCGGCTCGCCCTACCTGGCGCCGGAGGTGTTGACGCAAGTCGACCACCAGATGAGCGTCATGCGTGAGGAAAGCTTTGGCCCGATCGTCGGCATCATGAAGGTGCGCAATGACGAGGAGGCGATCGCTTTGATGAACGACAGCCCCTACGGGCTGACGGCCTCGATCTGGACGCGCGACACCGAGCATGCGGTGGCGATCGGCGACCGCGTCGAGACCGGCACGGTTTTCATGAACCGCTGCGACTATCTCGATCCGGCGCTGGTCTGGACCGGTGTCAAGGACACCGGCAAGGGCGCCGGGCTGTCGGCCATCGGCTACGACAATCTGACGAGGCCGAAGTCATTCCACCTGCGCGAAGCCATCTGATTTTTGAAAGACAAGCAATGTCCAAGCTCATCTCCAAATGGAACTACCCCACCACCGTCCGCTTCGGCGCCGGGCGCATCAAGGAATTGCCGGAGGTGCTCGCGGCCACCGGCATCAAGCGGCCGCTTTTCGTGACTGATCCGGGCTTGGCGAAACTGCCGGTCGTCGCCTCGACGCTTAGGATTCTCGATGAGGCCAAGGTGCCCTATGGCGTGTTCTCCGAGGTGAAGCCGAACCCGGTGGACTCCAACCTCACCGCCGGCATCGCCGTGTTCAACAAGGGCAAGCATGACGGTGTCATCGCCTTCGGCGGCGGCTCCGCACTGGATCTTGGCAAGCTGATCGCCTTCCAGTCCGGCCAGACGCGGCCGGTCTGGGATTTCGAGGATGTCGGCGACTGGTGGACGCGCGCCGACTCCGATGCGATCGCCCCGATCATCGCCGTGCCGACCACTGCAGGCACCGGCTCGGAGGTCGGCCGCGCCGGTGTCATCACCAATGAGGCGACCCATACCAAGAAGGTCATCTTCCATCCGAAACTTTTGCCGGCAATCGTCATTGCCGATCCGGAACTGTCGGTCGGCATGCCGGGCTTCATCACCGCCGGTACCGGCATGGACGCGCTCGCCCATTGCCTCGAAGCCTACTGCGCACCGGGCTACCATCCGATGGCCGACGGCATTGCCGTCGAAGGCATACGCCTGGTGTTCGAGAACCTGCCGAAGGCTTATGCCAACGGTGGGGACCTCGTCGCCCGCGCCCATATGATGAGCGCGGCCGCCATGGGTGCTGCCGCCTTCCAGAAGGGGCTGGGCGCCATCCACTCGCTGTCGCATCCGATCGGCGCGCTCTACGACACCCATCACGGCATGACCAATGCCGTGTTCATGCCTTACGTGCTGGCCTTCAACCGGGATTCCATCGAGGAGCGCATTGCCAGGCTTGCCGCCTATTGCGGCATCAAGGGCGGCTTCGACGGCTTCGCCAAGGCAATCATCAAACTGCGCAAGGAATTGAAGGTGCCGCACGCGCTGCCGGGCCTGATCAAGGGGCTCGACATGGACAAGAAGCGCAAGGCGCTGATCGCCGACATGGCGGTGGTCGATCCAACGGCCGGCGGCAACCCGGTCAAGCTGACCAAGAAGGCGGCGCTGACACTGCTCGAAAACGCGATCGCCGGGACGGTCTGAGGCCGGTTCCGGGGTGCGGAAGTTGATCGAGAAACGAGGGGAAAGGAAAGGGGAAGGGGCGATATAGGGGCGGATTAATGATTAGCCGGAAAATTAAGTGATGGCTAATTGCTACAGTCCGTTAAAAAGAGTTAACTTTTCACGCTGCGAGGCGCTGGTTTCACAAAGCTTTCATTTGGCTGTCACACGGAAACGATACCGCATCGCAGACGTCCAACGGCGTCAGTTCAATGGAGAGAACACATGTTCAAATTCACGGGGAAAGTACTTTCCCTTTCGGCCGCGGCCCTGATGGTGTCGTCGGTGATTTCGTCCGCCGCTTCGATGGACGATCTCATCAAGGCCGCGAAGGCCGAAGGCCAGCTCACCACGATCGCGTTGCCGCATGACTGGTGCGGCTACGGCGACGTCATCGCCGGTTTCAAGGCGAAGTATCCGGAAATCAGCATCAACGAACTCAACCCCGACGCCGGCTCCGGCGACGAAGTCGAGGCAATCAAGGCCAACAAGGACAACAAGGGCCCGCAGGCTCCTGATGTCATCGACGTCGGCCTGTCCTTCGGCCCGACCGCCAAGGCCGATGGCCTGTTGATGCCTTACAAGGTGTCGACCTGGGACTCGATCCCGGACAGCGCCAAGGATGCCGATGGCGCCTGGTACGGCGACTATTATGGCGTTCTCTCGTTCATGGTGAACAAGGACCTGATCAAGGAGTCGCCGAAGGACTGGGCCGATCTCCTCAAGCCCGAATTCGCCAACGCGGTCGCCGTTGCCGGCGATCCGCGCGCTTCGAACCAGGCCATCCAGGCCGTCTACGCCGCAGGCCTTTCCGGTGGGGCGGCTGCTGGTGAAGCCGCTGGCACCGCCGGCCTCGACTTCTTCAAGAAGCTCAACGCCGCCGGCAATTTCGTGCCGGTCGTCGGCAAGCCGGCAACGCTTGCCCAGGGCCAGACCCCGATCCTGATCAACTGGGATTACAACGCGCTTGCTGGCCGCGATACGCTGAAGGGCAACCCGCCCGTCGACGTCATCGTGCCGAAGACCGGCGTTGTCGCTGGTGTTTATGTGCAGGCGATCAGCGCCTTCGCGCCGCATCCGAACGCAGCCAAGCTGTGGATGGAATATCTCTATTCCGACGAAGGCCAGGTCGGCTGGCTGAAGGGCTATTGCCACCCGATCCGCTTCAACGATCTCGCCAAGAACGGCAAGATCCCGGCTGACGTGCTGGCCAAGCTGCCGCCGGCGGAATCCTACGCCTCGGCCGCCTTCCCGACGCTCGACGAGCAGGGCAAGGCGAAGGAGGCCATCAGCAAGAACTGGGACGCCGTTGTCGGCGCCAACGTCAAGTAAGGCTTGAAATCCACCGGGCGGCCTCGCCGCCGCCCGGCTTCCCCTCGAGGACGGTAGCCGGCGCATGACCGATCTTACGCTTTCAAATCAGTCCGTTACCACCAAGCCCGCGCCGCCGAACGAGGCGACCGCTTTCCGCTTTCCGATGCAATGGATTGGCGTGGCGCCCTTCTTTATCTTCGTCCTGATGTTCCTGATCCTGCCGACGATCTATCTCGTCCTGGGCGCTTTCCAGAATGGCGACGGTCAGCTGACGCTGGATAATATCCTGCAGCTGGTCAGTGATCCCTCGATCAGCGCTTCCTACTGGGTTTCGATCAAGATCAGTTTCTGGTCGGCCGTCATCGGTGCCTTTGCCGGGCTCGCGATTGCCATCGCCATCGTGCGCGGCGGGCTTCCCAACTGGACCCGCTCGGCGACCCTGACTTTTTCCGGCGTCGCCTCGAATTTCGCCGGCTTGCCGCTGGCCTTCGCCTTCCTGGCGACCCTCGGCCGCGTCGGCATCGTCACAACGCTTCTGCGTGACGTTCTCAATGTCAACATATACGCGATGGGCTTCAATTTCCTCACGACATCGGGCCTGATCGCGGTCTATCTGTTCTTCCAGATTCCGCTGATGGTGGTCATCATCGTGCCGGCCATCGACGGCTTGAAGAAGGAATGGGGCGAGGCCGCCGCCACGCTCGGGGCAACCCAGTCGCAGTATTGGCGCATGGTGGTCATCCCGGTCTTGTGGCCGAGCTTCCTTGGCACCGTCATCCTGTTGTTCGCCAATTCCTTCGGCGCCATCGCCACGGCTTATGCGTTTGCCGGCCCGGCACTCAACATCGTTCCGATTAAGCTCTATTCGCAGATCAATGGCGACGTGCTGCACAACCCGCAGCTCGGCTATGCCATCGCCTTCGGCATGATCGTCATCACGGGCTTAGCCAACGTCTTCTACATCTGGTTCCGGACCCGGTCCGAAAGGTGGCTCAAATGAAGTCGGGCAAATTCTGGGCCTGGGTCGTCTTCATTGTCGGCGCGGCCTATTTCTTCATTCCGCTGATGGCGACGGTCGAGTTCTCGTTGCGCATGCGGCGCGGTGTCCATTCCTTCGACGCCTACCAGATCGTGCTGGGCGACGCTCGCTTCCAGTCGACCTTCCTGTATTCGGTGGTGGCGGCCGTCTTCACCATCATCCTCGGTGTGCTGATCGTGGTGCCGGCGGCATACTGGATCCGGCTGCGCCTGCCGCAGCTCAGGCCGATCGTCGAATTCATCACGCTGTTGCCGCTGGTCATTCCGGCCATCGTCATCGTCTTCGGCTATATCAGGATGTACGGCTCGAATTCCCCGCTGCCGTTCCTGGGAAGCAATATGGGCGCCAATGCCTTGCTGGTGATCGGCTATGCGACGCTGGCTCTGCCTTACATGTATCGCGCCGTCGATACCGGGCTGCGCACCATCGATGTGCGGACATTGACCGAAGCAGCGCAGATCCTGGGTGCCGGCTGGGGCACGATCATTGGCCGGGTGATCCTGCCCAATGTCCTGATCGCCGTGCTGTCGGGCGCCTTCCTGACCTTTGCCATCGTCATCGGCGAGTTCACCATGGCGAGCCTCCTCAACCGTCCGGCCTTTGGCCCGTATCTGCAAAACGTCGGCGCCAACCGGGCCTATGAACCGGCGGCCCTAGCCATCATCGCCTTCGCCATTACCTGGGGCTGCATGTCGCTCATCCAGATCCTGTCCCGCTTCGCGCCGAAATCGGCGAACCGCCCGAATTGATCGAAAAGCACTGACCTGAGAGAAAAAGCCATGGCCGAGCCATTCCTGTCCATCCAGCATGTGCGAAAGTCCTACGGGTCCAACACCGTGGTGCAGGATTTCAGCCTCGACGTCGAGCCGGGCGAGTTCGTCTCGTTCCTGGGGCCCTCCGGTTGCGGCAAGACGACGGTGCTGCGCATGGTGGCCGGCTTCGAGGAGCCGTCGGCCGGCAAGATCGTCGTCGCCGGCAAGGACATCACGCGGCTGAAGCCCAACCAGCGCAATGTCGGCATGGTGTTCCAGGCCTATGCGCTGTTCCCAAACCTCACCGTGGCACAGAACATCGCTTTCGGGTTGAAGGTTGCCGGCATGCCGAAGGCCGACGCCGACAAGCGCGTCGCCGAGATGCTCGACATGATCAGGCTGCCGCAGATGGCGGACCGCTATCCCTACCAGCTCTCCGGCGGCCAGCAGCAGCGCATCGCGCTGGCGCGCGCGATCGCGCCAAAGCCGAAGCTGCTTTTGCTCGACGAGCCGCTGTCGGCGCTCGACGCCAAGGTGCGCGTGTCGCTGCGCGAGGAAATACGCTCGATCCAGAAGAAGCTCGGCATCACCACCATCTTCGTCACCCATGACCAGGAAGAGGCGCTATCGATCTCCGACCGCATCGCCGTCATGTACGGCGGCAAGGCCGAGCAGGTCGCGACGCCGTTCGAGATCTACAACCGGCCGGCGACCAAGTTCGTCGCCTATTTCGTCGGCACGCTGAACGTGCTCGAAGGCAAGGTCACCGATGCCGCCTCCGGCAAGGTTCAGGTCAACACGCAGGAAGTCTCGCTCAAGGGCAAGCTCAACGGCTCGAAGTCCGGCGACACGCTGTCTCTGGCGCTGCGGCCCGAGGCGATTTCGCTCGGCCGCCAGCCCGGCCGCGACTCCAGCCTGACCGGAGAGATTTCCGAAGTGCACTTCCTCGGCTCGGTGATCCGGGTTCGTGTCGGCATCGGCGGCAACACGGTGTCGCTCGACACATTCAACAGCCCGGCGACGCCGCCGCCCGCGGTAGGTGAAAAGGCGGAGATTTCGTTCTCGTCGAGCGATATGCTGGTGTTGCATTAGGTAATCCACGGTCGGTTGGCGCTCCCGAACGGATGCTCCAGCAATCCGAATTCCCGTGCTGTCCGCGGCGACACAACCCGTGCCAGAAGTATCGCCCGTTGTTTCACGGCCACGACTTTGGCACTGCCAATCGTTTCATTCGGCCGCTACGATAGCGCATGGCCCTTTTCGAACTGACGCTTATCCTGCTTTTGACCGCCGTCGCGCTGACGGCGCTGTCGCGGCGGCTGGAGATTCCCTATCCGTCCCTTCTGGCCCTGGCCGGCGTCGCGATTGCCTTCGTACCTGGCGCGCCTGTGATCGAGATCGATCCGGAACTGGCGCTTGCCCTGTTCATCGCGCCGGTGCTTCTCGATGCCGCCTATGACACGTCGCTGCGCGACCTGAAGCGCTACAGGCTGTCTCTGGTGCTGCTGGCGCTCGGCGCCGTGGTCTTCACCACCGTGGTCGTTGCCTTCGTCGGCTGGAAAATGGCCGGGCTGCCGATCGCGGCGGCGGTCGCGCTTGGCGCCATCGTCGCACCGCCGGATGCGGTGGCGGCGAGCGCCGTGCTCGGCCAGTTCAAGGTGCCGTACCGCCTCACCGCCATCCTGCAGGGCGAGAGCCTGCTCAACGATGCCACCGCGCTGCTGATCTACCGGTTGGCGGTTTCGGCCGCACTCGGTTCGATCCTGTTGAGCAACGCCATTCCGGTGATCTTGCTGTCGACGATTGGCAGTTTGGCCGCGGGTTATGTGCTTGGCCGTGTCTCGCTGCTGACACTTAGCCGGATCGACGACGCCGCAAGCAGCACCGTGGTGCAGTTCGCCGGGACATTCGGGGTGTGGATCCTGGCCGACAGGCTCGGTCTTTCCGCCATCATCACCATCGTCGTGTATGCCATCACCATTGCGCGCAGTGCGCCGCGCCGCATGTCGGCGAGACGCCGCGTCAGCACCTATTCAGTCTGGGAATCGGCGGTGTTCGTGCTCAACGTGCTGGCTTTCGTGCTCATGGGGCTGCAGGCACGCTCTATCGTCGGCCGGCTCTCAGGCGACGGGCAGGGCGGAGCCTTTCTCTTTGCCGCGACGGTGCTGGTTGTCGTCATTCTGGCACGTCTCGTCTGGGTGGCGAGTTACGTTGCGATCATCAGATGGTTCGCCCGTTTCGGTGGCGAGGACAGAAGGCGAGAAGCGCCGACATTTCGCGGCGCCGTGCTGGTCGGCTGGTGCGGCATGCGGGGGCTGGTGACGCTGGTGGTGGCCATTGCCCTGCCGGCCGGCTTTCCCGGCCGCGACCCGATCGTGCTAGCCGCCTTCGCGGTGGTTCTGGGCACGCTGGTGTTGCAAGGCATGACCTTAAAGCCCTTGCTGCGGATACTCAACTTCGAACGGGATACGAGCGTCGATCGCGAAGTGGCTCAGGCGCGTGTTGCCGTCATGCAGGCCGCGCTTGACGTGTTGAGCCGCAAGACGTCGGCCGCGGCGGCCGTCGTGCGCGAGCAGTACGAGGCTCAGCGGCAGATCGCGGAAAATCCAGAGGATGCGCAGGCGGCGACCGAATACGACCGGCTGCGGCTCTATGCCATCAACCGCCAGCGCGACACGCTGGAGGAACTGCGCAGCAACGGCACGATCGGCGATGAAGCCTATCACCGGCTGGAGGAAGAGATCGACTGGGCGGAACTGGCGGCGTCGCCGGCAGGCCGGTTCCAGCCGCTGACCACGGACTAGCAGATGCCGGGTCTCGACCGCCGCCCTGCTGGCCCAAGCCCCGTCCGTCCTCCTGCACATTGCAAGCGATCGACCGAACCGTTACTGCCAACACCGGGAAGTGAGCCGGATAAGCAATGAAGCTGGTCAGCTACAACATCCAGTACGGGTTCGGCAGCGACGGGCGCTACGATCTTTCGCGCGCCGCGCGCATGATTGCCGGCGCCGACATCATCGCCTTGCAGGAGGTCGAGCGGCACTGGCAGCGCAGCAATTTCGACGACCAGCCGGAGTTGCTTTCACGGCTTCTGCCTGATTATCACTGGGTGTATGGCCCGGCCTTCGACATGGATGGCAGCGAATGGCGGGACGGCCGTCTGGTCAACCGCCGCCGGCAATTCGGCACCATGGTCCTGTCAAAACTGCCGATCGTCTGGTCGCGGCTGCACGCGCTGCCGATGCGCCGTACGCTGCGTCCGCTCAACACCCGCAACGCCGCGCTCGAATGCATGATCCGCACGCCGGCCGGGTCGGTCAGGGTGCTTTCGCTGCATCTCGCGCACATCGCCGCGGAAGAGCGGCTGGACCAGATCGACTATCTCTCGGCGCAGCATCGCCGGGCGCCGGGGGAAGGCGGACCGTGGAGCGGCGTGGACGACGAACCTTCGCGTAACTGGACACATGGGGAAGTCGAGCCGGAAAATCCGCCGGCGGCGATCTGGCTGGGCGATTTCAACATGGAGCCGGACAGCGCCGAATACCGTCGCATCGTCGGCAGCACGCCATATCATCGTGGAGCAGCCTATCTCGACGGCTTCGTCGATGCCGCCGCCGTGGCGGTTGAACCGGCTGGTGATTTCCATACGCATGAGAAGATCATCGACGGCAGACTGGCAAAGCGCCGTCTTGACCATTGCTTTGTCGGCGGCATGTTGGCCGGGCGTGTGCGCTCGGTCAGCGCCGATATAGGCGAGCTTGCTTCCGATCACTTCCCCGTCCAGGTCGACATCGATCTCGAAACGCCCTTCGGCTCCGGAGGTCGATGAGCTCCATATGACGCTTTTCGTCTTCCTCGCGGTGCTTGCCGCGGCCGCCATGCACGCGATCTGGAACGCGCTGGTCAAGGTACATCTCGACCGCTTCCTGTCGATTACTTTGATGACGTTCGGCATGGGGGTCGCTGGCCTCGTGGTGCTGCCTTTCGTCGAGGTGCCCAAGGTGGAAGTCTGGCCCTATATCGCCGCTTCGGTGATCTTCCACATGGGCTACCGCACCTTCCTGATCGGCGCCTACCAGGCCGGCGATTTTGCCCAGACCTATCCGTTGGCACGCGGAACGGCACCTCTGCTGGCCGCGATTGGCGGGATGTTCGTTGTCGCCGAGGTGCCGGCACCGCTTGCCATCGTGGGCATCCTGCTGTTGTCGGCCGGAACGCTGGTGATGTCGTTTCGCGGCGGGGCGCATCTGGAGAAGCTGAACCTGCGCGCGGTCGCATTCGCGCTGGGCACGTCGATCTTCATTGCCAGCTACACGCTATCCGACGGCAGCGGCGCGCGGCTGGCCGCGACCGCGCAAAGCTATGCCGCCTGGCTGTTCATCTGCGATGCGCTTGGGGCGCTGGTGCTCTGCCTCGTTTTCCGAGGATCCAAGGCGCTTCCGGTGTTGGCGCGCGACTGGAAGACCGGGCTGTTCACCGGCGTGCTTTCCGGCGCCGCCTACTGGATCGTGATGTGGGCGATGACCAAGGCGCCGATCGCCTCGGTGGCGTCACTGCGCGAAACCTCGATCCTGTTCGCCATGATGATTTCGGTCTACGCGCTCGGCGAGAAGATGACGGGCTGGCGCGGTGCAGCCGCGCTCAGCATCGTCGCAGGCGTCATCGCGCTGAGGATGGGCTGACATTTCAACCCAGCACCGTCATTACCTGACCGCGCCGCTCCGGACTGAAGCGGATGACCACGATGATGCAGACGGCGACCACGCCGGCAAATAGCGCCAGCGCATAACCATAACTGCCGCCGGGCGCTTCCGCGATCCCCGCTTGATACGGACCGCCGTAGGAGGCGGCGAGATTGCCGGCCTGGTATATGAAGCCGGGCAAGGTGGCGCGCACCGCGCCGGGCGAAAGCTCATTGAGGTGAACCGGGATGACACCCCAGGCACCCTGGACCGCGACTTGTATGATGAAGGCGCCAATGGCCAGCATGAAGGGCGTGGAGCTGTAGGCCCATAGCGGGATCGCCGGCAGGGCGATGATGCATGCGAGGGTAATGGCGTTGATGCGGCCGATCTTCTCCGACAGCGCGCCAAACGCCAGGCCGCCGACAATGGCGCCGATATTGGCGACGATGGTGATCCAGCTCACCGTATGCGAATCAAAGCCATGCTGTTTCTTCAGGAAGGTCGGGTAGAGGTCCTGGGTGCCATGGCTGAAGAAGTTGAAGAACATCATCAGCACCACGGCATAGAGCGCGACGCGCCAGTGCTTCCGCAGCGTTTCCAGCAACCCCGGTCTGACCTGCTTTCGTGCCTCGACGAAGGGGGGCGATTCCGGCACGTGCGAGCGGATGAACAGCACCATCAGCGCCGGTATGAAGCTCAGCAGGAACATGAAGCGCCAGCCGAGGACGAAGTCGCCGACCTTCTGTCCGTAGAGCAGCCCATAGACCACCGCCGCCAGGAGGTAACCGGCGGGATAACCGCATTGCAGGATACCCGAGACCATGCCGCGTGCCCGCGGCGGTATGGATTCCATGGCAAGCGAGGAGCCGAGGCCCCATTCGCCGCCCATGGCGATGCCGAACAGGGCGCGTAGCGCCAGGAACATGCCGAGATTGGGAGAGAAAGCAGCCAGCGCCCCGATCACCGAATAGCTGACGATGTTGAGCATCAAGATCGGCTTGCGACCGTATTTGTCGGCAAGCATGCCAAAGAAGAACGCGCCGGTGAAGCGGGTCGCCAAGGTCAGGAACAGAGCCTTCGACACCGCGGGGACATCAGTCTGGAACTCAGCCGCAATGTCGGTGAGCAGAAAGGTCAGAAGGAAGAAATCAAAAGCATCGAGCGTCCAGCCCAGAAATGACGCCAGAACGGTTTTCTTCTGCTCGGCGGTGAGGTTCAAGGCGTCCTCCTTTGTACCCCAAAGGAACGATATGTCGCCTTGTCGGCAAAAGAGAACAGTGATCGGGCGGCTTTCGAAAGGCCGGCGGTTCACTTTTTCGTAAGATCGAGGTCGAAGACCATCAATCCGTCGGTGCCGCCTTCGAGGGTCGCGATCAGCCGGGCGCCGGCACGCTGATGCGCCTCATGGACGAGATAGGCGTCGCGCGCCGCTGCATCGCGGAAATCGATGGTAAAGCCATGGCTGAAACCCCGCGCGAAGGGCTCCGGACTGACATTGGCGCTGAATTGAACCGTCTCCATGCCTTCGATCACCTGCCGCAACGCTTCGAGGTCGGCGTGGATAGCCGTGCGCTCGGCCGGGGACACATCACTACGAAATCTTGCGAAAACACAGTGCCTGATCATTTTACCACTCCCTAAGCAGCACGATTGCCGGAAAACACCGCCGGCGCCAGCGGCTCGCGGCCTAGGATCAGATCAGCGCCCTTTTCGCCAACCATGATGGTCGGCGCGTTGGTGTTGGAAGAAGGCACACGCGGCATCACCGATGCGTCGCAGACGCGCAAGCCTTCTATACCGCGCAGCTTGAGATCCGGCGTCACCACCGCCATCTCGTCATGGCCCATGCGGCAGGTGCCGACGGGATGGTGGTCGGTCTTGGACGTGCGGCAGGCATAGTCGATCAACTCGTCATCGCTGGCGAGCGACGGACCGGGCAGCACCTCGCGCAGCACGTAGGGGGCAAGTGCCTTCTGCCGCATGATCTCTCGCGCCAGCCGCAGTCCCTTCAGCGACATGGCGCGGTCATAGGGATCGGACCAGTAGTTCGGATCGATCAGCGGATGGTCGGCTGGATCGGCGCTTTTAAGCCGCACGGTTCCGCGCGAGCGCGGCCGCAGGAAAGCCGAGTTCAAGGTGACGCCCGGGTTTTTCAGCTTCTCGACGCCGGCCTCGATGCCGGAGCCGAGACCCAGATGGAACTGGATGTCGGGCGAGGCGGCGGTCGGATCCGCGTACCAGAAGCCGCCGGTCTCGAACAGGCTGGAAGCCACCGGTCCCTTTTTCAGCAGCAGATATTGCAGCCCGGCCCAGGCCGTGCGGTGCAGCTTGGCGTAATTGTCGTAGGTGTGATCGCCTGTGCATTCGGCGATGACGAAGAGGTCGAGATGATCCTGCATGTTGGAGCCGACGCCTGGCAGATCGTGTACCGGCGTGATGCCGACCGATTTCAGGTGGTCGGCCGGGCCGATGCCCGACTGCATCAGAAGCTTCGGCGAACCGACGGCGCCGGACGAGACGATCACCTCGCGGTCGGCATGCAGGATTGTTGTCTGGCCGCCCGGCCTGTCGACCACCTCGACGCCGACGGCACGGCCGTTCTCGACGACGATGCGGGTGACCAGCACATCGGTCCGGACAATGAGATTCTTCCGGTCGCGGATCGGCTTGAGATAGGCCACCGAAGCGGAGGACCGGCGGGCGTCCTTCTGGGTGAGCTGGTAATAGCCGACGCCTTCCTGGCTGGCGCCGTTGAAATCCGGGTTGAAAGGAATGCCCATCTCCTGGCCGGCGCGGAAATAGGCCTCGCAGATCGGCAGCGGCGAAATCGGGTTGGAGACGCCGAGCGGGCCTTGGTCGCCGTGAAAATCGTTGGCGTAACGCTGGTTGTTCTCGGCGCGTTTGAAATAGGGCAGTACGTCGCGGTAGCCCCAGCCGGCCAGCCTTTCTTCCTTCTCCCAGGCATCGTAATCGCGTGCATTGCCGCGCGTGTAGATCTGGGCGTTGATGGAAGAACCGCCGCCGACCACCTTGGCCTGCGTGTACCAGAAGACGCGGTCCTTCATGTGTTTCTGCGGCACGGTCGACCAGCCCCAGGAGGCGATGCCCTTGGTCATCTTGGCGAAACCCGCCGGCATGTGGATATAGGGGTGCCAGTCCTTGCCGCCGGCTTCGAGCAGCAGCACGGAATTGGAGGGATCCTCGCTTAGCCGGTTGGCCAGCACGCAGCCGGCCGGACCGGCGCCCACGATGATGTAGTCGGTCATTGTCTTATCCGTTCACAGCCGGGGCACGGAGAGCGCGCCGTCGACATTGATGATCGAGCCGGTCGAAAAACCCAGTCTGCCGGCAGCGAGCGCCGCCACCATGGCGCCGATGTCGGAGGCTTCGCCCCAGCGTTTCGCCGGCACCAGGCCGCCGTCGATCAGCGCGTCGTATTTGGCACTCACGCCTGCCGTCATGTCGGTGCGGATGATGCCCGGCCGCAGCTCGAACACGCCGATGTTTTCCGGGGCGAGCCTGAGCGCCAGGTTCTTCACCCACATGGAAAGCGCTGCCTTCGACATGCAATATTCGGAGCGTTCCGGAGAGGCCATCTCGGCGCTGACCGAGGTGATGGTGAGGATTGACTTGGCATGATCGCCCGGCTTGGCCAGCATCGCCTTGGCGACGGCCTGGCTGAGGAAGACGGTGCCACGCAGGTTGACGCCGAGCGCGCGGTCGAAATTATCGGGTTTGAGGTCGAGAAGGTCGCCACGCGCCACGGCGCCGACGCCGGCATTGTTGACCAGGCAATCGATGCGGCCGAAGGCGCGCATGGCGGCGTCGACGAGGGAAGCATGGGTGGAAAGATCGGCGATGTCGCAGCCGAAATACGCGAACTTCGCGCCGCGCGCGGTGATGTCAGCGGCGAGCTCGCCTGCGGCTGTTTTGGCAAGGTCAGCGACGAGAATGTCGAATCCGGCGTCGGCCAGCGCCTCGGCGCAGGCAAAGCCGATGCCGCGCGCGCCGCCGGTGACGATGGCCGCCGGGCGGGTCATGCGGCAAGCTCTGTTTTGCGGATGTGTTCGGCTACCCGCAGCGCCTGGGCGGCGATCGACAGCGCCGGGTTCACGGCGGCCGAGTTCGGCAGGAAACTGGCGTCGACGACGAAGAGGTTCCGGTGATCGAAGGCGCGACAGAACGGATCGAGCGGCGACATCGCCGGATCGTCGCCCATTTTGACCGTGCCGCACTGGTGCGAGGGCGTGCGCTTGTCGAACGGGCGCGACAGCACGATGGGATAACCGCAGGCGCGGAAATTCGCGCGCATCACCTTGGTCAGGCCGTCGAGCGACTGCATGTTGGAGCGTCGCCATTGCATGACGATGTCCTTGCCGTCGACCATGATGCGGCTTTCGGGATCGGGCAGGTCTTCGCACATCAGATACCAGTCGATGGCATGGCCGGCCATGAAGTCGAGCGCGAATTTCGGCAGCCGTTTCACATTGGCCTTGAGCATGTTGCCGTCGATTTTGCCGAGAAGCTGGACATTGCCGAGCGGTTTGCCGCCCTTGCCACCCGTGAGATAGTAGTCGTTCAGCATTAGGGTCTTCTGGTAGACGGCATCGTTCCTGCGGCGCGGATCGATCGCCAGCATGGCGCTCGAATTGTGGTTCATGAAGTTGCGGCCGACCTGGTCGGAGCGGTTGGCCAGGCCTTTCCCATGAGGTGAGGGTGAGCGCAGCAGGATGACGGCTGAATTGACCGCGCCGGCCGACAGGATCACTAGTTTCGGCGCGACTTTCCTCGGCTCGCCGTTCTGGCGATAGTGAACGGCCGAGATGGTTTTGCCGTCCGGGGCTGTCTCGAGATATTCGACATAGGCGCCGGTCTCGAGCTTGATGTTCTGGTCGGTCAGGGCCGCCGTCAGCGGTCCGGTCTGCGCGTCGACCTTGCCCTGGCCGGTATTGGGAAAAGCGTCCCAGCCGGTCCTGCCCTCCTTCAGCCAGGTGTCGATGTCGACGCCGAGCGGCAGGGAGGCCGGATGCAGCCCCAGCCCCCTGAGTTCGGCACGGGCGCGCGCGATCGGCGCCTCGTCGGGCACCGGCTTGAAGGCATAGGGAACCGAATGAAATGGCTCGGTTGGATCCTCGTCCAGCGCGCCGCGCACGCGGAACAGCTGCTCTGCCCTGGAATACCAAGGCTCGAATTCGTCATAGGAAAACGGCCATGCCGGCGAGACGCCGCCAAAGTGTTCCATGGCGGAAAAGTCTTCCTTGCGGTAGCGGATCAGCACCGCGCCGAAGAATTTCGAATTGCCGCCGACATAGTAGTAATTGCCTGGGTTGAACGCGGCACCGCCAGCTTCGCGCCACATCTCCTTCGGCCGGTAATGGCCGTCAACGAAGATGGCGCGTGTGTCGCGCGCGTGCGGCGTTGCCGGCAGCGGCTCGCCACGCTCCAGCATCAGGATAGAGGCGCCGCTGCCGGCCAGACCAGAGGCGATCGTGGCGCCGCCGATGCCGGAACCGATGATGACGATATCGGGGTTTGCCATCGCCTAAAGCGCGCCGCGTTTGAATTGACACATGCGACCCGCTTCAGGTCTTTTGTTTTGATGCATGTCGTTGCCCCAAAACCAGATCCATTTTTGGGCGACACGCATCAGCGAATACGGCTCTCGGTCGCCGGATCAAAGAACACAGCCTTGGTCAGGTTGAAGGCCAGCGGCGTGTTGGTGCCCGGCTGGATGTTGGCATCGGCGCGCAGCCGCGCCACCACGCCCTTGCCACCGAGATTGGTGACGGCGAAAGTGTCGGAACCGGCCGGTTCCACAACCTCGATGTGACAATCGGCGGTGGCGATTTGCGAGGCGTTGCGTTCCGCGCCTTCCGGATCGGTGAGCGCCTCCGGGCGGACGCCGAAGATGATCGGCTTACCCTTGAACGCCGACAGTCCGGCCGGCGCGTTGGCCATCGGCAAGGTGATCGGCTGGCGTGCCTCGCGATCAAGCACGACGGCCAGATCGCCGCCATTGCCGCCGATGGTCGCCGGGATCAAGTTCATTGCCGGCGACCCCATGAAGTCGGCGACGAAGACATTGCTCGGGTTATTGTAGATTTCCGCCGGCGTGCCGAATTGCTGCACCTCGCCGTCACGCATGACCGCGATCTTGGTCGCCAGTGTCATCGCCTCGATCTGGTCGTGGGTGACGTAGACGATCGTTGTGCCCGTGGTGGCATGCAGGCGCTTGATCTCGATGCGCATGTCGACGCGCAGCTTGGCGTCGAGGTTGGACAGCGGCTCGTCGAACAGGAACAGCTTGGGGTCGCGCACCAATGCCCGGCCCATGGCGACGCGCTGGCGCTGGCCGCCGGAGAGTTGGCTCGGCTTGCGCTGCAGCAGATGGCCGATCTGCAGTACCTTGGCCACCTTGTCGATCGCCTTCTGGCGTTCCTCGGCTGGTACGCCGCGCATCTCCATGCCGAAGGAGATGTTCCCGGCCACCGTCATGTTGGGGTAGAGCGCATAGCTCTGGAACACCATGGCGATGTCGCGCTTGGACGGGTGCAGATCGGTGATGGTGCGGCCGTCGACGCGGATATCGCCAGAGGTGATCGTCTCCAGTCCGGCAATGGTGTTGAGCAGCGTGGACTTGCCGCAGCCGGACGGACCGACCAGCACCAGAAAGCCGCCCTTTTCCAGCTCGAGGTTAATCCCTTTCAGGATCTCGACCTGGCCGAAACGCTTCCTCAGACCATCAATTTCCAGAAAAGCCATTGCGTTATCCTTTGACCGCGCCGGCCATCAGGCCACGCACGAAATAGCGGCCGGCGAGCACATAGACGAGAAGGGTGGGCAGCGCGGCGATCATCGCAGCCGCCATGTTGACGTTGTATTCGACGACGCCGGTCGAGGTGTTGACGACATTGTTGAGCGCTACCGTCATCGGCATCGCGTCACCTGTGCCGGCATAGGCGGAGGCGAACAGGAAGTCGTTCCAGATGTTGGTGAACTGGTAGATGACGGTGACGACGAAGATCGGCATCGAGTTCGGCAGCATGATGCGCCGGAAGATCTGGAAGAAGGAAGCGCCGTCCACCTGCGCGGCCTTCACCAGTTCGGTCGGGAACGCCTCATAATAGTTACGGAAGAACAGCGTGGTGAAGCCGATGCCGTAGACGACGTGGACGAACACCAGGTTGACCGTCGGGTTGCCGAGGCCGAAGCTGGTTCCGACCGTGTTCTGCAGCGTCACGCCGAACCGTCCGAGGCTGCCCAGGATCGTCGCCATCGGCAAGAGCACCGACTGGAACGGGATGAAGCAGGCAAACAGCATCAGCCCGAACACCAGTGTCGCGCCGCGGAAACGCCATTTGGTCAGCACGTAGCCGTTGAGCGCGCCGAGCATGGTCGAGATCAGCACGGCGGGAACCACCATCTTGATGGAGTTCCAGAAATAGCCCTTGATGCCGGCGCAGGTGAGGCCAACGCAGGTCTCGCCCCATGCCTTCAGCCAGGGCTCGAAGGTCGGCGCCTTGGGCAGCGCCAGCATGTTGCCGTTCTGGATCTCGTCCATGGTCTTGAACGAGGTCACCAGCATGACAAACAGCGGCATCAGGTAGAACAGCGCGAACAGCGCCAGAAGCCCGTAGATGACGATGCGGTTGACGATCTTGACGTTCATGCCGCCGCTGGCCTGGCGGGTGGGAGTGGTTACGGCGCTCATCGCGACTTCTCCCTGAGTTCCGAATAGAGATAGGGCACGATGATGGCGACGATGGTCATCAGCATGATCACGGCACTTGCCGAACCGACGGCCATTTCGTTGCGCTTGAAGGTGTATTCATACATGAAGTTGGACGGCAGCCAGGCCGAGCCGCCGGGGCCACCGCTGGTCAGCGCCACAACCAGATCGTAAGATTTGATGGCAAGGTGCGCGAGCACGATGAAGGCTGACAGGAAGATCGGCCGCAAGAGCGGAATGACGATGCGGCGATAGAGCTGGAAGGTGGTGGCGCCGTCGATCTGCGCCGCTTTCATGATCTCGCCGTCGATGCCGCGCAGGCCGGCCAGGAACATCGCCATGATAAAGCCGGAGGCCTGCCAGACACCGGCGATGACCACGGTGTAGATGACGAAATCCTTGTTCTTGATCCAGTCGAAATGGAAGCTCGTCCAGCCCCATTGATGCAGCGTCTGCTCGAGACCGAGGCCAGGGTCGAGGAACCATTTCCAGGCAACGCCGGTGACGATGAAGGAGAGCGCCATCGGGTAGAGATAGATCGGACGCAGCACGCCTTCACCACGGATCTTCTGGTCGAGCAGGATGGCCAGGAACAGGCCGAGCGCCAGGCAGATCAAGATGTAGAGAAAGCCGAAAATGCCCATATTGGTGATCGACGTGTACCAGCTCGATGGCGGGTCGGTGTCGAAAGTCCAGCCCCACAGTCGCTGATAGGCGCGCCCGCCCGTTATAGCGTAGGACGGGAAGGTCTTGGAGTTGGTGAAGGATAGGTAGATCGTCCACAGGATGAAGCCGTAGACGAAAACGATAGTGATGGCGAAGCTCGGCGCCAGCACGATTTTCGGCAAGGCGTCCTGCAGGCGCGACCGCACAGAGGTGCGCGGGCGGGCATGCTCCGGCGTCAGCTTGATCTGGCTTGTCGCAACTGTGCTCATGGGTTCCTCCCATCGGCGTCCGGCCGACCGGCCTCACGGGACCTTCCCCGCCGGAGCGGGGAAGGCGTTTTCGTGCGTAACGCTTACTTGGCGTCGTCGATTGCCTTGACCAGTTCGGTCACGGCCTCGTCCGAGGTCTTGATCTGACCATGGACGAATTTGGAGATGACGTCCTTGTAGGCGTTGGCGACAGCCGGGGGCGCGCCATAGCCCTGGGCGAGCGAGCCGAACAGCGTGCCGCCTTCATTGGCCTTCTTCAGGTCGGCAATACCCTTCTTGCCGCAAGCGTCGAAGTCGGTGTCAGGCACGTCGGTGCGGGCCGGAACCGAACCCTTGACGACGTTGAAGGCCGACTGGAAGCTCTTCGACAAAGTGGCGGTGGCGAGTGCAACCTGGGCGGCCTTGCGGTCGTCCGGGACGTTGAACATGCCGAACATGTCGGAGTTGTAGATCACCGAGCCGTCGGTGCCCGGGAAGCGATAGCAGAGGAAGTCCGTACCCGGCGTCTTTTTAGCGGCGTGGAACTCGCCCTTGGCCCAGTCGCCCATGACCTGCACCAGCGCATCGCCCTTGATGACCATGGCGGTGGCGAGGTTCCAGTCGCGGCCCGAGAAGTTCGGGTCGACATAGGTGACGAGCTTGGCGAGATTGTCGAACGACTTCTTCATCGTATCGGACTTGAGCGACGCGTCGTCGAGGTCGTTCATCGCCTTCTTGTAGAACTCAGGTCCGCCGGTCGACAGCACGACGGAATCGAACATGGTTGCTTCCTGCCAGTTCTGGCCACCAAGCGCGAGCGGGGTGACCCCAGCCGCCTTGGCCTTGTCGAGCAGGGCGACGAAGTCGTCGAAGGTCTTCGGCTCGGTGCCGCCGATCTTGTCCATCACCGCCTTGTTGATCCAAAGCCAGTTGACGGAGTGGACGTTGACCGGAGCGGCAACCCACTTGCCGTCATAGACGGAGAATTTCTGCAGGGCGGCCGGAACCGACTTGTCCCAGCCTTCCTTCTTCGCCGTCTCCGTGAGGTCGCCCATGACGCCGGCAGCGGCATAGTCGAGCACTGTGTAGCCGAGCATCTGCGAGGCGGTCGGATAGTTGCCGGCCGCGACCATCGCCTTCAGCGCGGTCATGGCGGCATCACCGCCGCCGCCGGCCACGGGAACGTCCTTCCAGGCATAGCCTTCCTTGGCCAGATCGCCCTTGAGCACGTTGAGAGCAGCCGCTTCGCCGCCCGACGTCCACCAATGCAGCATCTGCACTTCCTTGACGTCCTCGGCATGGGCCGCGAAAGCCAGGCCCGAAGCGAGCGCCGTTCCGATAAGCAGTTTGCGCAACATGTACTTCCTCCCTTGTTGCATTACACGACCGGTGGCAGCCCACCGGGTTCTTCCCAACTCAGCCGACCCACCAACCGGTGCGCTGGCCGCGATGAAACTGGATTGTCTTTTCCTCGGTATAGTCCTCGACGGCGCGCTTGCCGAGTTCGCGGCCCAGGCCCGACTGCTTGTAGCCGCCGAACGGCAGTTCGGGATAACCTTCCATGAACGTGTTCACCCAGACTGTCCCCGAACGCACGCCCCGCGCCACCGACATGCAGGTGTCGATGCTGGTGCTCCACACACCCGCCGACAGACCATAGGGCGTGTTGTTGGCAATGTGCAACGCCCTTTCAATCGATTCAAAAGTCAACACCGATAGCACCGGCCCGAACACTTCCTCGCGGGCGACGGCCATGTTTTCGGTGACGTCGCGTAAGATCGTCGGGTCGAGATATTGGCCGGCATTGGAGGGGAGTTGCCCGCCGCCGCTGTAGATGCTGCCGCCGTCACTCGCGGCTGCCGCCACGTAATCCGTCACCTTGGCCAGATGGTCGGAGGAAATCATCGCGCCGACCTTGGTCCTGTCATCGAGCGGATCGCCCACGGTTACCTTGGCTGTCAACGCCTTCACCGCGGCCAGGAAATCGTCGGCGATCGCCTCGTGCACGATCAGCCGGCTGCCGGCATTGCAGCATTCGCCGGCATTGAAGAAGCCGCCGAACACCGCTGCATCGGCGGCCGCCTCGAGATCGGCATCGGGAAAGACGATCTGGCCGTTCTTGCCGCCGAGCTCCATCGACACCTTCTTCAGGGAGTTCGAGGCCGCCGCCATGGTCATCTTGCCGACGCGGGTGGAGCCGGTGAACGAAACCATCTCGACCAGGGGATGGCTGACCATCGGCGCGCCGACATCGGCGCCGAGACCGGCGAGGATATTGATGACGCCGGCGGGCACGCCGGCTTCGAGCAGGATGTCGCCAAGCACGAAGGTCGAGGCCGAAGTCATTTCGCTTGGCTTGACCACCGCCGTGCAGCCGGCGGCCAGCGCGAAAGGCAGTTTCTGGCTGACGATGAGGAACGGAAAATTCCACGGCGTGATGATCGAGACGACGCCGATCGGCTCGCGCAGCACCACGCCCAGCATGGCATCGCCGAGATTGGCGTAGCTTTCGCCGTGCAACGTGCGGGCCAGCGAAGCGGCATAGCGCCAGATGTCAACGGCGCCGCCGATCTCGCTGCGCGCCTGGGCGATCGGCTTGCCGGATTCCAGCGCATCGAGCCGCGCGATGTCTTCCAGTCGCGCCTCGATCAGGTCGGCCGTCTTGAGCAGGATCGCGGCGCGCTCGGCCGCTTTCATGCGCGGCCAGGGACCGGTCTCGAACGCCCTGTGCGCTGCCTGCATCGCGGCTTCCACTTCGGCGGCACCTGCCTGGGCATAATGTGAAACGGTGAAGCCGTGGCCGGGGCTCTTGCGTTCCAGCATGCGGCCGTCGCGGGCATCGACATGCTTGCCGTCGATCAGAAGCTTGTATGCCTTGGGAGCCGCGGAGGCCTCGGCAGGCATGGAAATCTTGAGAGGTGCATTCATGTGATTTCCACTCTGTCCTAGGAACGCGAAAACACGGGCTTTTGCTTGGTCTTGAAGGAGCCGACGCCGGCCTTGAGATCGCCGGTGAGCGCTATGAAGCCGCTGGCCAAGGCTTCGGTCGCGGCAGCGCTTTCTTCGCCTTCCGCCACTGCGATCATCAGCTTGGCGGCTTCGGTCGCCAGCGGCCCGCGTTCGGCGATTTTTTCAGCCCATGTCTTGGCTTCACCCGACGCTTTGCCGGTTTCGACGATGCGGTCGACGATACCCAGCGCAAGCGCTTCCGCCGCCAGAAAAATCTCGCCACCGACAGCCATACGGCGCACCGTCTGAGCGCCGAGGCGGCGCACCGCGCGTTGCGTGCCGGACCAGCCGGGGACGACGCCGATCGAGGTTTCGGGAAAGCCGAGTTTCACCTGCGTTTCCGCGACGCGAAAATCGCAAGCGACAGCCAATTCGAGCCCACCGCCGAGCGCATGGCCGGACAGAACGGCGATGGTCGGCTGCCGCAGCCGTGCCAGCCGGTCGAAGACACGGTGGCCGTAGCGCACCCATTGCACCTGGAAATCGGCGGCACTCATGCCGCCCCAGGCTTCGACATCGCCGCCGGCGCAAAAACCCTTGCCTTCGCCGCATATGAGCACCACGCGCACACCTTCGGCGCTTTCCGCCTCGTCGAGCGCCGCTTCCAGCGCGCGCAGCATCGGGATGTCGAGCGCGTTGAATTTTTCGGGCCGGCGCAAGGTGACGGTGCCGATCGCACCATCCTGCTGAAAGGTGACGAGGCGCTCAGCCATGCACGCCTCCGAGCGGGGTGCTGCCATTGAGCGAAAGGCCGATCGGCCGATCCTGGTAGAGCGCGGTCGGCGTCACCTTGAGGTCGTTGGCTACATTGAGCGGGATCTCGGCTTGACCAAGCACATCGCGCTCGAGGTCGATGCCCGGCGCCAGTTCCGTCACCATCAGCCCATCTGATGTCAGCTTCATCACGCAACGCTCGGTCACATAGGTGATATCCTGTCCCTGCGCGACGGCGCGCTTGCCGGAGAAGGAGATTTGCTCGACCTCCTCGACGACTTTCTTGACCTTGCCTTCCGCGTCGATGCGGATGCCGCCATCGGCGAGCGACAGCTTGGCTCCGGCATTGAAGAAGCCGGAAAACACGATCTTCTTCGCCCGCGACGTGATGTCGACGAAGCCGCCGGCGCCGGCGGTGACATGCGGCCGTGCCGAAAGCTTCGAGACGTTGACCGAGCCGTGGCGGTCGATCTGCAGGAAGGAGAGCAGCGAAGCGTCGAAGCCGCCAGCCTGGAAATAGATGAACTGGTGCGGCGAGGGCATGATCGCCTCGGCATTGGAGGCGCAGCCGAACTTGAAGTCGAGCAGCGGCACGCCGCCGACAGCGCCCTGTTCGATCAGCCAGGTGACCTTGCCGTGCTGGCCTTCTTCCAGAAGGATGCGCGGCACGTTGGCCGAGATGCCGAAGCCGATATTGACGGCCATGCCGTCGCGAAGCTCCATGGCGACGCGGCGCGCGATCACCTTCTGAACGTTCATTTCCGGCGTGCGGAAGCTCGACAGCGGCCGGAAGATTTCACCCGAAATCGCCGGATCGTAAGGCGTCAGCGTAGTCTGCAACTGGTCGGGCGCGACGACGACATGATCGACCAGCACGCCCGGCACGCGCACATCATGCGGTTTCAGCGTGCCGTTCTCGACGACGCGTTTGACCTGCGCGATGACGATGCCGCCATTGTTGCGGGCGGCGAGCGCCTGTTCCAGGCCGCCGAGATAGGCGCCCTCATGCTCATAGGTCAGGTTGCCGCGCTCATCCGCCGTGGTGGCGCGGATGATCGAAACCTGGGGCACGATGGCGCGGAAATAGAGCCATTCCTCGCCGTCGAATTGCTGCACCGAGACGATCGGCTCGCCGGCGGCGGCGTTCATCGCGCAGCCCTGGTGGCGCGGGTCGGCGAAAGTGTCGAGGCCGACCTTGGTCAGCACGCCCGGCCGCTTGGCCGCGGCCTCGCGGTGCATGTCGAACAGGATGCCGGACGGCACGTTATAGGCGGCAACGGCATTGTCGCCGATCATCTTCCAGATCCGCGGCGGCTCGGCGGAGGAGGGACCCGACGGATAGGAGCCGCACAGCGTACGCTTCAACAGGCCCGGCTTGGCCAGATGATCGATGCCCTTGATGCCATACATATCGCCGGCGGCGATCGGGTGCAGCGTGGTGATGTCCTTCGGATGGCCCTCGCTGTCAAAGCGTTCGCCGATGGCGGCGAGCACGGCGTCCGGACAGCCGAGGCCGCTCGACGAGGACACCGAGACGACCATGCCATCCTTGATCAGGCTGGCTGCCTGCGCCGACGAAACGACCTTGCTCAATTCATGCTCCCGAGTTTCGGGTCGATCTTGACGGCTCTGCCGGAATTGGCCGATTGCAATGCCGCCTCGGCCGCGGCGAGCGACCAGATGCCGTCCTCGCCGGTGGCGGAAGGCTGGCCCTCGCCACGGATCGCGGCATGGAACCGGCGCACCGACCTGACATAGAGATTCTCGCGGTCGAAGCTCAATTGTTCTTCGCCGCTGGCGGTGCGCAGAAGGACCGAGCCGACCGGTTTCTGCGTCATCACGTTACGGGCGATCAGCGAGCCTTGGGAGCCGTGCACCTCGAAGCCGGTGTCGGCAAATCTGGTGGTGAAGCCTTCATGCGATTGCGCGATGAGGCCCGACTTGAAGCGCCAGATGCACATGGCGCCGTCTTCCAGCCCGCTGCCGGCCATACCGGCGGATTGCGTGAAGGCGGAAACCTCGACCGGATCGTCGCCAAGCACGAAGCGCAGCGTGTCGGCATCGTGCACGGTGATGTCGAGCACCACGCCGCCGCCCGCCTCAGGCCTGGCGATGCGCCAACCCTGGAGGTTTTCGGGCAGGTAGACGGCGTGGAAGACCCGCGCGGCGATCGGCTGGCCTATGCGACCGACGGCAATCGCCTCGCGCATGGCACGGTGCGCGCCGGCGTTGCGCAGATGATGATTGGTTCCGAGCACGATGCCCGCGGCCTTGGCCGCAACGACCATTCTGCGCGCGTCGTCGCTGGTCAGCGCCAGCGGCTTTTCACACAGCACATGCTTTCCCGCCTTGATCGCGGCCAGCGCCTGTTCGAGGTGCAATTCGTTGGTGGTCGAGATGTAGACGGCGTCGATGTCGGATCCGAGCAAGGTATCGAGATTTGATACGGCGGCTGGAATACCATTTTCCCTTGCGTAGGCCGTGGCGCGTTCGGAGTTGGAGCCCATTACCGCCGCGATCTCGCCATCGGGCTGCGCGCGAATGGCGTCGATCATGAATTGCCGGGCGATCGTGCTGGCGCCGATCAGCCCCCATTTGACGCTCATGTCGCGGCTCCCGTAGGCCTTTTTTGCGTGCGGCGATCTGGGCCGCAGCTTTCCCTGACCACGAGATTGACGGCGCCGATATGGTCCTCGGCGCGCGTGGTGCGCGACTGGATCATCTTGATCATGACGTGGGCCGCGCGTTCGCCGAGACCGGCGGAGTCCACCGCGACGCTGGTCAGCGGCGGCATATAATGTTCGGCCTCGACCACATCGTCGAAGCCGACGACGGCGAAATCCGGGCCCGGCTCAAGTCCACGCTTGCGCAGCGCTAGCATGACGCCGAAGGCAACGGCATCGTTGAAGCAGAGCGCCGCGGTTGGCGACTCCGCCATTGCGAGTGACGTTTCCAGGCAGGCCATGCCGCCCTTGCGGTTGGTCTCGCCCTCGATGATGAGCGCGTCGCGAGCGTCGATGCCGAGCGTCTCGCAGGCCTCGCGAAAGCCGCCCAGCCGCTCATGGTAGACCACCAGATCAGACGAGCCGCCGAAGAAGGCCAGGCGTCGATGTCCCTTGCCGACGAGATGAGCGGTCGCGAGATAGGCGCCCCGATGATTGTCGGGAGCAATCACCGGAATGCGGCTTTCAGGCAGCCGGCGCATGGCGAAGGCAATCGGCAGACCGGCTATTTCCAGCCGCCGGAACGCCCCTGGCGTGGTGCCGCGCGCCGGGGAAACGATGAGCCCGGCGACGCCCTGTTCCATCAGAGACTTCAGCACTTCTTCCTGGCGCACTGGATTTTCGGCCGTGTTGGCGATGAAGGGCACGATGCCGGCCGATTGAAAAACACGCTCCATGCCCACTGCCAGTTCCGCGAAGAAGGGATTGGTGAGATCGTTGATGACCATGCCGATGACGTTGGAATGGGCCTTGCGCAGATTGGCGGCGCCGCGGTTGTAGACATAGCCGACATCCTCGATCGCCTTGCGCACCTTGACCGCGGTTTCGGGGCGGATCAGCCCGCTGCCCTGGAGCACGAGCGACACCGTCGATTTGGACACGCCCGCCTCGCGGGCAATGTCGAAGATCGTCGCCTTGGCCCGACTGGCCATCCTGATATCCTCCCGGTTTTCTAAATCGACTTTTATTGGAACGTTCTAATCTCTGCATCGTAGGCAAGTCAATCGGGATTTTTTCTCAATCAGAAGGAAGCGATCATACGTGATCAAGAAACATGCCATCCAGGGCCATTTTGTGCTGCAACGCAGCATTGGCTGGCCGGCCATTTCGAATCTAGAGGTTCTTGATTTATTGGAACGTTCCATTTGATAGGTGTCGAAAGGGAGAGATTGATGGATATTGCCTTGCCGGGCGAGAGTGGCCGCAGCACACGTTACGCGCTTGTCGGACAGCCGGTCCAGCCGGTGATCGGCGCGGGGTTCCCGCGCATCGCCTATGCCGCAGCGCATGTCGTTGCCGATCCCCTCAAGATGACCGATCCGTGGTCGCGGCCAGTGGTCGACTGGGACAGGACGATGGCGTTTCGTCATCATCTGTGGCGCCTCGGCTTCCGCACCGCAGAGGCGATGGACACGTCGCAGCGCGGCATGGGCTTCGATTGGACAAATGCGCGGGAATTGATCCGCCGTTCAATCGCGGAGGCGCAGACCGTCGCTGGCGCCGATCTCGCCTCGGGTGCCGGAACCGACCATCTGGCGCCGGCGTCGGCCAGGACACTGGACGATGTGATCGCCGCCTATGAGGAGCAGTTCGCTTTCATCGAAGGCCAGGGCGGCAAGGCGATCATGATGGCCAGCCGCGCCCTGGCGGCCGTGGCGAAGGGGCCCGACGATTACGCCCTGGTTTACGACCGCATATTGGGCCAAGCCTCCGGCAAGGTCATCCTGCACTGGCTGGGCGACATGTTTGATCCGGCCTTGAGGAGTTATTGGGGCAGCGACGATTTTGAGGCCGCGCTCGATACGGTGATCGCCATCATCGAGCGCCACGCCGGCAAGGTCGAAGGCATCAAGATATCGCTGCTCGACGCCGGCAAGGAGGTGGCGCTCAGGAACCGCCTGCCGGACGGCGTGTTGATGTTCACCGGCGACGACTTCAATTATCCCGAACTGATCGCCGGAGACGGCAAGCGGCACTCGCACGCATTGCTCGGCATTTTCGACGCGATCGCCCCGGTTGCCAATGCCGCGCTGGCGAAGCTGGCTGACGGCGATCGTGCCGGCTACGACGCGCTGATGGCGCCGACCGTGCCGCTGTCGCGAAAAATCTTCGAGGCGCCGACCGAATATTATAAAGCCGGCATCGTCTTCATGGCCTGGCTGAACGGCCACCAGGATCATTTCGCGATGGTTGGCGGCATGCAGTCGGCGCGCGGCATCCGCCATTATGCCGATGTCTTCCGCCTAGCCGACCAGGCTGGACTGCTGGCGGATCCGGAGATGGCGATTGCCAGGATGAAGAGCCTCTGCGCCGTCGCAGGCATTTAAGCGAGTTTCGCGATCGGATCAGCCGTCGTCCATCCCAGCCGGCGCCAAGACGGGCGCTCCGCGATGCAAGGTCCGATTGTCCGGGTTGGATGGTGGGCGTGACAGGGATTGAACCTGTGACCCCTGCAATGTCAATGCAGTGCTCTCCCGCTGAGCTACACGCCCATCCGAAGCCGCGCATACACCATTTTTGGTCCGGCGCGTCAATAGCAGGAAAAGAGGAAATACATGTCGTCTCGCCGCGGCTGTGGTTGACGCCCGGCGGCTTGCGGGAGGCGGCTCAGGCCGCCTGCAGCATCTTTTCGACCTCGTTGACGAGATCGCGCAAGTGGAAGGGCTTGGACAGCACCTTGGCGTCTTTCGGCGCCTTGGAATCCGGGTTCAGCGCAACGGCGGCAAAACCGGTGATGAACATCACCTTGAGGTCGGGGTCGATCTCCGTGGCGCGACGCGCCAGCTCGATGCCGTCCATCTCCGGCATGACAATGTCGGTCAGAAGCAGCGAGAACGGTTCCTCGCGCAGCCGCTCGTAGGCGCTGGCGCCGTTGTCGAAATCGCTGACCTGATAGCCGGCGCGCTCCAGCGCCTTG
Organism: Mesorhizobium sp. B2-5-13; assembly: GCF_006440535.1. NCBI lineage: Bacteria > Pseudomonadati > Pseudomonadota > Alphaproteobacteria > Hyphomicrobiales > Phyllobacteriaceae > Mesorhizobium > Mesorhizobium sp. B2-5-13. The sequence goes on along the minus strand of NZ_VFUI01000003.1, from coordinate 257,862 downwards.
ACGAGGAACCGACGCATATCGTCGTCGTCTTCCGCCAGAAGAATGCGTGCCATGATATCCCGTCCGAATCACCCGCCCGAGACTGCCGTGGGGCAGGCCCGTTAACCATCCTGTATATGAGGAGGTGAGAGTAAACATCAAGTGAACGCGGACGCGCTTGACCCACATTTGCCCAGCGGCACGACCGCCGAAATGCTGGACATGCGGCCAGCAAGGTGGCAGTTTCATGCCATGATGCACTGGTGTTTTCGGGTTCGTTCAAATTGAAGACGGCAGCCGAGGATTTTTCGGTCTTTCCACCCTTCGAAATCCGTTCGGGCGCCGAGCAGCGCGTCCCCTTTCTCTTCAATTCACCGCATAGCGGCCGTTACTATCCCGAACGCTTCCTTGCCATGGCAAGGCTCGATCGCAACGCCATCCGCCGCTCAGAGGATTGCTATGTCGACGAGCTGTTCGGCGGCGCCGTGGCGCTGGGCGCGCCGATGCTGGCGGCGAATTTCCCGCGTGCCTATCTCGACGTCAACCGTGAGCCCTGGGAACTCGACCCGCGCATGTTCGCCGAGCCGGTGCCGTCCTTCTGCAACATCCGCTCCGCGCGCGTGGCCGGCGGGCTCGGCACCGTGCCGAAGCTGGTGGGCGAGGGGCTCGACATCTATGCGGGCCGCTTGCCGCTCGCCGAGGCGGTTGCCCGCATCGAGGCCGTCTACAAGCCCTATCACGAAACGCTGAAGCGGCTTTTGACCAGGACCCATGCCCGTTTCGGCTTTGCCGTGCTGATCGACTGCCACTCGATGCCGGCGAGCATCCGCGTCGGTGACAACGGGCTGCGGCCGGATTTCATCATCGGCGACCGTTTCGGCATCTCGGCCACCGCGGCCCTGACCGAAACCGCGATCGGCCTGCTGACCGCGATGGGCTATACCGTCGCTCACAACAAGCCTTACGCCGGCGGTTTCATCACGGAACACTATGGCCGCCCGGCGCGTCATCTGCATGCGCTGCAGATCGAGGTCAATCGCGGGCTCTACATGAATGAGCGGACATTCGAGAAAGCCGCCGGCTTCGACGCGCTGGCCGACGATCTGACGCGATTTTCAGCCGACCTGATGGCGATGCCAGACCATCATTTCATCGACCTGCCGCTGGCCGCGGAGTGAAGATCACGCCTTGTCTCATGCGTGCCACTGCCCAATACACTTTGCGGTATTTGGACCCTTTGCAGTATTTGGGCGGCACGCTCCGGGAGCGGCGGTGAAAAAAAGACCGCATCGTTTGCACGATACGGTCGAAGTCTAGGGAGGAAACGCCCAAGGAGGGCATGGACAGGAAACCCTGTCCATCATTGATGGTATTGTGCAGCGCACAAATGTCAAGCGACGTTTAGGCTTTTTTAATTCAGAGTGATGTGGAAATTGCGTTTCGTTGGCGGGAACGTGATATTTGGGCAACAGATGTCGCTGGCGAATAATCCTCGAACACCCTTGTTTTGGCACGAAAGTGGCGGCAAACGACAGTCCGGGCATGCCGTAATTCGGGAGAATCAGTTGGACATCAGCATCGATTTCATGCGCCGCATCGCGCAAGCGGCGGCCGCCGAGACCTTGCCGCGCTTTCGCGCCCAAGGTGCGGTCGCCAACAAGGAGAAGGGCAGTTTCGACCCGGTCACCGAGGCCGACCGCGAGGCCGAGCGCGCCATCCGGGCGCTGATATCGGCCGAGTATCCCGACCACGGTATCCTGGGCGAAGAGCATGGCAGCGAGAACATTTCCAGCCGGCATGTCTGGGTGATCGACCCGATCGACGGCACGCGCGCCTTCATCTCCGGCCTGCCGGTGTGGGGGACATTGGTCGGGCTGACGGTCGATGGTGACGCGGTCGCCGGCATGATGGCGCAGCCCTTCACCGGCGAGCTGTTCTACGCCAATGGCTCCGGCTCCCACTATGAGGGACCGGGAGGTCCGCGAAAACTGTCGACCCGCAAGACGACGAAGCTGGCCGAAGCGACGTTGTTCACCACAACGCCGGCGCTGTTCAAGGGCGAGGCGCGCAATCGCTATGACGCGTTCGAGCGGCAAATCCAGCTCGCCCGTTATGGCGCCGATTGCTATGCCTTCGCCATGATCGCCTCGGGAAGCGTCGACATCGTCGCCGATCCTGGATTGAAGCCCTATGACATCGTGGCGCTGATCCCGATCATCGAGAAAGCCGGCGGTGTCGTCACCACTTTCGACGGCGGGCCGGCGGAGAATGGCGGCGATGTTCTGGCGGCGGCGACACCGGAGCTTCATGCCGCCGCCATGGCCGCCCTGCACGGCTGATATCGCCCCTGCTCAGTGCAGCCTTATCGAGCGCTGGAATTCCGCAGGGGTGCGCCCGTAGACCTGCCTGAATGAGGTCAGGCCGTCGGATCGTCCGAGCCGGGGACGAAGGCGTCGAAGGCGGCGAGGAATTGTTCGCGGTAGAGGTCGACTTCCTGCAGGATTTCGTGTTTGGCGCCGTCGATCATCAACAGCGAACCGAGTCTCAGATTTCTCGCATATGCTTCCACCGCCTTGGTCGAGACGACCTGGTCGGCGCCGGCGGCGATGATCAGCAGAGGCACCTGAATGCGGGCCATGAAGTCGGGGTCGCTTATGGCTTCCGACGCCTTCGCCGCCGCCTGCAGCCAGCGGACAGTCGGGCCGCCAAGTGCCAGTTGCGGATATTCTTCATAGATGCGCGTGTTGCGGCGATAGCGTTGCGGATCTGATGTCACCTTGTTGACCTCGAAAGGCAGCGTCTGTCTCGGGCGTGGACCCCAGGCGGCATAGAGCCGGCCGAGCCCCAGGGCGCAGAAAATCGAACAGACCCGGCGCACCGTCCCTATCGAGACCGGCAGGTCGGGCAACGTCAGGAATGGCGCGATCAGCACCATGCGCCGCACGCGGTTCACCATCGACGGCGCGGCAAGCAGCGTGATTACCGCCCCGGCGGAATGGGCCAGGATGTAATAGGGTCCACGGCAGTCCGGCAGCACGATCTCCTCGAAGAACTGCTCCAGATCGGCCGTATAGTCGCGGAACGACCTGACATAGCCGCGCTGGCGATCGCGGATCAGCCGGTCGGAATCGCCCTGACCGCGCCAGTCGAGGGTGGCGACACCGAAGCCCCGCGCGGCAAGGTCGCGGATGGTCTCGAAATATTTCTCGATGCACTCGTTGCGGCCGCCGAGCAGCACCACGGTGCCCCGCATTGGACGCGCCACCGCCGCGAACAGGCCATAACGGATCTTCTTGCCGTCGCGCGTGGTGAAAAAGCCGCCCGTGACGTTTTCCGGTCGCGGATTGCCTTCAATTTCGTGAAAAAGGGGTGTGTCGTGGAAAAGATCCGTCATTCGGCGCTTTGTGCTCGGCGTCTTGGCGCGCCAGCCCTTCACGGCCAGCCTCGTCAAGGTGATAGACGCCCACACATCAAAAGCAAAGCAAATCCGGGTTACGGAGGCCTGCAACGGGGAAGGCCGGAAGCGGCTTTGAGCACGCTTCCGGCCCCTGTCGATCCGGGAGGAAGGGACGTTAACACCCGGTTCGGCCTCGATGCGGCACCTCTGCAAATCCGGCGCCGCCAATCCTTGATCTTGAAAGCCACTTTAGCGGCGGCTGTCTGAACGGGCGCCGAAGCGCCGGTTCATCTGCCGTTCATCAAAGGCCGGCGGCCTCACTCTTTTTGCCGTCAAACGCAACTTGAAATGCTTTCGAACGCTCCCCAGATGTGGGTTGCGGCCGCCAATGTCGGGGCTGGTCCAGCCGAAACGCCGCTTACGGGTTTCGCACCGGCCATACGCAAACCATGTTGCTCAACAGGAGAACACCTCATGCGTCACGTTGATTTTTCCCCGCTTTACCGTTCGACCGTCGGCTTCGACCGTCTCTTCACCATGCTCGATTCGCTCGCGCAGCCCGATGGCGCGCAGACCTATCCGCCCTACAACATCGAGCGCACCGGTGAGGATTCCTACCGCATCTCGATGGCGGTTGCCGGCTTCTCGGATGACGAGATCTCCATCGAAGCCCACCGCAACGTGTTGACGGTGAAGGGTGAGCGCAAGGACGAGGGCACCGGCGAAGGCTCCGAGCTGCTCTATCGCGGCATTGCCTCCAGGGCCTTCGAGCGCCGCTTCCAGCTTGCCGATCACGTTGAAGTCGTCGGCGCCGCGCTGAAGAACGGCCTGCTCTTCGTCGACCTCAAGCGCAACATTCCCGAAGAGCTGAAGCCGCGCAAGATCGCGATCACCTCGGCTCCGGCCAAGGCCAAGCAGATCGAGGCCAAGACGGCAGCCTAAGGTTAGTCTCCCTCCCGAGACGGAAAGCGGCGCCGAAAGGCGCCGCTTTTTTGTTGTCGCGAAGCCTGACTATCCCGCGATCAGCTGGCCAAAGCGGTCGACTTCCTCCGAGGTCGTCGCAAAGCTGGTGACGAAGCGATAGAGCAGCTCGTCCTCGCCGATATGGCCGTCGAAGCCGTGCGGCCTGTGCCAGTCGTAGAAGGCCGCGCCCGCCGCCTGCAGCTTCTCGGCTTCGGTTTTCTTGATCACCGCGAAGACTTCGTTGGCCTGCGGCAGCCAGGCGAGCTTTGCCGTGGCCGAATCCTCGATCGCGGCCGCCAGGCGCGCGGCCATGGCATTGGCATGCCTGGCGGTATCGAGCCACAGCCCATCCTTGAAATAGGCTTCGAACTGCGCTGCGACGAAACGCGACTTCGAAAACAGCTGGGCGGCACGCTTGCGCAGAAAAGCCAATTCCTTGGCGCGATCGAGATCGAACAGCACGATCGCCTCGGCGCACCAGCAGCCGTTCTTGGTGCCGCCGAAGGACAGGATGTCGACGCCGCGTTTCCAGGTCATTTCAGCCGGCGTGGTGTCGAGCGCGACCAGCGCATTGGCGAAGCGGGCGCCGTCCATGTGCAGCGGCACGGAATGGTGTTTGGCGATCGCCGCAATCGCGGCAATGTCGTCCAGGCCATAGATCGTGCCGACCTCGGTCGACTGGGTGACCGAAACGGCCATCGGCCGGCCCCAATGGACTACCTCGCCGGCGAAACGGCCGATCGCCTTGTCCAGATTATGTGGCTCGATCTTGCCCAGCGGGCCGTCGACGGCGTGAAGCCGCGAGCCGCCGGAAAAATGTTCCGGCGCGCCGCACTCGTCCTCGATGATATGCGATTCGCGGTGGGCGAAGGAAATGCCGCCGGGCTTGTTATAGGCCGTCAGCGACAGCGAATTGGCGGCGGTGCCGGTCGCCACGAAGAACACGGCCACTTCGCGCTCGAAAATCTCGCTGAAGCGCTGATAGACGGTTTGGTCGAGGGCACCATCGCCATAGGCGGTCGAAAAGCCGGCGGTGTGGGCCGAAAGGCCGGCTGCAATGTTTGGATGGGCGCCTGCCCAATTGTCGGAAGCGAAGAACATGCGTCTGCCTGTGCTGGGGAAATCGCCGGACCTTGACCGGTTTCATGACCCGCCCGCAAGAGCCAGACACAAGAAAACGGGTAAAGCCAGCGTCGGGCTCGCGGCGTCTTCAGAGACCGAAGCTTACGTTTTGCAGCCGCCTCACGAAATTTTGTGTCGCGGCGCGGCCAAGTTTTTTGTGAATCGGTCTTGTATGGGTCCTGGATTTCTGTCATAAAAATTTAGGACAGTAGTGCTGTCTTATTTTGTCGCACAAAACAGGCTGGATTGGCGTATCGTTTAGGCCACTCCGGCTTTTGCCGCGAGCGACAGGTGGACGGACCAGCTCTGGCCTGTACGATACCGGATGTGAACCAGCGGCGCGCCGCTTGGTTCGGCGATTTCGCAAGACGTGCCGCAAGGATGAAGGGCGAGCCCAAGTGCTCGCCAAGGCAAACCAGCGCCCCCAGGCTGACCAAGGCCAAGTGGCGCGGAACGGAGGACAGGACGATGACGGAATTGACGCTCTCTGCGACGAACGGCCAGGCCGCGCAGACGAAAGCGGCCGCCGTCAAAAATACCTCCACCAAAAATCGCACGACCACCGGCGGCCTCACCGCCCAGGGACTCTACGATCCGCGCAACGAACATGACGCCTGCGGTGTCGGCTTCATCGTCAACATGAAGGGCGTGAAGTCGCATCAGATCGTCAAGGACGGGCTTGCGGTGCTCGAGAACCTGACGCATCGCGGCGCCGTCGGTGCCGATCCGCTGGTCGGCGATGGCGCCGGCGTGCTGGTGCAGCTTCCGGATCTTTTTTTCCGTGAGGAGATGGCGGCCCAAGGGATTGATCTGCCACCGGTAGGCCAGTATGGCGTTGGACACTGGTTCATGCCGCAAGATGCCATCCTTCGCGCCCATGTCGAAGAGATCATCGCGGAATCGGCGCAGTCCGAAGGGCTCCCGCTGCTGGGATTCCGTGACGTGCCCGTCGATAATTCGTCGCTGTCGAAGGCGGCTGACATCGTCGCGTCCGAGCCCTTCCACCGCCAGGTCTTCATCGGCCGCACGGCTGATATCACCGACGACGAGGAATACGAGGCCAGGCTCTATCTGCTGCGCAAGGTCATCTCGGGCCGCATCTACGCCGAGAACGACAACAAGGACATCGGCGCCTATTGCGTGTCGCTGTCGGCGCGCACCATCGTCTACAAGGGCATGTTCCTGGCCTATCAGGTCGGCGCCTATTACAAGGACCTCAAGGACCCGCGTTTCGAGACCGCGCTGATCCTCGTCCACCAGCGCTTCTCGACCAACACCTTCCCATCGTGGAAGCTGGCGCATCCCTACCGCATGGTCGCGCACAATGGCGAGATCAACACCGTGCGCGGCAACAACAACTGGATGGCTGCCAGGCAGGCGTCGGTCGATTCCGAACTGTTCGGCAACAACATCTCGAAGCTCTGGCCGATCTCCTATGACGGCCAGTCCGATACGGCGTGCTTCGACAACGCGCTCGAGTTCCTGTTCCAGGGCGGCTACAGCCTCAGCCACGCCATGATGATGCTGATCCCGGAAGCCTGGGCCGGCAACAAGCTCATGGATGCCGACCGCAAGGCTTTCTACGAGTACCATGCGGCGTTGATGGAGCCGTGGGACGGGCCGGCGGCGGTCGCTTTCACCGATGGACGCCAGATCGGCGCCACGCTCGACCGCAATGGATTGCGCCCTGCACGCTACATCGTCACCGATGACGACCGCGTCATCATGGCTTCGGAAGCCGGCGTGCTGCCGGTGCCGGAGGAAAAGATCGTCCAGAAGTGGCGGCTGCAGCCCGGCCGCATGCTTCTGATCGACCTGGCCAAGGGCCGCATCGTCCCCGACGAGGAGATCAAGTCGGAGATCGCGACCAAGCACCCGTACAAGACCTGGCTTGGCAATACGCAGCTCATCCTGGAAGATTTGAAGCCGGTGGAGCCTCGCGCGCTGCGCAAGGATGTCAGCCTGCTCGATCGCCAGCAGGCGTTCGGCTACACCCAGGAAGACACCAAGCTGTTGATGTCGCCGATGGCGACCACCGGCCAGGAAGCGGTGGGCTCGATGGGCACCGACACGCCGATCTCGGCGATGTCGGACAAGTCGAAGCTGCTCTACACCTATTTCAAGCAGAACTTCGCCCAGGTCACCAACCCGCCGATCGACCCGATCCGCGAGGAGCTGGTGATGAGCCTGGTGTCCTTCATCGGACCGCGGCCGAACATCTTCGACCTAGTCGGCAATTCGCGGCGCAAGCGCCTCGAGGTGCGCCAGCCGATCCTGACCAATGGCGACCTCGAGAAGATCCGCTCCATCGGCCACACCGAGGACCGTTTCGACACCAAGACGATCGACATCACCTATGGATCGAGCGAGGGCGCTGCCGGCATGCAGGGCGCCGTCGAACGTCTGTGCGAGCGGGCCGAAGCGGCGGTCGCCGGCGGCTACAACATCATCATCCTGTCCGACCGCCAGCTCGGGCCGGACCGCATCGCCATTCCGGCACTGCTGGCGACGGCCGCCGTGCACCACCACCTGATCCGCAAGGGACTGCGCACCGCGGTCGGCCTGGTCGTCGAATCCGGCGAGCCGCGCGAGGTGCATCATTTCTGCTGCCTCGCCGGCTATGGCGCGGAAGCGATCAATCCCTATCTCGCCTTCGACACGCTGCTCGACATGCACAAGCGCGGCGAACTGCCGGAAGAGGTCGACGCCTATGAAGTGGTGTCGCGCTACATCAAGTCGATCGGCAAGGGTATCCTCAAGGTGATGTCCAAGATGGGGATCTCGACCTATCAGTCTTATTGCGGCGCGCAGATATTCGACGCTATCGGGCTGAAGTCGGATTTCGTGCAGCAATACTTCACCGGCACCGCGACGCTGATCGAAGGCGTCGGACTGGATGAGGTCGCAGGCGAAACCGTCAGTCGCCACACGGACGGTTTCGGCAGCGATCCGGTGCTGCGCAACAGCCTGGAGGTCGGCGGCGAATATCTGTTCCGCATGCGCGGCGAGGCGCATATGTGGTCGCCCGACGCGGTCGCCACCTTGCAGCACGCGGTGCGCCAGGGATCGTGGGAGACGTTCAAGGACTATTCGGCGCAAATCGACAGCGAGACGGCCCGCGCCCAGACCATCCGCGGCCTGTTCAAGATCAAGCTGGCGGGTGAGACCGGCCGCACGAAGGTCGCACTCGACGACGTGATGCCGGCGGCCGACATCGTCAAGCGCTTCTCGACCGGGGCGATGTCGTTCGGCTCGATTTCCAGGGAAGCGCACACCACGCTGGCACGTGCCATGAACCAGATCGGCGGCAAGTCGAACACCGGTGAAGGCGGCGAAGAGGCCGATCGCTACCTGCCGCTGCCTGGCGGCGGCAAGAATCCGGAACGCTCGGCGATCAAGCAGGTCGCTTCGGGACGGTTCGGCGTGACTGCGGAATATCTCGTCAACTCCGACATGATGCAGATCAAGGTAGCGCAAGGCGCCAAGCCCGGCGAGGGCGGCCAGTTGCCAGGCCACAAGGTCGACGCCACCATCGCCAAGGTGAGGCACTCGACGCCTGGCGTCGGCCTGATCTCGCCGCCACCGCACCACGATATCTACTCGATCGAGGACCTGGCGCAGCTGATCTACGATCTGAAGAACGTCAATCCGGCGGCCGACGTGTCGGTCAAGCTGGTGTCGGAAGTCGGTGTCGGCACGGTCGCGGCGGGCGTCGCCAAGGCGCGCGCCGACCACATCACCATTTCGGGCTATGATGGCGGCACCGGCGCGTCGCCGCTGACCTCGCTCAAGCATGCCGGCAGCCCGTGGGAAATGGGTCTTGCCGAGACGCACCAGACGCTGGTGCTGAACGGCCTGCGCTCACGCGTGGCGCTGCAGGTCGATGGCGGTTTGCGCACCGGGCGCGACGTCATCATCGGCGCGCTGCTCGGCGCCGACGAGTTCGGCTTCTCGACCGCGCCGCTGATCGCGGCCGGCTGCATCATGATGCGCAAGTGCCACCTCAACACCTGCCCGGTCGGTGTGGCGACGCAGGACCCGGTGCTGCGCAAGCGCTTCAAGGGCACGCCCGAGCACGTCATCAACTTCTTCTTCTACGTGGCTGAAGAGGTGCGGGCGCTGCTCGCCGAGATGGGCTTCACCCATATCGACCAGATCATCGGCGACGCCGACCTTCTGGAAAAGCGCGACGTGATCCAGCACTGGAAGGCGCGCGGGCTCGACTTCTCGAAGATGTTCTACAAGCCCGATGCGCCGCATGAAGCGGCGCACTGGACCGAACGGCAGAAGCACCCGATCGATGATGTGCTCGACCGCAAGCTGATCGAACTGGCCAGGCCCGCGCTGGAGACCAAGCAGCCGGTCAAGATCGAAGTCGACATCCGCAATGTCGACCGCTCGACGGGCGCCATGCTGTCGGGTGAGGTGGCCAAGCGCTTCAGGCACAAGGGCCTGCGCGAGGACACGATCCAGGTCAAGCTCACCGGAACCGCGGGGCAGTCCTTCGGCGCCTTTCTGGCGCGCGGCATCTCGTTCGAGCTCGTCGGTGCCGGCAACGACTATGTCGGCAAGGGCCTGTCGGGCGGACGCATCGTCATCCGGCCGCCGCAAGAGGCCAGGATCGTCGCGGCCGACTCCATCATCGTCGGCAACACGGTGCTCTATGGCGCGACCGAGGGCGAGGCCTATTTCGCCGGCGTAGCGGGCGAGCGTTTCGCCGTGCGCAATTCGGGCGTGGCAGCCGTCGTCGAAGGCGTTGGCGACCATGGCTGCGAATACATGACCGGCGGCGTCGTCGTCGTCATCGGCAAAACCGGCCGCAACTTCGCCGCCGGCATGTCGGGCGGTGTCGCCTATGTGCTGGACGAGGCGGGCGATTTCGCCGAGCGCTGCAACATGGCCATGGTCGAGCTGGAGCCGGTTCCGGAAGAAGACGACCTCATGGAAAAGCTGCTGCACCATGGCGGCGACCTCGATCACAAGGGTCGCGTTGACGTGTCGGGCGACATGACCAGCCACGACGAGGAGCGGCTTTACCAACTGATCTCGAACCACGTGCATTATACGGGTTCGGTGCGCGGCCGCGAGATCCTCGACGACTGGACGATTTTCCGGCCGAAATTCCGCAAGATCATGCCGGTCGAATACCGCCGCGCGCTGATCGAGATGGAACGCATGCGCATGGGCGTCGCGGCCGAATAGATTTTTGAGAATTGCCGGGGAGCCCAGGCTTCCCGGCCCCTTTCATCGACAGTTTGACCTCGGGCTCAAGGTTGCCATGGCTGCCTCAAGAGGTTAACGGGTGCGGCGAAAACCGCACCATCTGGACAGCAGGAACTGGACTATGGGCAAGGTAACAGGCTTTCTCGAAATCGACCGGCAGGTGCACAAGTACCAGCCAGCCTCGGACCGCATTCGGCACTTCCGCGAGTTCACGCTGCCGATGTCGGACAAGGAGGTCGAGAAACAGGCCGCGCGCTGCATGGATTGCGGCATTCCGTTCTGCCACGGGCCGACGGGCTGCCCGATCCACAACCAGATCCCCGACTGGAACGATCTCGTCTACAACAGGGACTGGGACAACGCGATCCGCAACCTGCACTCGACTAACAATTTCCCGGAGTTCACCGGCCGCATCTGTCCGGCACCCTGCGAGGAAGCCTGTACGCTCAACCTCGAGGACATTCCCGTCGCCATCAAGACGGTGGAGCAGGCGATCGCGGACAAGGCTTACGAGACCGGGCATATCAGGCCCTATCCGCCGGAGAAGAAGACCGGCAAGCGGGTCGCCATCATCGGCTCCGGCCCGGCCGGCATGGCGGCCGCCCAGCAGCTTGGCCGCGCTGGCCACGACGTGCATGTCTACGAGCGCGAGAGCCGCCCCGGCGGGCTGATGCGTTACGGTATTCCCGACTTCAAGATCGAGAAGCACTATATCGATCGGCGCGTCGAACAGATGCAGGGCGAGGGCGTCACCTTCCATTGCGGCGTCAATGTCGGCGTCGACAAGCCCGTCGCGGAACTGCTGACCGAACATGATGCCGTGCTCTATTGCGGCGGTTCGGAAACGCCGCGCGCCGCCGGAATTCCCGGTGACGATCTCGGCGGCGTGCATGACGCGATGCCCTATCTGGTGCAGCAGAACCGCCGCGTCGGCGGCGAGCCGATCCAGTCCGTGGCGTGGCCGTCGCATCCGATCATCGCCGGTGGCCAGCATGTCGTCGTCGTCGGTGGCGGCGATACCGCGTCCGACTGCGTCGGCACCGCCTTCCGCCAGGGTGCGGTGCGCGTCACCCAACTCGACATCCGCCCGCAGCCGCCCGAGAAGGAAGACAAGCTCTCCGTCTGGCCCTACTGGGCAACGAAGATGCGTACCTCGTCCTCGCAGGCTGAGGGCGCCGAACGCGAATTCCAGGTGGCGACTCTCGAATTCATCGGCGAGGAAGGCCAGCTCACCGGCGTCAAGTGCTGCGAGGTCGACGAGAAGCGCAAGCCGATCGCCGGCACCGAATTCGTCATCCGCGCCGATCTTGCCTTCATCGCCATCGGCTTTGCCGGCCCGGCGATGGGAGGGGTTGCGGCGGAACTGGAGGGTGAGATGAAGATCACCACGGACAGCCGCCGTTCCAGGAATGTCGAGGCCAACGACCGCGACTACAGGACCAGCGTCGACCGGCTCTACGCGGCGGGCGATGTGCGCCGCGGCCAGTCGCTGGTTGTCTGGGCGATCCGCGAAGGCCGCCAGGCGGCACGCTCGATCGACGAGGCGCTGATGGGGACGACCGTCCTGCCGCGTTAGAGCGGTTCAGCGTTTGATAGACTCGCTAACATGCTCTAACTCTTTGCTTTACGCAATTCCCTAGGGAAAGCGCTACGCGCTTTTCCCGGGAAAACCGTTACACACTTTTCCTGCAATTGCTCTAGGGGCTGATCGCCGTCGTGGTGTCGCTTGCTGCCGCCGCGGCTGCTGGACTTGCCTTCGGCGGCCATGAGAAATCATCGGCGCGTCCGGGCGACGCCTCCGGTGCCTTGCCCTCGATCACCAGCCTTTCCCCGGGAAGAGCTGGATTGGCTTTCGGCGGCGGGGCAGCGCCGAGCAATTCGGTGCCGCCGTCGAGCGCGGGATCGCTGAGCAGCATGGGTTGGGTGCGATCGATGACGATAGGTGCGGCCGCCGGAGCCGGTGCTTCGACGGGTGCGCCCGCCGGCGCTGCCGCCGGTGCCACGCTTCCGGGCGCTGCCAGTCCAAGGATCTTCAGCAGCGGCCTTTCGGTGTAGAAGGCGAGCTTGCGCTTGCCTGCCTTGGACACGTTGATGCCGTCATCGGCGCGTAGCCGCACGGGCTGGCCGTTCATGTCGGGGCCGCTGGTAATGAAGGCGCCGTTCTCGTCGACGAAGCCGTCCCAGACATCGACGAATTCGCCGCCGTGGCTTTCGGCCGCCTTGTGGTAGATGTCGTTGAAGGCCAGCATGTCCGAGGTCATCTTCGGCACCCGGAAGGCCGGCATGCCGACCCACAGGAAAGGCACCTTGGCGGTGGCGATTGCCTTGCCGAACTCATCGGTACGGCGTTCGTATTCCTTGGTCCAGTTTTCGGAACGAGGCTGCTCGCGCACGTCGCCGACCTTCATCTGCTGGCGGTCGTTAGACCCCAGCATGACGACCACCGCGGCGGGTTTTTCGGTTTCGATCAGCGATTTGATCTGTTCAGGCCAGTTGTAGAAATCATCGCGCACGAAGCCTGACGAGCCATTGCCGCGGACAATGATCCTGACACCGGTATTCTCGGCGAAGGCTTCGTCCAGACCCTCGGCGAGCCCCGTCGCCATGAAGTCGCCGACCACCAAGACGGTGCGGGCGTCCGGCGCCTTTTCGACCACGGGCGTTGCCGGCTCCTCGGGTGGACGTGGCGCACGAGGTTTCTTCTTCGGCTTAGGCCTCGCCTGCTGGATGTCCGGCGGCGGCTCGATCCGCTCGCTGCGGCGCGGAAACAGAAGGTCGCGCAACGACCAGCCTCGGCTCTGCTGCGGCTGCTCCTGCGCCATGGCTGGGGCATGGACGGCGCCGGCCACGGCAATGGCGAGCACGGCGAAGGCCAGGATCAGCACCGGCATGCGACGAACGAACGTGCCGATGCGCGCAGGCCAAACCAATCGCTCCCTCCCTACTCAACTTCGTCAGGCTCTATTTCTGCCTGAGCCATTTCAGCACTTCCAAGCTCGGATAGCCATCCTGGGTCAAGCCGACCTTTGCCTGATAGGCCATGATGGCCGTCTTCGAGCCGTCGCCGATCTTGCCGTCGAATTTGCCATCATAAAGGCCATGCTGGGAAAGTCGCTTCTGCAACTCCTGCCGTTCCTCGAAGCTGAGCTTGGTGAAAGGCCGGTTCCAATCCTGGACCAGGCCGCTGCCGCCGGCGATCTCATCGGCAAGCAGACCAACGGCCAGCGCGTATTTGTCGGCATTGTTGTAGGCCTTGATGACCGAAAAATTCCTGACCATCAGGAAGGCTGGTCCGCCACGCCCGTCCGGCACTTTCAGCGTCGCCTTGTCGGTGAGGTTCTTGAACGGCTTGCCGCTGGCCCTGACGACGCCGAGCGCCTGCCATTGTGCCAGCGTCTTCGATCCGCCCGGCAATTTGCCTGCCGGCAACGTGACTTCGTAGCCCCAGGTCTTTCCGGCCTGCCAGCCATTCTTCTTGAGCAGGTTGGCTGACGTCGCCAGCGCATCGGGGATGGAATTCCAGATGTCGCGCTTGCCGTTGCCATCCATGTCGACGGCATAATGCTGGTAGCTGGTCGGGATGAACTGGGTCTGGCCCATGGCGCCCGCCCAGGAGCCCATCAGGTGGCTCTCGTCGATATCGCCGGTTTGCAGGATCTTCAGCGCCGCGACCAACTGGGTGCGGGCATATTTCGAACGTTTCGCGTCGCCGTAGCCCAAAGTCGCCAGCGAACGGATGACGTTGCGCATGATGTCGTCGCGCTTGAGGATCTCGCCATAGTTCGATTCCATCGACCAGATGGCCAGGAGAACATAGCGGTCGACGCCGAACCTTGCCTCGATCCTGTCCAGCCAAGGCTTCCACTTTTTCGCCATTTGCTGCCCGACGGCGACGGACTGATCATGGACGCGGTTGTCGAAATAATCCCAGGCGGGGGCGGTGAATTCGGGCTGCGTTCGGGCCTTTTCCAACACCACCGGATCGGGCTCGTTGATAGTCCTGAAAGCCTGGTCGTAGACGGAGCCGGAAACGCCGCCCGCCATGGCGGTGGCGCGGAACCCGGCAACCCATTGCCGGAAACCGGCGTCGGCGAAAGCCGGCCCGGTCGGCACCAGCAAAGCGAGCGAGAGGCTGGCCGCCGTCATGACGCTGGCGAAACGTTTTGCGGCATTGCGAACGGACATCTTTTCCTCCTTCTCTGTCTCAGGAAAGACCATTCATCGCCGAACCGGGTTAGGAATTAGTTTACCATAGGCGTCGCCTGGAACGAAAAGACACCTGGGTGCTTTAACCGGTGGAAGTTTCCCCTCAGTTGCCCCAGTAATCTTCAATTCCGGCGTGAAAATGTCGCGAGACGGGGATTGCGGAGCTGGCCAGCAAACGGATAATTGAAGGCATGAAGAGAGTTCGCAAGGCAGTTTTCCCGGTCGCCGGTCTCGGCACGCGGTTTCTCCCGGCCACCAAGGCCGTTCCCAAGGAGATGCTGACCGTCGTCGACAGGCCGGTCATCCAGTATGTCGTCGATGAGGCGCGCGAGGCGGGCATCGAGCATTTCATCTTCGTCACCGGCCGCAACAAGGCGGTCATCGAGGACCATTTCGATATCCAGTTCGAGCTCTATGACACGCTGGCACAGCGCGGCAAGGACGAGCAGCTTGCTCGCCTGCAACGGCTGCAGCCGGCGCCAGGGCAGACCAGCTTCACCCGCCAGCAGGTGCCGATGGGTCTCGGCCATGCCGTCTGGTGCGCGCGCGAACTGGTCGGCGACGAGCCGTTCGCCCTGTTGTTGCCGGATATGATCATGCAGTCGGAGAAGAGCTGCACGAAGGCAATGGTCGAGCTCTATGAGGAAACCGGCAACAACATCATCGCCGTGCAGGAATGCGATCCGGCGGAGGCGCATAGATACGGCATTGTCGGGCGCGGCGAAGACACGCATCACGGGTTCCGTATCACCGAAATGGTGGAAAAACCGAAGACCGGCACGGCGCCGTCCAATCTCTACATCAACGGCCGCTACATCCTGCAGCCCGAGATTTTTGGGATTCTGGAGGGGCAGGAGAAGGGCGCCGGCAACGAGATCCAGCTCACCGACGCGATGCTGAAGCTGGAGAAGCAGCAGGCCTTCTACGGCTATCACTATCAGGGCCGCACCTTCGATTGCGGTTCGCCGGAGGGTTTTGTCGAGGCCAATGTCGCCTTCGCGCTGTGGCGCAGCGACATGAATGAGAACATGGCCGGCGTCATCCGCACGCTTCTCGACGAGGTGAGCCCATCCGAGCGCCGCGGGGCCGCATTTTAGTCACCGCACTTTCGTCATCCTCGGGCAAAGCAGGAGCGTAGCGACGTCGCGGAGACCCCAGGATAACGAAGCTTATAGGCCTTCAGCGCTGCACTTTCACGCCGAGGTAGATGCTGTTGGCGGTGTAGTCGCGGCCGGGCAGGTTGCTGGTCAGCTTCTCGGTTCTCACCCGGGTGGTGAGGCCGGCATACCGGTTCAGCCACCAGGTCAGTCCGGCCTCCGCGCTCAAGATCCTGTCATGGCCGTCGATGCCGACATAGTCGCGCCAGTCCAGGCCCAGAGCCGCATTCGCGGTAAGATTGGATCGGATCACACGTTCGCCCGTCAGGCGTCCGGAGTAGAGGATATCGCCGCTTTCGCCTGACGTGGTCGTGGTCTCGACAGTTGTCTTGCCGGTCAAGCCGATGATGGTGCCGCGTTGCGGCGACCATTTGACATCCGCGTTGACGGTGGCCCCCGAAATCGCTTCCAGGCTCTTGTCGTCGACGGCTTCCCTGAGCCAGCCGGCCGAGAATTCACCCGACAGCTTCTCGCCCATGTCGAGCTGCAGGCCCGCGCGGGCGCCAAGCCGCGTCGAGGAGCGCTCGAAGCCTTCATTGTCGATGCGCTGGTCGTAGGCCCGGCGGCCGACCTCGATTTCGGTGAAGGGCGTGAGCGCCGGGGAAATCTCGTAGCCGGTGCGCAAGGTTGCTGTGTAGAGCGTGTTGTCCTGGTCTTTCTGCGACAGCGAGGTGCCGTCCGAGAGCTTGGCGTCGCCATAGAAGTCGTGTGAGACCGCCCCGGTCAATGTGTACTGCATCTTGCCGACCGCCTTCTCGACGCCGATGCTGCCGTCGATCGACTGCCGCAGGGGCTGGGTGCTGACGCCGGCGATGGCATCGGGCGAAGACGCGGATTCCGGCACGGCTTCGTAGCCGAGCTTGGCGATGGCGCGCATTTCCTTGTCGAGGTCGACATTGAGCTGGCCTTCGATGCGGCCCTGCGCATCGTGAACCCGGTAGCCCGACACCGTTTCGCGGAAAATGCCGTAGCCGTCGATGGTCGCGGAGTTTTCACGCCAGTCGGAAGCGGCGGTAAAGCGCAGCGCCGTCTCGGACAGCAGCGCCGATGTTCCGGCACTGCTCGAGTCGCCGTTCGTCGTGGCCGTCAATCCCTGTTCGATGGTCGGCCGGATGACGAAGGAGCCCCATTTGACCCCGGTGGCGGCGAACGGATCGTCCTCGGGTTTCTTGTTCCGGCCCTCGATCGCAGTGGTGCGCTCGGCGCCAGCGTCGAGTTTCTGCCTGTCCGCACTGTCGATGGTGAGTGCACGGCGGTTGGCCGCGTCCTGGTCCGCCGCGATGCTGTCGGTGTCGTCCGTTGTGGCCGTCGTGGCAGTGGTGGTTGGATCCGTAGCCGCCGTAGTGCTCTTTTTCTTCTTCGACTTGTCGGCCGCCCTGTCCTTTGCCTTGTCGGCCGCATTCTTCCTGGCGGTCGAAGTGCGGCGCGGCTTGGGCTGCGTCGGCGCATCAGCGGAGGTATCGTCGCTAGCCTGAGGCGGGTCGAAGACGCTGGTGGTCGAGTTCGCGGCGTCCGTGTCGTCAGGCACGGCGTCGGCGCTGGCCGGCAAATAGGTGCGCGCCGGCGCGTTGTCCCGCGCGTCAGCGTTGGCCGCCGTTTGCTGGGCGAGAACCAGGCTTCCCGCCTTGCGCTGCTGGTCGGACAGGATCGCCGATTCGGATACTTCTCCACGCAGTTCCGTTTCCTGGGCATGGAGGGGCGCAGGGCGCAGCAAGGCAAGGATGCTGGTCGCCAGCAGCAAGGCGCAGGCCGCCTTGTCCCGTCGTCCTCTCAATTTTTCTGGCTGGACCCCGGACATCGCCACCACTGCTTGCGCGGCGCATGCGCGCCATACTTACCGAACCGTAAATGGGGATGGTTAATGGAGGGTTGAGGCGGCACGCATCCCCCCCGGCTCGAACGCGATTTTCGCGGGCGACAATGCCGGTCCGGGTCGTGCCCTCTGTCTTGATCCTTGTCCTTGCTCCAACCGCCGCACACTCGACCTTGATGCCGGAGGGCCATTTCCGTTGGACAGGCGGGCGGCAAAGCGCTAATCGCATGATCCATGCATGCGAGACCTCTCGATAAGAAGCCTCTGGACAGGCAAGCGTCGATCGAATCGGCGCTGAGAACGGTGGCAACTGAACAGGCCGGGATCGCGGCCCTTGCCGAGGCACTCGAGAACGGACTGGCAGCACCCTTTGCCCAGGCCGTCGAGATGATCTCGAAGATCGAGGGCCGGCTCATCGTCACCGGTATTGGTAAAAGCGGCCATATCGGGTCGAAAGTCGCGGCGACGCTGGCCTCGACCGGCACGCCGGCCTTCTTCGTCCACCCCGTCGAGGCCAATCATGGCGATCTCGGCATGATCGCCAAGGACGACGCCGTCATCGCGATTTCGTGGTCGGGCGAGAGCAAGGAGATGATGGGCATCGTCGCCTATTCCAGGCGTTTCTCCATCCCGCTCATCGCCGTGACCTCCGGAGAGACGTCGGCGCTGGCGCGCGCGGCCGACGTGGTGCTGCTTTTG
This sequence comes from Mesorhizobium sp. B2-5-13, assembly GCF_006440535.1. Taxonomy (NCBI): domain Bacteria; kingdom Pseudomonadati; phylum Pseudomonadota; class Alphaproteobacteria; order Hyphomicrobiales; family Phyllobacteriaceae; genus Mesorhizobium; species Mesorhizobium sp. B2-5-13. The sequence continues at coordinate 239,303 of NZ_VFUI01000003.1, read as the reverse complement.
CCACGCACCCCCGAGGCATGCCCGCATGGCCTGGCGCCGACGACATCGACGCTGCTGCAACTGGTCATCGGTGACGCGCTGGCGATCGCGCTGCTCGAGGCGCGCGGCTTCACGCCTGACCATTTCCGCACCTTCCATCCCGGCGGCCAGCTCGGCGCCAACCTGACCATGGTCTCCGAGATCATGCGGGCCGGCGACCAGATGCCGCTGGCTTCGCTCGGCACCAAAATGCCGGAAGCTGTGATGACATTGTCGCAGAAGAAGGTCGGCTGCGTTCTGATCGTCGACGCGAATGGCGAACTGGCCGGGATCATCACCGACGGCGATGTCGCGCGCAACCTGCACCGCAACCTGGCCGACGTCATCGTCGACGACGTGATGACCCGCACGCCCAAGACGGTCGACCCGCAGACGCTTGCAGGCACGGCCATCGCGCTGCTCAACGAGCACAATATCGGCGCGCTGGTGGTGACCAGGAACAACATGCCGCTGGGCGTGGTGCATTTCCATGACCTGTTGCGCATCGGCGCTGCCTAAGGCGTGTCGGTATTCAGGTCAGGCCGGCCTGCGGACGGCAGCCTCCTGCGCTTCCCCGTTCTACTGCGTCGCAGTAGAACTGAGCTCACGGACTTAATGCCCGCTCCGCTCCGGTTCTCGGAAGCCACCATTCTCGGCTCGGCCTGACCTGAATCTCAACACACCTCGTGCCGGTGCTATTCAGGTATTGGGGGCCGGAAACTCAGACCTGTTCCACCGTCAATTCCAGGTCGGTGTCGGCAGCGGCGGTGACGCGCACCTGTGTGCCGGCGGGCAAATCCGGGCCGGAAACCCGCCACAGCGTGTCGCCGAGCTTGATGCGGCCGCGGCCGTCACGGATCGGCTCGGCGAGCGTCGCCATCCTGCCGATCATCTGCGCACCACGGCGGTTGAGCAGCGGCTGATCGCTCGGCTGGTCGTGTCCGCCCATGAGTTTCTTGCCGGCAAAGGCTGAAACCAGCGACAGCACGAGGAAGAGCAGCACCTGGACCTGCCATGTCCAAATGGCGGCACCCCAGACCAGCAGCGACACCGCGCCGACGATCAGAGCGGCGATGCCGATCCAAAGCATGAAGAAGCCCGGCGCGATGACCTCTACCACCAGCAGCACGAAGCCCAGGACCATCCAGTTCCACGGGCCGAGTTCAGAAACGATGCGGTCGATCATGAGAGTGGCCTATCTCAATTCTCGCTCGGGCGGACCACCGGCGGGCGGGCTGCCTGCCTCTGCGCACCGGTCGTGCCTTCGCTGCGGAAGACCTCCTTGGCGATTTCGCCAATGCCGCCAAGTGAGCCGATCAGAGACGACGCCTCGAAGGGCATCAGCACGATCTTGCTGTTGGTGGCGGTGCCGATCTTGCCCAGCGCCTCGGTGTATTTCTGGGCGACGAAGTAGTTCAGCGCCTGCACGTCACCCTTGGAAATCGCTTCCGACACGACCTGGGTGGCGCGGGCTTCGGCTTCGGCGGAGCGTTCGCGCGCCTCGGCATCGCGGAAGGCGGCTTCCTTGCGGCCCTCGGCTTCGAGGATCTGCGACTGCTTGAGGCCCTCGGCGGCCAGGATCTGCGCGCGCTTGTTGCGCTCGGCGGTCATCTGGCGGCCCATCGATTCGATGAGGTTGGCCGGCGGGTTGATGTCCTTGATCTCGACGCGGGTGATCTTGATGCCCCACGGGTGCGCCGCCTCGTCGACGACGCGCAGCAGGCGCTCGTTGATGGCGTCGCGGTTGGACAACAGCTCATCGAGGTCCATCGAGCCCATGACGGTACGGATGTTGGTCATCGTCAGGTTGAGGATGGCGTTCTGCAGGCCGGCAACCTGATAGGCGGCCTGTGCCGCATTGAGGATCTGGTAGAAAGCGATGCCGTCGACACCGACGATGGCGTTGTCGCGGGTGATGATCTCCTGGCTCGGAACGTCGAGCACCTGTTCCATCATGTTCATCTTGGCGCCGATGCGGTCGACGAACGGCGTGATGAGGTTGAGGCCGGGGCTCAGTGTCTTGGTATAACGACCAAAGCGTTCGACGGTATAGTTGTATCCCTGCGGAATTGTCTTGATGCCCTTGAACAGCACCAGCACGACAAGCGCGACAAGAACAACGATCGCAATATCGAAACCACTGAAATCCATTTGGCTCTCCCTCAGAGGCAGGCCGCGCAAGCCATTCCCGCGCAGCCAACTTCACCAAAGACTTAAGTGTGTTTCAAGAACGTTACAATCATGTGATGAGGGATTGTTTGCGAGTATACACTCAGCGGTTGAAGGCAAACAGGCTTGCATCCGTGTCTTCAAGCCCGTCGATCGACGCCGAGACGATCTCCGCAGCGATCCGCGAGAAGGTGATGCCATTGCCGCCATAACCCAACACGGCGTGGATGCGCGGGTGCCTGGGAATGGCGCCGATATAGGGCAGGCCTGACGTCGTGATGCCGAAGGAGCCGGCCCAGGCAAATTCGGGCCTGACGTCGAGATGCGGAAACATCAGGCCTAGCTTTGCGGCGATGCGTGCGCTCTTGTCCCCGATCAGTTCATCGCGCCGCGTCTCGTCGATGAAATCCTCGTCCTCGCCGCCGCAGATGACCCTGCCGTCGACCGTTGCCCTGACGTAGAGATAGGGATCGGAAGCTTCCCAGATAAACGCCGCACCCGGCCATAGTTTTCGCGTTTGCGGGCGGGTTGCGATCGCCCATGTCGATATGACCCGGTGAGCAGCCGCCGGCACCATGTTGACCAGTTCGTAACCCGTGGCCAGGACAACATGCCGTGCCGTGATGGCGGGGCCATCCCTGGTCGTCACGATCACCTCGTCGGCACTGTCCTTGATCGCCGCCGCTTCGACCGGCGTATAGAGACGTGCCTTGCGCTCCCGAGCCTTGAGTAGCAACCCGGCCGTCAGCTTGCGCGGGTCGAGCGCGATGTTGCCATGGCTTAGGATGGCGCCAGCGCGATCGATGCCGAATGTTTCGGCCAATGGCGCCGGTGTGAGATAGGTCGCGCCGATGCCGGCCATCTGCCGCGCCTCGGTTTCGTCCCGGAGTTCCGAGGGGCCGAGCGCGGTACCGGCCAAATAGAGCGATTGGGTGCGGCTCATGCCGCATTTGATGCCGAGTTCGGCGATGCGGGCGGCGAGATTGGAAATAGCCAGCCGCGAACGTCGCCAGGCCTGCCGTGCCTGGGCCGTGCCAATCATCCTCGACAGAGCCGAAAGCGGCTGGTCGATTTCGAACTGCACCAGCGCCGTGGTTGCCGCTGTCGATCCTTTCAGCGGCCCCCGCCGGTCGATGCAGATCACGGAGTGACCATCCGCTGTCAGCGCCTCGGCCATCATGGCGCCGCTGATGCCCATGCCGACGATCAGCACATCGGCCTTGACGTCCCGGATCAGACTGCCCGTCGGCACCGCGGGCGCCCGATAGGCGGACCAGACGGGCCGGCCAGTGCTGAGGTCGAGTTTGCGGAGCATTGAATTCTCCGGAGGCGCTGCTCAACGCTTCGGAGCTTGTGTTGTTCCGGCGTCAGACCCAGCCCGACAGTTCGCGCCGCACCATTGCTTCGATCACCGCCATGCCCTCGGGGCTGTCGTTGAGACAAGGAATGTGGGCGAAGTTTTCGCCACCGGCATGATGGAAGGTCTCGGCTGCTTCGCGGCCGATCTCGTCCAGCGTCTCGATGCAGTCGACGGAAAAGCCTGGATTGACGATGGCAATCGATCTGATGCCGTCCTTGGCCAGTTTCTCGACCGTCTTGTCGGTGTAGGGCTGCAGCCACTCCTGCGCCCCGAAGCGCGACTGGAAGGTGGTGATCAGCTTGTTCTCGCCCCAGCCGAGTTTCTCGCGCAGCAGCCGCGTCGTCTCCAGGCAATGCGCCCGGTAGGGATCGCCCTTGTCGGAATAGGGTTTCGGGATGCCGTGATAGGAGGTGATGACCACCTCCGGTTCGAAATCGAGCGTCGCCAGATGCCGTTCGATCGAACTGGCGAGCGCTTCGATGTAGACCGGCTCGGCATAGTAGGGCGGCACACTGCGGATCGCAGGTGCCGCGCGCATTTTCATCAACGCCCGGAACAACTGGTCGTTGGCGGTGGCGGTCGTCGTCGCCGAATATTGCGGATAGAGCGGAAAGCTCAGGATGCGGTCGCAGCCTTGCGCCACCAGCCTTTCGGCGACGCTTGATGTCGAAGGGTTGCCGTAACGCATCGCCCAGTCGACGATGACATTGGGCAAGTCGCGCAATGCCCCGGTCAGCTTTTCGGATTGCGCGCGCGTGTAGGTGCGCAAAGGCGACTCGTTCTTCTCCCGGTTCCAGATCCTGGCGTAGTTGGCACCCGACTTCTTCGGCCGCGTGGTCAGTACCAGCCCATAGAGGATCGGATACCAGATCGCCTTGTTGAGCTCTATGACGCGCGGGTCGGACAGAAATTCGCGGAGATAGCGCCACATAGGCTTGAATTCGGTACCGTCGGGCGTGCCGAGATTGACCAGCATGACGCCGACCTTGCCGGCCCTGGCCGGCGCGTGTCCCGCCGTCGCGGCGACCGGCTTGACCGTCTTGGGGTCGACAACATTGGTAGGCGTCATAAGGGTTCTCCGGAGACGGCGTGAAACTAGCGATGGCGCGCCGCTTTTCAATGCTGCGTCTGGCCGCACCATACCGCCTTTCCGTCTGGAAAAAGAACACCCGCCAGGTTTCCCAGGCGGGTGTTCTCGCCGGAAGCGAAATGAGGTTACTTCGCGGGGATGGTCAGTGTCGCGCCCGGCACAAGCCGATGCGGCCTTTGACCCTTGTTCGCCTCATAGATGAGTTTCCACCTGGTCGCATCGCCATAGGCTTTCTTTGCCAGATCCCAGTAGGTATCGCCGGCCACGATGACATGGTTGCCGGTGGCTGGCGCGGCTTCAGCGGGCGTTGTCGGTTCTGCTGGCGCCGCCGAAGCGGGAGCGGCAGGCGCGGGGGCGGTCTCGGCAGGTGCCGGCGGCGGGGGTGCCTTTTCCGTCGATATGGCTGGCGGCGTATTGGCGATATCGCCTGAGTTGGCAGGCAGTTCAGGCATCGCCGGTGCGGCCGGTTTGGCGGCTTCGGCCGGTGCCGGCGCTGCCGGTGCGGTCTCCGCGGGCTTTGCTGGTTCGGCAGGCTTGGCCGGCTCGGCGGCGGGAGCTGCCGCTGTCGTCGCGGCGATCTCGGTGATACGGCCGTCGAGCTTTGGCGTATAGGGCCGGTGGGCGCCGAGATAGTCGGCGACGACCTGTTCGAGGCCAGGGCCGTAATCATAGGCATTCCTGGCCTTTTCGGCGAAGACCTTGTAACCGTCGCCGCCCTGGCGGACATAGTTGTTGGTGGCGACCAGATAATCCTTGTCGGGATTGATCGGCGTCCAGGCGCCGTTTTCCATCACCTCCACCGACTTCACGCGGCCGGCATTGGGCGCGACCGACCTGTCGAAGGAATATTTGAGCCCCGCGACCTGCGGGAAGCGGCCGGCGCCGTCCTCGATCTGGCTGAGACCGGCTTCGAGCCCGGCGACCAGATCCTTGCCGGAAATCTGGAAGGTCGCCAGCGTGTTCTGGAACGGCAGCACGGTCAGCACCTCACCCATGGTGACGGTCCCCTTGTCGATCGAGGCGCGCAGGCCGCCACCGTTGGAGATAACGATCTCGACGCCCTGTCCCTTGACGCGGTCGAGTATGGCGTCGGAGACGAGATTGCCCATCTCGCACTCCTTGGCGCGGCAGCTTTCGCGGCTGCCGTCGATCACGTCGGTGGTCTCGGCCACTTCCTTGTTCTTCAGCGCCTCGATCGGCGCGCCGAGTTCCTTGATGCGGGCGAGCACCGCGGGATCGGGCGTGATCGACTTGTCGAGATAGATCGGGTCGCCGCTCGCCGATTTGACGACGCCATTGTCGTCGAACACCACCTTGAACTCGCCGAGATATTTCGAATAGGACGCCGCCTGCACCACCGGAACCTTGTAGCCGCCAGGGTTGTCGACCATGGTCGGGTAGGGGCCAGCCGCCTTCGGATCGGTGTTGGACAGGAGCGTGTGGCTGTGGCCGCCGACCACGACGTCGATGCCGGGGATCTTGGCAATGATGTCGCGTTCCCTGTTGTAGCCTATATGGGTGACGGCGATGATCTTGTTGACGCCTTCTCCCTTGAGTTTCTCGACTTCGGCCGTGATCGACTTGACGTCGTCCTCGATCGTGATGTTGGGGCCGGGGGAGGCGAGTTCGGGCGTGTCGTTGGTGACGGCGCCAATGATGCCGATCTTCTGGCCGCCGACCTCGATCACGATCGACGGCTTGACGCGGTCGCCGAGCTTGGACTGCGCGTTTGCCTTGACGTTGGCGCCGAGCACCGGGAATTTGATCATGTCGAGGAAGGGCGCAAGGGCGGCTTCGCCGTCGTCGAATTCATGGTTGCCGAGCGCCATGGCGTCGAACTTCATGTCGTTGAGGAACTCGCCTTCGACCTTGCCCTTGTAGGTCGTGTAGAACAGCGAGCCTTGGAAATTGTCGCCGGCGCTGAGCAGCAACACGTTCTGGCCTTCCAGCTTCTTGCGTTCCTGGGCGATGGCGGTGATCAGCCGGCCGGCGCCGCCGATGCACTCGCCCTTGGTCTCCTCCTCAGCAGAGCAGGTCGACTCATATTTGTTGTTGCCTTCGATGCGGCTGTGCCAGTCATTGATGTGCAGGATGTTCAGTGTGTAGTCGGCAAAGGATGCCCCGGCCGACAGGCCAAGCGTCGACGCGGAAAGGGCGGCAATGGCGGCAAGCTTCTTCATCTTCGTCTCCCGGTAGGCTGATCGGACGCGTCTACGCCCTTGCTTGACTGGGATATTACAGCCAGCGTTTCGATCATGTTCCCATCGCGTTCCGGCTGACGCAAGCGGAAATGCGGCGGTCTTTCCAGGCGCAAAAAAAGGACGGCGACCAAGCGGCCGCCGTCCTTTGTGACTGGAATGTTCGCCGGGTTCAGGTGCGCCGCGTCAGCACGAAATTCTGGCCGGCGGAGCTGGTGCAGTTGAGCTGGCTGGTAGACACCATCAGACAATTGAAGCTCACCGGGGTTTGGCGGATCAGCGAGGTGCCGTTGATCTGCACCGACGTGGCGCCGGTCATTGTGTAGCTGCCGTCGGCAAGCTTCTGTCCCGTGTCGGTGGCGACGGTCGTGAAGGTGCCGCCGCCGGTGAAGGTCGACAGGCCGGTACCCTTGGCATCGATCCAGGAACCTTCGACGCCTTTCGGCGTGGCAGCCATCGGCGGCTGGTCGGGACCGCTGGTGGCACAGGCAGCAAGCATCGAGGCAAGGGCACCCGCCATGCCCATCGAAAGAACTTTGCGCGCAATCGTCATATGAAATCCTCTCCAAACGCGTCGGTCCAAAAATCGGGCCGATTTCTGGGAAGCACGACGCGAACGTCCAAAGTGCTGGGGTATGCTTTAAGCGTCCAACGGACGCACATCGCCACCCCAGGCCGCATCCCTTCAATCGCCCGATTTCCGGGCGATTGCAAGGCAATGGCACATGGTCCGGGTGATGCTATCGGACGAGGATGTTGCGGAATTGCCACGGGTCGCTGCGGTCGAGGTCTTCCGGGAAAAGGCCCGGGCGTCTGTCGAGCGGCGTCCAGTCGGTATAGTAGCCCTTGACCGGTCCGAGATAGGGCGACTGCACGTCCAGGCAGCGCTTGTAGTCCATCTCGTCGGCCTCGACGATGCCGGCGGCCGGATTTTCCAGCGCCCAGACCATGCCGGCCAGAACCGCCGAGGTGACCTGCATGCCGGTGGCGTTCTGATAGGGGGCCAGCTTGCGCGCCTCGGCAAGCGACAGCTGGGAACCGTACCAGTAGGCATTCTTGTCGTGGCCGTAGAGCAGGACGCCGAGTTCGTCGACACCGTCGACCAGTTCGTTCTCGTCGAGCACGTGGTGCACCGGCTGTGGCTTGCCGGCGGCACCGAACATCTCGTCCAGCGACAGCATGGCATCGTTGCAGGGATGATAGGCGTAGTGGCATGTCGGGCGGTATTGAACCTTGCCCTTCTTGGAGTGCACGGTGAAGAAATCGGCGATCGAGATCGCCTCGTTGTGCGTCACCAGCAGGCCATATTGCGGTCCCGGCGTCGGGCACCAGGAGCGCACGCGGGTGTTGGCGCCAGGCTGCTCCAGATAGATCGCGGCCTTGGAGCCGTGCTTGTGCTTCTTGCCGTTCTTGGGCATCCAGGTCTCATGCGTGCCCCAGCCGAGCTCGGCCGGCTGCAATCCCTCGGAGATGAAGCCCTCGACCGACCAAGTGTTCCAGAACACATCCATCGGCTTGGGCTTCTTGGTGCGCTGGGTGTCGCGTTCGGCGATGTGGATGCCCTTGACCCCGGCCTTCTTCATCAGTTTCCCCCAGCCCTCGCGGTCTTCCTGCGCCGGCTCGGAGAACTCCATGCCAAGATCGGTGGCCAGATTAACTAGCGCCTGCTTGACGAACCAGGACACCATGCCGGGATTGGCACCGCAGGTGGAGACGGCGGTGGCGCCGCCGGGCTTGTCGTGCTTTTCCTTGAGCAGCGCCTCGCGCAACGCATAGTTGGTGCGGCTGGCATTGTCGGCCTTGGCGTCGAAATAGAAGCCAAGCCAGGGCTCGACGACGGTGTCGATGTAAAGCACGCCGAGCTTGCGGCAGAGTCGCATCAGGTCCACCGAGCCGGTGTCGACCGACAGGTTGACGCAAAAGCCCTGGCCACCGCCATTGGTCAGCAGCGGCGTCAAAAGCTTCTTGTAATTCTTCACGGTCACCGCTTCCTGGACGAAGGTGATGCCGCGCTCGTCGAGCAGCTTGCGATCGGTATCGCGCGGATCGACGACCGTCATGCGCGACTTGTCGAACTTGAAATGGCGTTCGATGAGCGGCAGCGTTCCGTGTCCGATCGAACCAAAGCCGATCATCACCACGGGGCCGGTGATCTCACCGTAAACGGGCCAGTTTTCATTCGCCATTTTATCGAGCACTCCTTCAAAACCCAGGAAACCGGGAAACACGCGCAAAACCGGGCATTTTTTGGCCGGCGGCCATGCGCTACATCACAGATCATTGTCACAAACCAGCAAAAAGCGCCAACCACAGCCCGGGCACCATTGGCCACTTGGTTAAGGACGCCAACCTGCCGCGGCCGACTGGGCCACTGCGCTCTCGATGCGCTTTCCTGGCTATAATTGGCCAAGCAATCGTGCAAATTCCGGCTTCAACAGGGCGCTGGCATCGGCGGCGGGCAATTCCAGAAAGTCGCCTCCGCAGACCTGGATGGCATGAGGAAGACTTTGCAGTCCAAAGACCAGGCGTTGCGTGTCGCCGTCGCGTTTGACGCTTGCGGCGAGATATTCGCCAATCAGTTCGTCGGTGCCGCATTCAGCCTCGAAACCGGCATCCGTCGGCTCCGTTCGCTTCTTGATCGGCGCGTCGTCGCCGAAGAATTTAGTTTCGGTGAAATCATGGAGGTCGAACGGGCGCGAAGCCGGCGTCTGCGTCTGTTCGCGGGCCGAGATCCGGGTCAGTTTCACGGGCCGCGTCTTTTTGCCGTTCCAGGTGCCTTCCAGCGTCTTGCCCTTGTCAGCCGAGGCAAGGCGCCAGATGGCTGCGGCGGGTGCTGCCTGACCATTGCCGCATTGCTCGGCGCCGCACACTTCCTCCTCCGCCAGTTCGAACCGGCGCCCTTTGCGCGGCCTAGCCTGCAGTGGGATGTCGACACCTTGCGAGCGGTAGAAATAGCGTCCGGCGAGCGGCCCGTCCGACGCCGACGGATCGCTGGTGAATTCGACGACGATGTCGGCTGATCCGATTTTGCCGGCATAAGTCACAGGCTCGGCTTGAGCTGCCGCGACAACGAAGACAAGCGCGCCGACAAGCGGTGGCAGATTGCGAACAGACATTTTACCCCCGGGCCATGGCTTTCAGATAATCCGCCAGTCTGTCACGGTCGGCGGTCAGGCCCTTGTAGTCAAGCTGCGTCTGGTCCAGCGCAATGAGCTGGTCGGCGAAGGAGACCGCCAGCGTTGCCCGTTCCGGGTGCCGCGCCAGCACGGCGAGCGGGTCGAGATGGATGCGGATGGTGAACAGGACATCGCGCGAAGCCGGCAGTTTGCGCAGCGTCTGACGCTCGACGCGGATGAAGGCGTGCGCCTTGACGTCACCGTCGCGGAAACGCGTCGGCCGGCTGGCCGCGCGGTCGATGCGCTCGACATTGGACAACGGATGGTAGAGCGCGTCGCCTGACTGGATCGACCAATTGTAACGCTCGACGGCCTGGCCCTGCAGGCCATCGAACATCCGGTTGATGAGATCGGCCGGCCTTGTGCCCGGGCCGAAGCCCGGCACCGGCTCGTGGATCCGCTGCAGCGGCCTGCCGAATTTTTCGGTGAGCGCCCAGGACGAAGGAAAGCACAGCGAACCCGCGGCCAGACGCCAGCCGTCTTCGCCCCGCCGCATGAGGATCAGGTCTTCCTGGACCAGCAGCGAGGCCGCGACCAAGGGAGCGCCGATGAGGCTGGAAGGGATGGCGGGATGGCTCGTCGTGCCCACGACCGCAACGCCCGCATCGCTGCGCCGGTGGGTGTCGGGAAATCTTTCCGGCAGGTAGGCGGCGAGCAAGTCGAGCACCTCTTGCTGGGCAGCGCGCGTGCCGTCCTCCTCGACGAAGACGCGCGCGGGGATTTCGTCATAGAGCCGGCGCTTTTCGGCGAGATAGGGCAGCAGGTGACCGTCGACCTCGATCCAGTTCGCGGGGTCGAGCGGCTTCAGCCCGATGGTGAAGAGTTTCGACGAGCCATCATAGGGCGTGTGGGTAGGTTGCCGGAAACTCATGCCTCTTTGAACGAGCCCAAACCGGCGGCGGTCATCCGCGCTGTGAATTCGGTGATGTCGTAGTCGGCGGCGCCCGCCTGGGCGAAAGGATCGGCTGCCAACCTGGCATCGAGCACTTCGCGGGAGCAGCGTGCGATGATGACGCCGCCGGTTCTTGGCCGCTTAGGCCCGGACGCAACGAAGATGCCTTCGGCGTAACAGGCTTCCAGCCACTCGATATGGCCTGGCGCCAAGCGGTCGATCTCGGTGAGCGGCACCTTGTAGTTCAGCGACACGACGAACATTGCATTCTCCGGGCTTGGGTCACGCCAGCCTGGCGGGGATCAGCCCGCGCAGCGAATTGCCGACGAACAGCGCCTTGGCGGATTTCAGGTCATCCAAGCTGTAGATCGCTTCAGTGGCGCGGCCTTCATCCAGAAGCACCGCGCGCAATACGCCAGGCAGCAGGCCGCAATCGAGCCGGGGCGTCGCCAGGATGCCGTCGCCGAAATCGGCGAAGACATTGGTGATCGTGCCTTCGCAGATTTCGCCGCGCTCGTTGGCCAGCAACACCTCATCGGCCTGGGGGATGAGATATTCGGAGCGGGCATGGGTGTAGAGCTGCCGCCAGCTGGTTTTGTGGCGCAGCAGCATGTTGCTCGAAGCGAGCCTCGTCCGTGCCAGCCGCAGCGCCCATACCTTGTCGGCGGCAAGCGGTTCATAGGGCTGCGCCGAGGCGTTGGCCTCGCCATCGCGCCACAGAGCGAGCCGCGTACGCATGGCGATGGGTGATCGATCGACCGCGCCACTCAGGGCTTCGCCGACCTTTTGCGGATCATAGCTGAAGCCCAGTTCCGCCGCCGATCCATAAAGACGTGCAAGATGGCGATCGAGGCGCAGGAAACCCGAGGCGGGTTCCCAGCGCATGGTCTCGATCAGCTCGAAATCGGCGGCGTCCCCGTCGCGAAGCGGGCTTTGAGCAGACATTCCTGGTACTCCTCTTCCGCGACCGAATCGAAGACGATGCCGCCGCCGACATTGTAGACAGCCTCGCCGCTGGCAAAGAGCGAGATGGTACGGATCGCCACGGAAAAGCGCATCGTGCCGCCGGGTGCGATCCAACCGATGGCACCGCAATAGACGTCGCGGGGCGTGCCTTCGAGATCGTGCAGGATCTCCATGGCGCGGATTTTCGGCGCGCCGGTGATCGAGCCGCAGGGAAACAGCGCCGCGAAGATCTGGCGTATCGAGAGGCCGGGCAGCAGCTGGGCCCTGACGTCGCTCACCATCTGGTGCACGGTCGGGTAGGTCTCGATGCGGAACAGTTCCGGCACCTCCAGCGTGCCGACCTCGCTGATCAGCGATATGTCGTTGCGCAGGAGATCGACGATCATCCGGTTCTCGGCCTGGTTCTTCTCGTCGTTGCGCAGGAAATTCTTCTGCCGCTCGTCCTCGTCCCTTGTCGCGCCGCGCGGTGCGGTACCCTTCATCGGGTGCGTTTCGATCCTCCCAGCCGCATCGATCTCGAAGAACAGTTCGGGCGAGCGCGACAGAACGATGGGATCGCCGAGCGCGACCAGCGCGCCATATTTCACCGGCTGGCGTTCGGTCAGCGCGTCGAAGGCGGCGAGCGGATCGCCGGACCATTGCGCTTGCACCGGAAAGGTGAGGTTGCCCTGGTAGCAATCGCCTTGCCTGATGTGCCGGTGCAGCCGCGAGAACCGCTTCTCGTAGTCCTCGAACGACCACGTCGCCCTTGCATCGAAGATCGGGCCGTTGGTCTGCGTGCTTGGCGGCGGCACCGCCTCTTCATCGGGAGCATCGAAGACCCCGAGGCAGACCAGCGGGGCCCGGCGCCGGCCCGGGAGCAGGGGAACGAGTTTCGGCTCGAGCAGGTAACCGGCCTCGTAGGAGAAATAACCGGCCAGCCATTTGCCGGCGTCGTGTGCGGCCTGCGCTGCTTGCAACGCGGCCGGGAAATCCTTGGCCTCATGCGCGACGATAACATTGGCCGGCCGCTCGAAAACGAGCTGGCGCGCGCTTTCGTCGTTGCGGAAAATTGCGGCGGGCAGGGACATGGGAACCGGGATCGATGTAGCCGACGATCGCTCTATATGGAGGGCCGGGCGCACGCAATCGAGGGAACGGCACCCTGTCCCTCAAAGCCGACCTTTGCCGCATCGAACCTTGCGATCAAAAAGAAGGCGGCGGCGCCCTTGGCGCCGCCGCCACATGGTCCCCATCGTTCAGGTGTTGCTGGCGGTTCCGGCCGTTGGAAACTGCCTGGCGAATTCGGCCTCGTTGCCGGCGGCGAGCAGCTTGGCCTGCTCGATCCAGCGTTCGCGCGCGATGCGGCCGTCGAAGTTCATGACGTCCTCGATCCGCTTGATGTCGGCTGATGTCCAGGCGGCGATCTGGGCGAAGCTGGTAACGCCTTGCGCCTTGAGCAGTTTTTCGTTGACCGGGCCGATGCCGATCAGCCGGCGCAGATTGTCGGGCTTGCCCGACGCCGGCTTGGCTGCTGCTGTTGCGGCCTTCTTTGCGGCGGGCGCTGCCTTGGGCGCGGCCGAGGTCTTCGCCGGAGTTTTGGTTGCTGGAGCCTTGGTCGGCGAAGCCTTGGCCGCCGCTGCCGAAGCAGTTGCGGATTTGGCCGCCGCAGGCTTCGGCGCCGTCTTTGCCGGGGCGGCCTTCGCGGCGGCTGGCTTGGCTGTCGCCGAAGCGGATTTGCCAACGGCAGGCGTCGACATCAGGGCTGCCGGTGGCTGACTTGACGCCTTTGCTCCGCCGACGCCCGACGAGGCCTGCGCCTCGCGCAGCTGACGCTCGAGATCGGAGCGGGTCTTGCCGCATGCATTGAGTTCGCCGGTCAGGCGGTCGCTGTCGGCGCGCAGCTTGTCGCGCTCGCTGCGGGTGCGATCGACGTCGCCGCGCAAACTGTCGAGTTCACCGCGCAGACGCCCCCAGATGAACCAGCCGACCAACACGCCTACCAGGAACGCCAGGACCACGTAGAAAAAAGTGCCCATTGTCTCTCTCCAGTCAGATCCGTCTGCCGTGGGTCAAGACCTTCGGCGCAGGACTACTCGATGATGGTTCCGCGGTTCGCGGAACAGCCGGCTTCGGTTCGAGCTGTCGGCGATCGGCTTTGCCTGCCCATGGCCAACGGCCGTCGTCGCGTTCGCCTGGGCGCACGGCCGGCCGGGACTTTCCCTCGCCGATCCGCATGCGCTCCGGCTGAGCTTAAAGGGAAAGCTACCATAGAGCTTGCGGAAAGCTATGGGAAAACGTTCCCGGAGAGTTCTTCAAGAACAAATATTTAGGCCAAGAATAGCGCGGCCCAAACATGCATTCCGGCTAAACTGTTCTTGCCGGGCGAGAGGCGACTCAATCGTCCAGCGTTTCCAGTTCGTCGATCAGGCCGCCGATCACGGCGAGCCCGATCTGCCAGAAGGCGGGGTCGGTGGCGTCGAGACCGAAAGGCGCCAGAAGCTGAGAATGATGCTTGGTGCCGCCGGCACGCAGCATCTCGAAATATTTGTCCTGAAAGCCGCGCTCGGCATTCTGGTAGACCGCATAGAGCGAATTCACCAGACAGTCGCCGAACGCATAGGCATAGACGTAGAAGGGCGAGTGGATGAAATGAGGGATGTAGGTCCAGAACACCTCGTAACCCTCGCGCAACTTGATCGCCGGTCCCAGGCTCTCGGCTTGCACCTCCAGCCAGAACTGGCCGAGCCTGTCGGATGTCAATTCACCGTTGCGACGCTCGGCATGCACCTTGCGCTCGAATTCATAGAAGGCGATCTGGCGTACCACCGTGTTGATCATGTCCTCGACCTTCTGGGCGAGCATGGCTTTGCGCTCGCGCCGGTCGGTGGTCCGCTCGAGCAGCGAGCGGAAGGTCAGCATCTCACCGAAGACGGACGCCGTCTCCGCCAGAGTCAGCGGCGTCGAGGCCATCAGCGCGCCCTGGCCGGCGGCCAGCACCTGATGCACGCCGTGCCCGAGTTCATGCGCCAGCGTCATCACATCGCGCGGTTTGCCCATGTAGTTGAGCAGCACATAGGGGTGAGCCGATGGCACGGTCGGGTGGGCGAAGGCGCCGGGAGACTTGCCCGGACGCACCGGCGCGTCGATCCAGTTGCGGTCGAAGAAGGTGCGCGCGATCTCGGCCATCTCGGGCGAGAAGCGGTGATAGGCCGACAGCACGGTGTTCCTGGCCTCGTCCCAGCCGATCACCGCCTGCGGCGTCTCCGGCAAGGGCGCGTTGCGGTCCCAGTGGTTCATCACCTCCATGCCGAGCCAGCGCGCCTTCATGGCGTAGTAGCGGTGCGACAGGCGCGGATAGGCCTCGCGCACCGCGGTGGCGAGCGCATCGACCACGCCGCGCTCGACGCGGTTGGCGAGGTGGCGTGAATCGGCGATGTCCTCGAAACCGCGCCAGCGGTCCGAAATTTCCTTGTCCTTGGCCAGCGTGTTGGTGATCAGCGTGAAGGTGCGCAAATTCTTGCGGAAGGTCGTGGCCAATGCCTCCGAGGCGCGCCGGCGAACATCGCCATCGGCGTCCTGCAGCCGGTTGAGGGCCGGCTCCAGCGTCAATTCCTCGCCGTCGACATCGAAGCGAAGATCGGTCATCGTCTCGTCGAACAGGCGGTTCCAGGCGCCGCGCCCGGTGATCGATTTTTCGTGGAAAAGCTGCTCGACGCGGTCCTCGAGCTGATAAGGCTTGTCCATGCGCAGATCGAGCACCCACGGGCGGTAATGCCCGAAGGCGGGGTCGCTGGCCAGCGCGCTTTCGATCGCCGCATCGTCGATAAGGTTCAGCTCGAGCGCGAAGAACAGAAGATGCGCGCTGGCGTCGGTCATCTTCTCCTGGATGTCGCCATAGAGCTTGGCGCGCTGCGGATCGGCGGTGTTGCCGGCATAGACGAGGCCGGCATAGGAGACGATGCGGCCGATCAGTTCCTCGAGTGCCTCGTAGGCGGCAAGCGCCTCGCCCAGCCTGCCGGCGCTGCCGCGCCCGGCCTCGGCGGCTAGCGTGCCTTTCCAGCGGGCCTCGAATACGATGGCGTCGGCGGCCGCTTTGGCAATGTCGCGCTTCAGTTCCGGCGCCTCCATGCCGGCATAAAGATCGGCGAGGTTCCACTCCGGCAGATCGCCAAGCCCGGCCGCCGCACCCTGACCGGACGCTGGCGCCGCAATCCGCCGATCAAACATCATGCGCATCGACATACCTTCTTTGAATCAAGTGACCGGAATTACCGAGCCGGACTCAACGCGAATGGAGAAGCCGGTCAAATCCTAAGGAATTCGTTCACCGGGTTTTTTGAAACCTTATTTAGAACCCTGTGCCAAGATGATCCATGGGGAATTCGGGCCCGGGCAAACCAAGACAGTCATGACAGGTTCCATACTCATAGTCGATGACGATCCCGTGCAGCGGCGGCTGCTCGAGGCGGCGGTGACTCGGTTCGGCCATACCGCAATCATCGCCGATGGCGGTGCTGCCGGCCTCGAAGTCCTCGACGGGCCTGGCGCCCGCGACGTCTCGGTCGTGATCCTCGACCTTGTCATGCCCGGTCTCGACGGCATCGGCGTGCTGAAGGCGATGCGCGAGCGCGACATCAGCGTGCCCGTCATCGTGCAGACCGCACAGGGCGGCATCGAAACCGTGGTTTCGGCGATGCGCCACGGCGCTTTCGATTTCGTCGTCAAGCCTGCTTCGCCCGACAGGCTGCAGGCCTCGATCTCCAATGCGCTCAAGGTCGAGGCGGTCGAGGGCGAGGTCAAGCGCACATCGCGCAAACGCGGCGGGCTGCTGACTTTCAGGGACATGATCACCCACAGTCCGGCCATGGACAGGGTGATACGCCTCGGCCAGAAAGCGGCGGCCTCCAACATCCCGATCCTAATCGAGGGCGAATCCGGCGTCGGCAAGGAGCTGGTGGCGCGTGCCATCCAGGGTAGCGGCGACCGCCGCTCGAAACCGTTCGTCACCGTCAATTGCGGCGCCATCCCCGACAATCTGGTGGAATCCATCCTGTTCGGACACGAGAAAGGCTCGTTCACCGGCGCCACCGACAAGCACACCGGCAAATTCGTCGAGGCGCATTCCGGCACGCTGTTCCTCGACGAGATCGGGGACCTGCCGCTCGAGGTCCAGGTCAAGCTGCTGCGCGCGGTCCAGGAGGGCGAGGTCGATCCGGTCGGCGGCCGCTCGACCGTCAAGGTCGACATCCGGCTGATTTCGGCGACGCACCGCAATCTCCTGCAGCAGGTCAAGGACGGCAAGTTCCGCGAGGATCTGTTCTACCGGCTCAACGTCTACCCGATCTTCGTGCCGCCGCTGCGTGACCGCCGCGACGACATTCCCCATCTGGTCACGCATTTCATGGAAAAGATGGCGCCCGCGGACCCGCGCCATCGGCTGAAAGGCATTTCGGCGGCGGCACTTGCGGTGCTGCAGGCCTATGACTGGCCTGGCAACATCCGGCAGCTCGAAAACGCCTTCTTCCGCGCATCGGTGCTGTGCGAAGGCGATGTGTTGACGGCCGACGATTTCCCGCAGATCCGCGCGCAGGTGGAAGGCACTGTCAATCTTGAGGTGGACGACACGTTCGAAACCAGCGGCGCTGCGCCGCCGCTGGCGCCGCACGACGAGGACGTCGTGCCCGACGAGACCGCTCCGGCAACTGTGCAGCCGGCCGGGGCGCAGCCCCGCTTCGGCACGCTGCGGGCGCTCGACGAGCGCGGCAATGTGCGTGCGCTGGCCGACGTCGAACTCGAAATGATCAAGCTCGCCATCGATCACTACAACGGCCAGATGAGTGAGGTCGCCCGCCGGCTCGGCATCGGCCGCTCGACGCTTTACCGCAAGCTCAAGGAATACGGTATCGACCCGGAAACCGGCCGCGTCGACAGGCTTGCATCCTGAACCGCAAGGCCGGGACCAGCTTCCCTCGTCATTATGTGGGCTGACAGAGTGCCTTCCCGGACTATCGCGGGTCGGAGGCGGCACTCGATGTGGGTATTGTTCACGCATTGAGGCCAGTGGTAACAGATCGTGTTCGGCCAAAGCCGGAATCCTGATCTAAACCAGCGGTTTACCAAGAAACCGCGCGGACAATTTTTGACGGGATATCGCCACGGTGTTACCGCATTTCGGCTTCAATAAGCGATGATTAACCATTAGGATCGATATTCGGATGTGAAAACGACACGTCCGTTTGGGCAAATCCGGGGACAAACGGCAGCCTGCAAGGCCTTTTGATTTGAACAGAATCGAACGATTCACAAACGGGCGGCACTATCATTTGAGCGTCTGGCCGAGATGGTTGGCGGCGGTGATTGTCGCATTTGGTTTTGTTGCCGCGGCCGCCACGGGCGCCCAGGCCGAAGTTCGTTCGCTAAAGCTCTACCACCTCCACACGCACGAGAAGGCGGAGATCGTCTACAAGCGCAATGGCCGCTACGTTCCCGAGGGCCTGAGGAAGATCAACATCATCCTGCGCGACTGGCGCCGCAACGAGCCGACCAAGATGGACCCGCGTCTGCTGGATCTGGTCTGGGAGGCTTATCGCGAAAGCGGCGCCACCGATTATATCCAGGTCGTCTGCGGCTACCGCTCGCCCTCGACCAATTCAATGCTGCGCAGCCGCAGCCGCGGTGTCGCCGAGAAGAGCCAGCATATGCTTGGCAAGGCGATGGATTTCTATATTCCCGGCGTGCCGCTAAAGAAGCTGCGCAACATCGGCCTCAAGATGCAGGGCGGTGGCGTCGGCTATTACCCGACCTCCGGTTCGCCGTTCGTCCACATGGATGTCGGCAATGTGCGCCACTGGCCCGGCATCAGCCGCCAGGAACTGGTCAGCCTGTTCCCCAATGGCAAGACGCTGCATGTGCCGAGCGATGGCCGGCCGCTGCCCGGCTATGAACAGGCGCTGGCCTCCTACCAATCACGCAAGGGTTCCGGCACACCGAATATCGAGATGGCCAGCGCCGGCGGCAGCGGCAAGAAATCCGGCGGGTTCCTCTCTGCCTTGTTCGGCGGCGGTGGCGACGACGAGGCCGACGACAGCGCCGACGTGGAGACCGCTTCGGCCGCACCTGCGCCCAAGGCTAGAAATCTGAAGCCGGCCGCCGCCGCCAAGAGCAGCAACGTGCCTGGCATCGCCATCGTGGCCCCCGAGAATGCCCAACGGGCCGACATTCCGCAGGTTGCCGACGAGCAGGCTCCGGAACCGGAGAAGAACACGCCGGAGACGATTATCGCGGCGCTGCCGGCCAAGGAAATCCCGCTGCCCGATTTCGCGCCGCGGCCGAAGGCCGATGTCGGCGCGCAGCCGCCTGAGAATGTTCCCTTCGCCACGGCGGATGCGACGGCCACCACCGAACAGGCAGTGGCGACGGCTCAGGCACCGGCGCCTTTCGGCAAGTCCGATCCGGCAGCCATCGCGGAAGCCGCGGCCGCAGATCCGGCGCAGGTCGCCGTCAACAACATCCCACTGCCGACATGGCGCCCCGAGCGCTCGCTGCCGGCGGACCTCGCACCGCCGCCCAGCAAGGATGTGCTGATGGCGCTGGCCGAAACGGCTGACCAGGGCAAGACCGCGACGGATGCGTTCTCCGTGCTGCCGACAGCGCGTCCCGAGCCGACCAAGCTGGACGCCGTCAAGGCCGTTCTCGACCAGGCCAATGCCCAGGTCGGCACCGCCGACGAATATCAGGTGGCCTCGTTGGCCGAAGAACCGCGTTCGGCCTTCAACGATCCGTCTGGTGTCGATGCGGCCTCGCCGCGCCAGGCTGTTGCCGCCCGTCCTGCCGGTTCCGATCCGGTCGCCGCGATCGGCGCTGGTGTGAAGACGACCCGCAAGGAAGCCAGGGCCACCGTCCGCGACCAGAAACCCGGCCCCAGGGCCGTAGTGGTTGCCGCTGCTCCGCAGGCCGCCCGCTGGGCGCTGACCAGCGGCGAAAACGTTGCCGCCGTTTCGAGCGCGACGACCGCGCCGGGTTACGCCTACAACATCGTGCATACGCCGCCGAGCGAGGTCTATACGACTGGCTTCCAGGCGGGCAACCAGATGGCCGATGCCAACCGTTTCACCGGCAATGCCGTCAAGTTCCTGTCGGTCGCCCGTTTCCAGACGAAGTAGCGAACAGCCCGGAATATTGCTGAAGCCGCGCCGGGCGACCCGCGCGGCTTTTTGCTGTCCAGAGGTGCGATGCAGGTGGTGCCTGATGCCGCAGGATCACATGATGAAGAAGCAAACTGCCGCACCAGGGTGGTGACGTGCTGGCGGCACCATCCCAAGCAGACGGTCAACGGTCTGCAACTGATCGCACCCCAGTCAGTCAAAAAGGCCGGGTCGACGCCAGTCGGCCGGGTTTTTCGGGCCGTCCGGAAAGGTTATTCCGCGAGTTTGCTGGCGGCGCGTGCGAGCGCTTCGATCTCGTCCCACTTGCCGGCCTTGACCATGTCGTCGGGCGCGACCCACGAGCCGCCGACGCAGATGACATTGGGCAAAGCGAGATAGTCGGCGGCGTTCTTGCCGGTGATGCCGCCGGTCGGGCAGAATTTGACGTCGGCCAGCGGCGAGGCGAAGGCCTTGAGCGAGGCGATTCCGCCGGACTGTTCGGCGGGGAAGAATTTCAGGAAGCGCAGGCCGGCTTCGCGCGCGGTCATGATCTCGCCGGGCGTGATGGCGCCGGGCAGCAGCGGAACCTCGCTGCCGGCGGCGGCGGCCAGAAGCTCGCGGGTGATGCCGGGGCTGACGATGAAGCGCGAACCGGCACCGGCTGCCTCGTCGAACTGCTTGCTGTCCAGAATGGTGCCGGCGCCGACGATGGCCTCCTCGACCTCGCCCGCCACGCGACGGATCGCTTCAAGCGCATCCGCGGTCCTGAGTGTGATCTCGATCGCGGGCAAACCGCCGCGCGCCAGAGCACGGGCCAGCGGCACCGCATCGGCTACGTTGGCGATCTTCAACACCGGAATGACAGGCTGGCCATTCAGGAGCGACAGGAGTTTCTCGGTCTTGCTGGGCATCTGTCTCTCCTTGTCGAGGGCCGCATCTAACGAATTTCAACCGATTAGCAGACGGGTATTGCCGTGTCCACGAAACCGGTCGCGGCGCGATGTCACGTATTGTCGCCGAGCTTAAAGGTTCTTTCCCGACAAGGCCATGACGAGCAGCCCGACCCGTTTCGCCTTGAATCGACGTCTACGAGCGTCTAGTTGCTCTGGCGATGACAACTCTGCCCGCGCCATCCCAGCCAGTCCGCGTCGCCGCGCTCTACCGCTTTGCCCGGCTTGACGCTTTCGAGGCATTGCGCGCGCCGCTTGCGGCCTTCTGCTGCGGGCGCGGGATCAAGGGCACGCTGCTCCTGGCGCATGAGGGCATCAACGGCACCGTCGCGGGCAGCGAGGAAGCGATCGCCGCGCTCATCGAATACATCGAAGCGATCCACGGCCTGTCGGGTCTCGAGGTCAAATACAGCAGTGCCGCAGCCATGCCGTTCCACCGCATGAAGGTGCGGCTGAAACGCGAGATCGTCACCATGGGTGTCGAGACCATCGACTCGGCGAAAAGCGCGGGCACCTATGTCGAGCCGGGCGACTGGAATGCGCTGATCTCGCAACCCGAGACGATCGTCATCGATACGCGCAACGCCTATGAAGTCTCGATCGGCACCTTCAAGGGCGCCGTCGATCCGGCGACGGCGAGCTTTCGCGAATTCCCGGCCTGGGTGGAAGCGCACCGGGCAGATCTCGAAGGGCGCAAGGTGGCGATGTTCTGCACCGGCGGCATACGCTGCGAAAAGGCGACCGCTTATGTGAAGTCGCTCGGCTTCGAGGATGTGTTCCACCTCAGGGGCGGTATTCTCAAATACCTCGAGGAGATTCCAGCGGAGCAGAGCCTGTGGGAGGGCGAGTGCTTCGTCTTCGACGAGCGGGTTTCGGTGTCGCACGGCCTCGCGGAGGGCGACGCGGAACTCTGCCGCGCGTGCCGCCATCCGCTGACGGAGAGCGAGCTGGTGTCGCCGAAATATGCCGCCGGGGTTTCGTGCCCGCACTGCTTCGACGCCCGCTCGGATGAAGACCGCGAGCGCTACGCAGAGCGCCAGCGGCAGGTCGAGCTCGCGCAAGCCCGGGGCAGGGGACCGCATATCGGATCCTGATGGAGGCGCGGGGCCGGGCAAACCGGGGCCGTCTGTCATTGCAATGTCAAGCTTTGGAACCTACGTCTTCGGCGTCGAAACCTGCCCGTTCGGCCGGGCAAATCCTGGAGGCATTGATGTTCGATCCCAAGAAGCTTCTCGACGATCTGCTCGGCTCGCAAATTCCCGGCACCAGCGGCACGGTCCGCGACAAGGCCGGGCAAGCGGTACAGATGGCCAAGGACAATCCGCTGGCCGCCGGTGCGCTGGCTGCCGTGCTGCTTGGGACCGGCGCCGGCCGGCAGGTGACGGGTGCCGCAGTGAAGCTCGGCGGCTTGGCCGCCATCGGCGGTCTCGCCTACAAGGCCTATCAGAACTACAAGGCCGGCAACGCGCCGGAACAGGCGCCCGCCGCCGGCGAGCCGGAACTGCTGCCGCCACCCAAGGACACCGCCTTCCACCCGTCGCAGGCGCCGCAAGGCGAGGATGAGTTCACGCTGACCCTCGTGCGGGCGATGATCTCGGCGGCCAAGGCCGACGGCCATGTCGACGACGAGGAACGCCAGAAGATCGCCGGCAAGCTCAACCTCGCCGGGATCGGCACCGATGCGGAAAATTTCCTGATGGCGGAGCTGGAGAGCCCGCTCGACCTCGACACGCTGGTGGCCGGCGCCAGGACCGACGCGCAGAAGCTCGAGCTCTATACGGCGTCGCGCCTCACCATCGACCCCGACACCCGCGCCGAGCGCGGTTATCTCGACCTGCTTGCCGGGCGGCTTGGCCTGCCGGATGCGCTGATCGACCATGTCGAGGCGACGGTTTCGGCGGCAAAAGTGCCCGCCGCCAAGGGTACGTCACCCAATCCGCAGAGGTAGCCCGGACTGGCACAGAGGGCCCTGGAGGCGTTTACCTTTCGTTAACTCAGGAAGCGCATCATTCTACACAGTCGGATCGGCTTTTCCTCCTCCCAAGCCCGGTTCAGATCAGGGCGGTCGCCAATGACCGCCCTTTTTGTCGGCGCTCGCCGGCTTCCCTCCAAAGAAACGGGTTTCACTTTTCGAGGGCATGTCCCGGTGGCCGCGCTTGCCATCGCCGCCATCATTTGCGATGCCTTCTCCACCCGAACCAAACTTGTAGATCAGGCGAGCATGCACAGCGCTGCCGGAGGACAACTGCCATGACCGAGCAAAAAACCGCCATCGTCACCGGCGCCGGCACCGGGATCGGCAAGAGCGTCGCCACGGCATTGCTCAAGGCGGGCTGGAACACGGTGTTCTGCGGGCGTCGCAAGCCGGTGCTGGATGCCGCGATCGCCGAGATCGGCCCGACCGACGCCAGGGCTTTGGCGGTTTCCTGCGACATCAGCAAGGCCGGCGAGGTCGACGATCTGTTCGAGACGGTGGCGGAGGCTTTCGGCCGCGTCGACCTGCTCTTCAACAATGCCGGCATGGGCTACAAGTCGACGCCCATCGACGAGATCCCGGTCGAGGTGTGGAACGATATCGTCGGCGTCAATCTCACGGGATCTTTCCTGTGCGCGCGCGCCGCCTTCGGCGCCATGCGCAAGCAGAAGCCGATGGGCGGCCGTATCATAAACAACGGCTCGGTGTCGGCCTATGCGCCCCGTCCGGGCTCCGTCCCCTATACGGCGACCAAGCACGCTATTACGGGGTTGACCAAGACGCTGGCGCTGGATGGCCGCCCCTATGACATCGCCTGCGGCCAGATCGACATCGGCAACGCGCTGACCGACATGGCGCAGCCGATGACAGTCGGCGTGCCGCAGGCCAATGGCTCGATCGCCGCCGAAGCGGTGATGGACGTCCAGCGCGTTGCCGACGCCGTCGTTCACATGGCCAGCCTGCCGCTCGACGCCAATGTGCTGTTCATGACGGTGATGGCCACCAAGATGCCATTCGTCGGGCGTGGGTGAGCCGCGGGTGCCGGCAGGGCTTTCGCCGCCGGTTCATTTGCCAACCAGCGGCACGCCGGGCTTGAAAAGCAAAATGGGCCTGATCTCGTAAACGGCGGTAGGATTGACGCGGCGCAGGTCGCGCGCGATGGCGATCGCATCGTCCGAGGTGGCGCAGTCGACGACGTAGAGGCCGAGCAACTGCTCCTTGGTCTCGGCGAACGGCCCGTCGACAATCATGCCGTCGCCTGGGCCGCGCAGGGTGCAGGCATCCTGTGTTGCCCCCAGACGCGCGGACGGTCCAAGCGTGCCTTCCTTGTGAAGCCGGGTGTTTATCTTCAGCAACTCGGCCATCAGTGCCGCATCCTCCTGCGGCGTCATCGCCTTGATCGCGTCTTCCACGTGATAGGCGAGAATTGCATAGAACATCCGAGATTCCCTCATTTGGTCGTGATAAAGCGAATTCGTAGCCGTTTCCGGCATGCCCGCCCAGCCTTGGCTACGCGCCTCCGGACGGCTCATGACACCGTCGTGGAAGGCGGCGGCAACCTATCTGGGCTCGCGCGGCGGACGCTGAGACTCACTTCGCCAGGAACGCTCCAATCCGCTCCAGGGCGCGCAGGATGTTCTCTTCGGAATTGGCGTAAGAGAGCCTGATATAGCCTTCGCCGAGAATGCCGAAATCGGGGCCGCCGATCAGCGCCACACCGGCCTCGTCGAGCAGCGCCGAGGCGAGCTTCTTGGCCTTCCAACCGGTCTTCGAGACATTTGGGAAGGCATAGAACGCACCCTTGGGCGTAATGCAGGAGACGTTTGGCAGGGCGTTCAGGCCTTCGACCACGATCTTCCGGCGGTTGTCGAAGGCGCGCATCATCTTGTCGACGTCGTCCTGCGGGCCGTCGATCGCGGCGATGCCGGCGAACTGGCTCGGCGCGTTGACGCAGGACCAGCAATTGACCGCCAGCTTGCGCACCTTGTCGTAGAGATGGGCGCCCTTGTCGCCATTCGGCCAGATCGACCAGCCCATGCGCCAGCCGGTCATCGCCCAGGTCTTCGACCAGCCGTTGAGCACGATCAGCCGGTCGCGGATCTCGGGAAAGCCGAGCAGCGAGCAATGCGTCTCGCCGTCATAGGTCATGACGTCGTAGATCTCGTCGGAGAGGATGGCGACGTCTGGGTGCTTCTCCAGCCCCTTGACCAGTTTTTCAATCTCGGCCCGGGGCGTGACGCCACCGGTCGGGTTGGCCGGCGAATTGAGGATCAGGAGCTTGGTCTTCGGCGTGATCAGCGCCAGCGTCTCTTGCGCCGAGAAGGCGAAGCCGTTCTCCTCGCGCATCGGCACGGGAATGGGGGTCGCACCGGTGAATTCGATCATCGAGCGGTAGATGGGAAAGCCGGGGTCGGGATAAAGGATCTCGGCACCCGGTTCGCCGAACATCAGGATGGCGGCGAACATGGTCGGCTTGCCGCCGGGCATGATCATCACCGCCTCCGGCGAGACCTCGACGCCGGTGGTGGTCAGCGTGCGGCGCACCACCGCCTCGCGCGTCGCCAAAAGGCCGTTGGCCGGCGTGTAGCCATGGTGGCCGTCACGCAACGCCTTGATCGCCGCCTCGACGATGTGCTGCGGCGTCTTGAAGTCTGGCTGGCCGATGCCGAGGTTGACGATGTCGCGGCCCTGCTGGGCAAGTGCCGTTGCTCGCGCCAGCACCGCGAACGCATTTTCCTCGCCGAGACGGTCGAAGGCCGAAATCGTGTGGAGCATTTTTCCCGTCCCTGTGGTTCTTACTGTTGGCGAGCGTTTTTGTGAGCGTCCGCCCGCAAAAGTCAAACGGATTGGAGTTTTCGGTGTCGGAAAATCTCAAAGACTGGCAGCCGCGTCCGCGCCCGGAGCGCAAGGTTCTGGAGGGCCGCTATGTCAGGATCGAGCCATTGAGTGCCGCAACACATGGCGACGGCCTCTATGAAGCCTCGGCCGTCGCCGATGTCGACGGCCGCTTCGCCTGGCTACCCGATTATCCGCCGGAAAACCGCGCCGCCTTCCAGCCCTGGCTGGACAAGGTGGAGGCCAGCGAGGATCCACTGTTCTTCGCGGTCATCGACAAGGCCAGCGGCAAGATCGCGGGACGCCAGACGCTGATGCGCATCGATCCGGCCTATGGCGTCATCGAGATCGGCAACATCTACTGGGGACCGCTCATCTCGCGCAAGCCGGCGGCGACGGAAGCGCAGTTCCTGTTCATGAAATACATCTTCGACGAACTCGGCTATCGCCGCTATGAATGGAAGTGCAACAACCGCAACGAGCCGTCGAAGCGCGCGGCGGAACGGTTCGGCTTTAAATTCGAGGGCATTTTCCGCCAGCATCTCATCGTCAAGGGTGAAAACCGCGACACCGCGTGGTATTCGATCATCGACAAGGAATGGCCGGCTCTGCGCAAGGCTTATGAAGCCTGGCTCGATCCAGCCAACTTCGACGCCGATGGCCAGCAGAAGCGCCGCCTGGAGGATTTTCGCGCGGCATTCGGCGCCTAGCGGGAGTTTGCCATTTGGCGCATACCCACGACCACAGCGGGCACGACCACGGCGGGCATGACCACGGCGCCGGCCATGTGCATGGTTCGACCGACAAGAAGCGCGTGCTGATCGCGGCTTGCCTTACCGCCGGCTTCATGGTCGCCGAGGCGCTCGGCGGCCTGTTTACGGGGTCGCTGGCGCTGCTGGCCGATGCCGGCCACATGCTCGCCGACGCCATTGCGCTCGGCCTGGCCTGGTATGCCTTCCATCTGGCAGGCCGGCCGGCGACCGGCCAGCTCACCTACGGCTTCGGCCGGGTCAAGACGCTGGTGGCTTACACCAACGGCATCGCCATCTTCGTCATCGCGCTGTGGATCGTCTACGAGGCATGGAATCGCCTGCTGACACCTGCACCGGTGCTGGGCGGTCCGATGCTGGTGGTGGCGATCCTCGGCCTGCTGGTCAATATAGGCTCCTTCCTGGTGCTGCATGGCGGCGATCGAGACAACCTCAACATGCGCGGCGCCATCCTGCATGTGCTTGGCGATCTGCTCGGCTCTGCCGCCGCGATCGTGGCGGCACTGGTCATCCTGGCGACCGGCTGGACGCCGATCGACCCGATCCTGTCCGTGCTGGTCTCGCTGCTGATCCTGTCCACCGCCTGGTCGCTGATGCGCGCCGCCGCCCACGTCCTGCTCGAAGGCGTGCCGCCAAGCCTCGATCGCGACCTGATTGCCGGGGATATCCAGGCAACGGTCAAGGGCGTGCGCGAAGTGCACCATATGCATATCTGGTCGATCGACGGCACGAGCAGCATGGCGACGCTGCATGCCTGCCTTGACCAGGGCGTCGATGCGCATCAGGCGGTCAGCGCCATCAAGAAGCGGCTTGCCAGCGAGCACGGCATCAGCCATGCCACCGTGGAACCGGAATTCGGCCACTGCGCCGACGATGGCGACGGCCACGACCATAAGCATGAGCACGATGCGGCTCCGCATCACGGCCACTATCACTAGGCCCGATCAATGATCATTGACCGGACCTGCCTCAGGAGTTCTCCAGCTTTGAAACTCAGCCCGATGAACGATCGCCGGTCCGGTGCGGCATGATGGACCGCGACACGCGCAATGCGGCCATCGCGGCGGTCTGGATCATGCTTCTGTTCGGTATTGCCGCTTTCTACCTGCCGACCGTGATGTTGGCACTCGGCAACTATTCGACCGTGCTGGCGGGTATCTTCGGCACCGCCTTCGTGCTGGCGTTCTTCTTGGTGTTCTGGCTGCGCGCGCGTAGCCAGCGCAAAAATCGACACAAGTAAGGGATATCGGACATGCGCATTCTGATCACTGGCGCGGCGGGCATGGTCGGCCGCAAGCTCATCGCCCGGCTGGCCAAGGACGGCACGCTGCGCGGCAAGAAGATCACCGCGCTCGATCTGCACGACATCGTGCCGCCGCAGGCGCCAGCCATGGACGGCGTCAGCGTCGCACCGCACACGGGTGACCTTGCCGAAGCAGGCGCCGCGGAAGGCCTGGTTGCGTCGCGGCCCGATGTCGTCTTCCACCTCGCCGGCATCGTGTCGGGTGAGGCGGAAGCGAATTTCGAACTAGGCTACCGCGTCAACCTCGACGGCACGCGCGCGCTGTTCGACGCCATCCGCCTGGCGGGGTTCGCGCCGCGCGTCGTCTTCACCTCGTCGATCGCGGTGTTCGGCGCGCCGTTCCCGGATGTCATTCCGGACGAATTCCACCCGACGCCGCTGACCTCCTACGGCACGCAGAAGCAGATGAGCGAAGCGCTGCTCGCCGATTATTCAAGGCGCGGCTTCTTCGATGGCATCGGCATCCGGCTGCCGACGATCTGCGTGCGGCCGGGCAAGCCGAACAAGGCGGCCTCTGGCTTCTTCTCCGGCATTATCCGCGAACCGCTGAGCGGGCAGGAGGCGATCCTGCCGGTGCCGCGCTCGGTGCTGCACACCCATGCCAGCCCGCGTTCGGCGGTGAATTTCCTGATCCACGCGGCTGGCATCGACGGTGCCGCCGTCGGGCCGCGCCGCAACCTGACGATGCCGGGCGTCGCCGTCACCGTCGGCGAGCAGATCGAGGCGCTGGAACGCATCGCCGGATCGAAGGCGGCAAGCTTAATCCGCGAGGTGCCCGACGAGACAATCTGGGCGATCGTCAAGGGCTGGCCGACCCGGTTCGAGGCGCGGCGGTCAAGGGAGCTTGGCTTTAGTGCCGAGAAAAGTTTTGATGAGATCATCCGCGTTCATATCGAGGATGAGCTGGGCGGCAAGATCGCCGGTTAGGCGTTGCGGCGGCTATCCCGTTCCAATGGGTTGGATGGGTCTACCCGCCGCTCGCCAAGCTGGCCGACAGCAGTAACAATCCAAACAGGAAGACGAAGGCCGCGCCGCCGATCTCGACGATCGAGTGGATGCGGTTGCCCATGCGGCCGCCGCCGGCGAAATAGACCGCCCAGTTCTTGGCTGTCACGGCAAGCGTCGCCAGCGCCGAGACGGTGATCGCGGTTCCGATCGACATAGCCAGAACCGATAGCAGGCCGCCGAGCCAGAGCCCGTTGAGCAGCGCGAAGCTGAGAACGATCAACGCACCGGAGCAAGGGCGAATGCCGACGGCGGCCACCGCCGACCAGGCGGTGCGCCAATCGAAGCGGTCACCCGACAGCAGCGCCGGATCGGGTGCATGCGAGTGGCCGCAGGTTTCGCAGACCTCGCCGCCGGCGTGGTCGTGATGCGCATGATCGTGCGCGCCATGGTCGTGATGATCGTGCGAATGGCCATGCGCATGATCATGATCGTCATGCGCGTGAAGTGCATAGGAATGTGCGTGCGCAGCATGGTCGTGGGCGCCATGCGAATGGCCGCCGACATGAGAATGGCCCGCGTGGGAATGACCTGCGTGAGCCGCGGACAGGCTGTAGGCCGGCCCCTTGCCAAACAGGCGCAGGACGGAAGGACCGAGCTTGCGCCACAAAAGCCAGGCGCCAAAGAGGGTGACCAGGGCAAAGCTCATGATCTCCATGAACCAGGCCGCATCGGTCATCGAGATGGTGGTGCCGCGCAGGACGAAATAGGCAAGCAGCATCACCAGGATCGCCGTCAGGCCCTGCAACAGCGCCGAGACGAAGGACAACAGGATGCCGCGCTTCAGCGCCACTTCGTTTGCCACCATGTAGGAGGAGATCACCGCCTTGCCGTGGCCGGGGCCGGCGGCGTGGAAAATGCCATAGGCGAAGGACAGGCCGATGAGCACCCAGAGCTTGCTGTTGTCCTGGCGCATCGCCTTCATGGCTGTCGCCAGCGCGCGATAGAATTCCTGCTGCCTGAGATTGATCCACATCAGGATGTGGGCGAACGGACCGGTGGTCGGCGCCATGCCGTCATTGACGCCGATGCCGAGCGAACTCTGGGCGTGCGCGGCATTGGCGAAATGCATCACGGCAAAGGTGAGGGCCATCAGGCCGAATGCCAAACGCAAGGACGGTTTCGAACAGTTCCCGATCAGGTTCACCGGATCTATCCTTCTGGCTGGCAGGTCAGTTCGAGCTTGGTGGCAAAGATCTTGCTCATATCGGTGCCTGTCGGATCGTTGAAGAAAGCATCCGTCAGGGTCTTCTGGTTTTCCTTGATCGCTTCGTCAGGGTCCGGCCGGATGACCTTGCTCGTGCAATTCGACGGCAAGCCTTCAACCGTGATGTTGGAATCCTCGGTGAAGTCGATCGCCGTGTAGAAGGTCGGATCGTAAACGCCGATGTCGGTCGTGCCGGTCAGCTTGATCGGTACCTTGGGTTCGGACTCGAACAGGATGATCAACTGATCGTTATCGAAATTGGCCATCAGATGCGGCGGCGGCACCATCGTCACGTCCTTGCCGTTCTGCGTGACGAGCTGGAAATAATTGAACTCGGCCAGCGAGGCATGAACGGTATCGGCGACCTCCTTCAGCTCCTTGTCGTCAAGCTTCAGGTCGGAGTTCTTGTCGAACTCCATCATCACCGTACTCGAAAACAGGTCGTCGAAGCGCCACAGATGACGCAACGCTTTCACACTTTGGTGATCCGGGGAGAGGATCACGTCGAGGCGTGCCTCGGCGAAGACGTGCGGATGCACCTGGGCGGGTCCTGTCGCGGCAAAGGTCGCCGCCAAGGCCGAAGCCAGCATGATTGCGTGCCGTTTCAAATGCATTCGCGGTCGCGATTCCCTTGGCTTTCGGAGAGAGTTGTCGAAGGTTACCAGAAAGGGGGCGAAATTGGGACCGCCAGTGCGTGTCGCCCAAAAGTGCGACGCGGTTTTGGGACGACGACACGCACACAACAAAGGCGTGTCGCCCAAAAGTGCGACGCGGTTTTGGGACGACGACACGCACACAGCAAAGGCGTGTCGCCCAAAAGTGCGACGCGGTTTGGGACGACGACACGCACGCTGAAGCGGGGTCAGGCGCTCTCGCGGGTCCTGAACCACTGCACCAGGAAATCGACGAAAACGCGCACCTTCGCCGGCAGATAGCGGCGGTGTGGATAGACGGCGAAGATGCCGCCGCCCGACAGGATGCGGTCGTCGAGCACCGCCATTAATTGGCCGCTCTTGAGGTCGGGCGCGGCGATGAAATCCGGCAGGATGCAGAATCCAAGCCCCGACAAGGCCGCGGCGCGCGCCGCCATCGGGCTGTTGACTTCGATCGGGCCCGACACGGCGATGCTCACCGGATCACCATTGTCGCCCTTGAACGGCCAGTTGTTCAGGCCGCGGCCATTGGTGTCGACGATGCAGGGCATGTGGCCGAGATCCTGGGGCCGTGTCGGCATGCCATGCCTGGCGATCAGTTCGGGAGAGCCGCAGAGCTTGATCGAAAACGGCGCCAGCCGTCTGGCGATCAGCGACGAATTCTCCAGCCGCGAGATGCGCACCGCGAGGTCGAAGCCTTCCTCGACCAGATCGACGAAGCGGTCGTCGAGCTGGATGTCGAGCACGATGTCGGGATATTGCTTGGCGAAGTCGATCAGCGACTGGCCGATCGGCGCGTCGGCGAAAGTGCGCGGCGCCGACAGCTTGATCCGGCCGCGCACATCGCCGGAGGACTCGCGCACGGCGTCGGCCAGGCTGTCGACCTCGCGCACGATCTCCGAGGCGCGACGGTAGTAGGTGTGGCCGGCCTCGGTCATCGAGAACTGGCGCGTGGTGCGGTTGAGCAGCAGCGCACCGAGTTCGTCCTCCAGCTCGCGCACATATTTCGACAGCAGCGCCTTGGAGCGGCCGATTTTGCGCGCTGCCGCCGAAAAGCCCTCGGCCTCGACGACATCGATGAAGGCGCGCATGCGGGTCAGTGTATCCATTGTTCAGGCTCTTTGTGCTGCGTCGAGAAGTTTTCGGCCGAGCCGTATCAGGGCTATGTCGCTGCCGGAAGGGCCAAGCAGCGACAGGCCGAAAGGAGCGCCGGCGACCGAGCCGATCGGCAAGGTGATTTGGGGAAAGCCGGAGAGCCCGGCCAGGCACAGGAGATGCAAGGCGCGCTCGCGATAGGCCTGAAACTGCTCGGGTGTGCTGTCGACGTAAGGCGCCGGGCCTGGCACCGTCGGCAGGACAAGGAAGCCGTCCTTGCCGAGCAGGGCACTCAATTCGCCGCGAAAGGTCAGCCGGCGCACTTTTTCGGCCTGTGCCGTCCGGTCGTCGACGGCACGGCCGAAGCCGAAACGCTCCTCGACCCCGGGGCCAAGATCGCGCTCGCCGCTGGTGATCCATTCGCCATGCACCGTCCAGGCCTCACTGGCCTGCAGCCGGCGAAAGCACCAGTAGAGTTCATCCGGGGGAGAGCTGAAGCACGTCGTCGGCGTCGCCGGCGTGCCGAAAACCGCGCTCGCCAGCGCCTTCATTCCCGCATATTCTGCGAGTGCCGGCCGGGCGACCATTTCGTCCAGCCAGCCGAGCGTCAGCGGGCGGTCGAGCGCATGCTGGTGCGGGTCGCGGCCGAGCAGCAGCTTGCCGACTGTCTCGTAGGTTTCGATGCCGTCGGCGAACCAGCCGAACGTGTCGAAACTCGGCGCCAACGGCATGGTGCCCTCGAGGGAAATGCGGCCATGCGTGGTGCGGAGCCCGATCAGCCCGCAGAAACTCGCCGGCGCGCGGATCGAACCACCGGTGTCGGACCCCGTGGCGATGTCGACCAGCCTACCCGCCACCGCGGCCGCCGACCCGGACGACGAGCCTCCGGTGACGCGGTCGGGAGCCGCGGGATTCGCTGGAAACGGAAAATGCGCATTCTGGCCGAACAGAGCGAAGGCGAGCTCGTCGGTCTGGGTCTTGCCGACGAAACGCGCGCCCGCGTCGAGAATCATCTGCACGGCGGGTGCCGTGCGCGAAGCGGCGTGGCCTTCGGCGAATTTCCGCAAATTGCCGCAACCGGTGCGATAGCCGGCAACATCGTAAATGTCCTTGACCGCCAGCCGCAGGCCGGCCAGGGGCCCAAGCTCGGCATGCGCCACCGGTATCTGGCGAAGATCGAGAAAGGCGTTGAAGGGGCCGTGCGTGCCTGTCATCGTTCGATATCCGGATACGGTTGCGCCAACATTGTTCGATGCCAGATATTTTACAACCTGGGATACGATTTTTATTGATTGTGAAATGCTTCGCCCCTATATCGCGCTTGCCCAAAGTCGCACGTGCCTGTGGGTGTCCGCCGATCCTCGAATGGTGAGGGAAATCGGTAAGGTAACTGGAGCCAACCCCTCCAGTCGGTTTAGCGGCCAACCGCCAGACCGAGGACACCTTGAAGCAACGACGGTGCGGGCCTTTCTGGTTCTCTGCCGGTTGTCCAAAGACCGGGGTTACTGAAGAGGCACACCTTCATTGCCGGCAGTGCGGAACGGGGTTCTCCCA
This sequence comes from Mesorhizobium sp. B2-5-13, assembly GCF_006440535.1. Lineage (NCBI taxonomy): Bacteria > Pseudomonadati > Pseudomonadota > Alphaproteobacteria > Hyphomicrobiales > Phyllobacteriaceae > Mesorhizobium > Mesorhizobium sp. B2-5-13. Next base: position 205,961 of record NZ_VFUI01000003.1, on the reverse strand, counting down.
ATCCAAGCCAAGGCAGACAAAGCGAACCGAAGCCGGGCAAGGCCAAGGTTCATCGCCGCGAGACGGCGTTTCATGGTTCCGGGGTCTCCACCGGCTGGTTCCATGGATTTTCCGTCCCGCCTTTGTTTGACCGCGTGTTCGCGAGGCCGAAAGCCCGTGTCCGCACCCCTGTGCGCGCCGAAAGGCGCGATGGAGAAACCCGATGGCTACACAGCGCATCCTCGACTTCCTCGCCACCCGACGTCCGTCCGGCCCCTGCCTCGTCGTCGACCTCGATGTCGTGCGCGACAATTTCCGCGCCTTCGAGAAGGCTCTGCCCGATTCCAGGATCTACTATGCGGTGAAAGCAAACCCGGCGCCGGAAATCCTGCGCCTGCTTGCTGCGATGGGCTCGTCCTTCGACACCGCTTCCGTTGCCGAAGTCGAGATGGCGATGGACGCCGGTGCGCCGGCGGACCGCATCTCCTTCGGCAACACCATCAAGAAGGAGCGTGATATCGCACGCGCCTACCAGCTCGGCATCAAGCTGTTCGCGGTCGACTGCGTCGAGGAGGTCGAGAAGATCGCCCGCGCCGCTCCAGGCGCCCGCGTGTTCTGCCGCGTGCTGACCGATGGCGAAGGCGCCGAATGGCCGCTGTCGCGCAAGTTCGGCTGCGTGCCAGCGATGGCCGTCGACGTGCTGCGCCATGCCAAGGGTCTCGGCCTTGATGCCCATGGCGTGTCGTTCCATGTTGGCTCGCAGCAGACCGACCTGACCGCATGGGACCGTGCTCTGGCCGACGCCAAGAAGGTGTTCGCGACGCTCGCCGAAGAAGGCATCGTGCTCAAGATGGTCAATATGGGCGGCGGCTTCCCGACGCGCTATTTGCGTGACGTGCCGGCGGCGCAGGCCTATGGCCAGGCGATCTTCTCGGCGCTGCGCAAGCATTTCGGCAACGCCATTCCCGAGACCATCATCGAGCCAGGCCGCGGCATGGTCGGCAATGCCGGCGTCATCAAGTCGGAAGTCGTGCTGATCTCGAAGAAGGCCGACAACGACAATGTGCGCTGGGTGTTCCTCGACATCGGCAAGTTCGGCGGTCTGGCCGAGACGATGGACGAGGCGATCCGCTACCCGATCGTCACCGCGCATGACGGCACCGAGACCGCGCCTTGCGTGCTCGCCGGCCCGACCTGCGATTCGGCCGACGTGATGTACGAGAAGACGCCGTATCCGCTGCCCTTGTCGCTGACCATCGGCGACGAGGTGCTGATCGAAGGCACCGGCGCCTACACGACCACCTACTCGGCGGTCGCCTTCAACGGCTTCGAGCCTCTCCGATCCTACGTGATCTGACGGCTCGTTAGAGCTGTTCAGATCATCCGGCGCGGGCGAAGTGATCGTCCGCACCGGCTCGCCTGTGGAACAGATATCCGCTCGTGAAGGATTGCGGAAATGGACGTTGCGAATTTCATTGTTGAAGCTGGACAGCGCGATTGGCTGATCTCCCCTATCGAGGGGGAGACGGCCGCCAGGCCAGAGGGGGTCTCCTCCACTGCTGCGGCCTCTCTTCGCGCCGGCGCTCTGCGCGCACCGACCCCTTCTGTCACCTTCGGCGACATCTCCCCCTCAAGGGAGGAGATTAGCGTCGTCGCAGAGACCTCGGCCGACCTTGCAGCGCGCGAGGCACTGCTCAACGACGCCATGGGGCCGAAGCGCAAGACCAAATCGTCGGAGAAGTTGCGGCGCGGCCGCCGGCCCTCGGAGGGCCTGGCCTTCGTCGCGCGCGATGCCTCGGGCGGCTTGGCCGGCACGGTGCGGCTATGGGACGTCACGCTGGGCGAGGGCGGTCCGGCGCTGCTGCTTGGCCCGCTCGCCGTCGACCCGTCGCTCAAGAGTGCCGGCATCGGTTCGGCGCTGATGCGCCATGCCATCGCGGAAGCCGCGCGCCTCGGCCACGCGGCGATCCTGCTGGTCGGCGACGAGCCCTATTATGGCCGCTTCGGCTTTTCGGCCGCCAGGACCGGTGCGCTCGCCATGCCGGGACCTTACGAGCGGCACCGCCTGCTGGCGCTGGAACTGGTGGAGGGCGCGCTCGACGGCGCCGAGGGCACGCTGAAGGCGTCCGGCCGCAAGCTAAAGGCACAGGCGCCGATCCTGGCGCGTGAGGCTTAAGCGCGACTTGCCCTTCAAACAAAACGCCGCCTGAAAAGGCGGCGTTTTTATCACCTAAAGCCGCTTCTGGCGGCCGCGTCCGTTCAGCCGATCAACTGGCTCAGCGCCATGGCGACGGTCATGTCGCCTTCGACCTTTATCTTGCCGGTCATGAACGCCATGGTCGGGTTCAGGTCGCCCGCGATCAGCGAATCCAGATCGTCGAGCGACAGCTTGATGGTGCAGTCGGCGGGAGCGTCCGTGGTCGAGACGGTTGCGCCGTCGATGACGATGACGCCGTCGCTGCCGGTGTCGAATTTCACGGAACGATCGAACCCGCTGCTGGCCACGCGCGACTTGATCTTCTCGGCAATCTCCTGAACGCTCACGCTGTTCTCCTGTCTGGTTGCATTCTGTCGCGCAACGGCACTTCGGTCCAGCCGAAGTCCATGCGGCATCACTGGCGATCACGATCGCTGCCGCATATAGCTTTGGATTGACGTTTACGTCAACGCGAATTGCAGGAATCGGCCCCGACGCCGACTGCTATCGGGACCACCGGCACCGGGCCGATAGTTCAATGCGCGCTGACCGGCTTAGGCGTCGCGGGCGCAGGGGTGCTGGCATCCTGCCGTCGGCGCAGCCAGTTGTCGCGGATCTCATCCTTGCTCAGGAAATTGACCTGGTCGATCAGGACCTCATGCACCAGGGTTGCGCCGACACGTGTGTTGATCGTGTCGCGGATGGCGGCGCGAAAGGCATCGAGGTCGACCGTCGCCTTCTTGCTGAAGTCGATCTGGGGGTGGGCGTAGAGATAACTGTAGACCTCGTCTGTAATCAGCGCCTCGGCTGGGATCGACAGCTTCTTTATCTGTTCCGGCTCGACGGTATAGACGAGCTTGGCCAGGAAGTAGCCGTCGATCTTGGAGTCGTGGATCAGCGGCACCGAAATGACGTCGGTCTTGACGTAGTCCAGCCCGCCCAGCATCGGCTTGGGTTTTTCGCCTACGCCGCGTTCGCCAGCGGCCTGGAACGAATAGAACACCGCGCCGAGCGTGGCGGCGCAGATCCAGACCGCTATGGCGATGACCTTGATCATTTTGAACCCGAGCCCGGCATCGCCGCGCTCTAACCTTTCTGCCTGCCGAACTCGCCGGCGGAGTAGGTGCCGTCGGTTTCGGCGCGCTGGATGGCGCTGCGCAGCAGGCCGGCAACCTCGTTGACGGCGCTCAGATGCGCCAGGATCGCGGCCTCGTTCTTCGCCAGCTTCTGGCGCAGCCGGGTCAGGCCCTCGCGGTGCTGCTCGAGGAATTCGGCCTCGCTGCCGCCCTTCATGGCGCGGGTCAGCTCGTAGAGATAGCGGCTCTTGCGGGCGTTCGACGCCTTGAGGTCATAGCTTGTATCGCTGCGGATGCCGGCGGTCTCTTCCTCGACCACCTCCTCGATGCGGCCGATGATGGCGGCAAGGTTTCCAGGCCGCGCGAAAGGGGTCGGTGCGTCCGACGCTGTTGCTCGCGCTGGCAGGTTGGCGGAGAATTCGGAAGAGTCGGCCATGGTGTTTCCCAGTCTAGATCTTGATGTCTGTTTTTATGGTTGTCTCGTCGCCGGTCATCGACCTGGCGGCCTTGCGCTGCAATTCCTGGACAAGCGAGGTGGACAGACGGGTCTGCTGGTCGATCTCGGTCTTTTCCGGTCCATTCGAAACCGGGCCGATCGGTACCGTGCGCTTGCCGTCCATGTAATGGTCGGCAAGCAGCGACTTGGCGATGCCGATGCCGCCGCGATCGGCCATGACGTCGGCGACGCGCTCGGCGAGCTGCGATTTCCACATGTCGCCGGCGAGACCCGTGCCGTAGACGCCCTCGGTGTCCTTGGGCAGCATGTTCTGGATGAAGGTCTGCAAGACCATCGCCTCGAACTTCTTGAATTTCTTGGCCGGGTCGGCCGTCGCCGCGGTTTTGTCAGCCGTCGCGCGCGACAGGATCGAGCCGGCATCGACCGAGGCCGCGGTGTCGACCGAAAACGTGCCGGCGACGTTCCCGGCGCGCTTCGTCAGCGCGGCGCGGGCAGCCTCGATATCCATCGGATCGGCAGCTCGGGCGACATCCATCACGATGTCGCTGGGTGGAGAAATCGCCAAGAAGGTCCGCCTTTTGCCGGGTTTCCTTAGCCAGGACCATGCCTCAACAAGCTTGTGGCAGGCTTGCGGGGAGGCGGGCTTGATCTGGTTTGTCCGGGTCCAAGCCGCCTGGCCAGCTTCCGTCAGGAAGCAGGAAGGCCAGCTCTCGACAACATTTCAAGGAATCTCGCGTGATGATGATCCTTCACATAGCGCGGCACAAAGCCGGGGCAGACATTGCCCAGGTTGAGATGAGGAAGTTGTGACAGGCAATGGTGTATGGCCCGTGAGGCTTCTTCGTTGTTTCCGGTCGCCGACGCGGACGCGGCCCAGTAAAGGGCGCCGCGAACAAATCCCGGTTTTGTCCTGACCACCCTGCGGGCGACTTCGAGCGCCCGCCGATCGTCGCCGCCCGCGAACAGTGCGACAACCAGGCCATGATGACGCCAGAAATCGATGACGTCATGCGTTCCGAGCCGGATTGCCTCGTTCGCCTCACGCACTGCTTCGTTTACCTGTCCGCGCAATGCAAACAGCATCGAAATGTCGCCGTGGCCGGTCGGATAGCTTGGATTGAGACTGATCGCGTGCTGACATTCGGCGATCGCTTCGTCGATGCGGCCACAACTTTCGAGCGCGAATGACAGGATGCAGCGGGCAATTTCGTCGTCAGGCACCGCCCGTACCGCCGCCGCCGCAAGCTCGACCGCCCGCTCGATCTGGCCCGGCTCCCTGGGCAACGAACCGAACGCCACGCCCATTGAAATTGTAATCGAGAGCGTCCGCTTCGCACGAGCGTTGTCGGCGCCTATCGAGACAGCTTTCTCCGCAAGCTCTAGCCCGATCAAAAGCGAGTCCCGGGTCATCTCAAAGTACTTCATCAAAGCTTCGTTCACCAACCTGCGCACTTCGGGGGGACCAGGCGGGCTCTTGTCGCGGACTTTCCAGTTGGTCAGTTGAAGGTCGAGGATCACGGCCAAGACAACAGACTGTGCGATCCTGTCCTGGAATTCGAGCGCATTCTCGGAGTGCCCGTCGAACTTCTGGGCCCAGACGTTGTGGCCGCCAGCGGCATCGACAAGCTGGATATTCACCCTCAGCCCATTGCCCGATCTCTGGACGCTGCCGCTAAGCACGTATCGCGCGCGGAGCGTTCCCGGGATCTTTGTTCCTTCGGCACCACTTTTCTCCGCGGGTGGCGGCGCGGAGAGCACGACATAGTCAGCCACTTCGGAAAGAGCCGTGGTGATGTCCTGCACGAGCCCCTTGGAGAAAAAGTCGTCGCCTTGCTTTCCGGTCAGGTTGATGAAGTCGGCAACGCTGATCGATGGGCGCCCGTGGCGCTGGTTGGCTGGAACAGCATTTGCCGACTGTGTATTCGACGCCGTGTCGGCAGACAGCATGGATTGCCAAAGCGCTCGCGTCTCCGGGCCGACCTCGACCCCGAACTCTTTCTTCAACATGCTTTTGCAAACTTCGTATGTCCTGATCGCCCTGTCGCGTTGACCCGACGCGAGCAGCAATTCCATCTTGAGCCGATAGGACTCTTCCCGCGTCGGCTCCATGACGAGAACGCGATCAACCAGTATGATTCCGGTTTCCGCGTCAACGAGACGGGCCAATTTTTCGAAAGCTTCAAGTGCGCGGCTCAGCAATCTGTCGCGTTCGGATGTGACCCAGCCATCGAACCCATCGCTTCCCAGATAAAACCCGTCGAGGAACGGCCCGGTGTAGTTCGCCAGGGCCTTTTCGAGCTCCGGCACGGAACGGGCCGTGAGGCCTGCTTCGAACTCGTCCACGTCAACCCGAACCGCGTCTGGCGTGAGGCCAATCGATTCCCCGCGGGAATGGATAAGATTCACGCCTGCCCGCGATAAATCCCGGCGCAGAATACTGAGGGTTTGCCGCAGACTGTTGCGGGAGTGCTCGCTATCGCTGTCACTCCAGAATAGATCAGCCAGTCTCTCCCGTGTCGCTGCCATGCCTGGAGACCGGGACAGATAAGCGATGATCGCAGGCCCTCGTTTTCCTGTCAGCCGGAGCGAATCCGCCGTGGCATTTTCGATCCTGAAACCACCGAAGAGCGAGATTCTATTTGTCTCGCCCTTATCTTCATTTTGCATTTGCTCTCCCCGCCTGACGAAATTCTAACTCAAAACTAACGCTTCGCAAACAGTAGCGCACCACCCTCAAGCGCTGCCGTGATGCAGGATCGTCTAGATCCGGCGAGTAAGGGCGGCCGAGTCATCAAGACCTTGGCTTGAGGGGGTGCCGGGTGTCTGAGACCAGAGCCAATTTGCTGCTGCTGTTGGCGGCCGCTTTATGGGGCCTCGGCAATGTCGCGCAAAAGACGGTGCTTGCTCACCTTGATGCTCTGAGTGCCGTCGGCCTGCGTTGCCTGATCGGCGGGCTGCTGGGGCTGCCCTTTGTCTTGAAGGAAAGGAGACTGCCTGCCGGGCCAGGCTATTTCTCCAGCCTGACCAAGGTGGGTGTGTTGTTCGCGATCTCCATCACGCTTCAGCAGCTTTGCTATCTCGGCGCCGCGGTCACGAATGCAAGCTTCCTCGTGAGCACCGCAACCGTGATAACACCACTGGCCGCCTGGCTGCTCATCGGCGAACGCCCGACGGCGAACCTTGCCGTAGCTGCCGGTTTGATCGTCCTTGGTGCCCTGCTTTTGTCCGACGGAATCGACGGTTTCGGCGGCGGCGATCTCACCGCTATCCTGTCGGCCGCCTGCTATGCGCTCTGGATGGTCGAACTTGGCCGGCACATGCGGGCCCATCAGCGACCGTTCACCGCCTCGGCGACACAATTCCTCGGGGCGGCGGCCTTCGCCCTGCCGCTCGGAGCGCTGCAAGGCAAGCTATCGCCGGCCGCTGTATTCGCGGCTGGCCCGGAATTGGCGGTCCTCGGCGTGTTCTCCACCGCGATCGCTTTCGGCATACAGACCGCCGCCCAACGCTTCACCACCGCCAGTCATGCCGCCGTGATCGTCAGTGCCGAAAGTGTCTTCGGGGCGCTCGCGGCGACGATCTTCCTTGGCGAACGGAGCTCACCCGCGGGCGCACTGGGTGCCGCGATCATTCTCGGTGCGATCCTGTCCGTCGCAGCGAACGGAACGCCGCGTGCCCGCGCTGGCCGGCCCGATTCCTTTGATGCGGCGCCTGTCGTCGTGGCCGCGCCCGCACTCAGGGCGGGCGATCGTTCCGTCCCCAATTCAGGTTCAGTGGAGATACGTCATGATCCTTGCCGTTGATCAATGCGTATTCCAAATCCGACCGCCACTCGGCATGGCCTCAAACGACCCGGCAGCGGTCGCTGCCGGGCTTGTCGCGAGGTCGCCGCGATGACCGCTCGGGCAGCTCCGATCGCATATCTGGTGGCGGCGCTTCGCGCCCGCGTGAAGGGACCCGGCGGCTATTACAACAGCGGCAATGCGCTCGGCATCGTCGTGGGTGTCGCAATTCAGATTGCCACGGTGCCGGTCGGATTGCACGAGGGAAGCGCCGTCACCACCGCGGTGATGAACTGTTTCGCCGGCAGCCATGGCAGTGTTTCGCTGGCCCTGGCTACCCTGGTTTTCTTCTTGGGCGGTGAGGCCTATCACCGGGCATGGTCAGGGCCGGATGCTCCCGATCCCGCCCTCAACCGTCTGGGCGACTTCCTGTCAGGCATAGGTGCGCTCGGGCTCGGCGCTGCCCTGCTGCTGCTCGGCGATCCCTTACTGGCGGCGACTTCCGGCCTGCTGCATGCGTTGGGTAAATTCGGCAGCGCCATTCATGGGACGGGCACGCCGCTTCCGTTATGGCCGGTCGCCTGGCCCGATCCCTTCCGTAGTGCAGTGCTCGCCAGCCGGTTGCCGGCAATGCTGGCGACAACCGTAGCCCTCGGGGGGACCTTCCCGCGGGTCTGGTCGGGCGAGTCCTTCGCGGCGCTCGCCATGCAACTGACTTTGCTGGGCTGTTACCTTCTATGGACCAAGGCGGATCTGCTGCTGCTCGGCGCGCGGAGCAAGGCTCTTCGCGAGATTTCCACACGTTGAAAAATGACTGCTTGAAAATGCCCGTTCTTGAGATGGAGAATAACATGTTGGGTAGTATGCATCGGGGCGTAGGTGCCCTGTCCGTAGCGGCCTCTTTTCGCGAGCAGGCGTGCGCGATATGCAGGGGCACCCTGACATCGGCGACAGAGCGGTCAGCCGAAGGGCCGGCAAAGCGCGCCAGCCTATTTTTGGCGCTGGTGGGGACACTTGCGGCTTCGGTGGGTTGGACGCCGCGGGCCTGGGCGGCCAACGTCGATGTCGCCGTTGTGTTCGCCGTCGATTTCTCATCCTCGATCGATCCAAAAGTCGCCGATCTACAGCGCGAGGGTCATGCCGCGGCACTCACTTCTCCAGAGATCATCGCCGCCATCGCGCGCAATTACGTCGGCTGCATCAGCATTGCCTACTTTGAGTGGTCAAGTCCCGGACACTCACGCGTCGTGCTGCCGTGGACAAACATCTGCGGGCTGGAAGACGCCAGAGCGGCCGCGTCGGTGATCAGCAAGAAGGGAGATACCGGCTTCGCTCGCCGGGGGCGGAGCGGAACGTCCGTATCGTCGGCTATTGACGTCGGTAGCCTTCTGCTCGATCAGTTTCCGGGAACGGCAGCAAAGAAAGTAATCGACATCTCGGCCAACGGCGAGAATAACGATGGGCTTCCTGTTCAGCCGAGCAGGCTGAACGCCGTTGCCAAGGGGTATACGATCAACGCGATCGCCATTCCAACGCAGGATGAGGATCCCGATCAACCGTTGGCATCCTATTTCGCCAAATCGGTCATTGGCGGTTCCCAAGCCTTCGTTATAACGCCGAAGGGACCGAGCGACTATGTGACGGCCCTTCGCCGCAAGCTGGTTACGGAAGTAAGCATGGACGTTAGCCGGCAGGCGGATGGACTCTCCACGCAACCTTGATGAGTTCGGGCCAACGATCGGGCTCCGGCACTACTCCTCGCCCCGCTTCTGGGCGATCAGGTCCAGGCGCTCGCGGTCTGATCTCTCGCGTTCGTCGCGGTTGCGCAGGTCCTTGTAGGCGCGCTCGACCATGTTGGTGCGGGCGCTTGCCGCGGCGATGAGGCCGGCCTCTTTCCTGGCGCTTTCCAGGCTTTCCTCCTGGCGCACCACGGCTTGGGCGATGCGGCGATGATAGAGATCGGGGAACAGGCCGGAGAGGGAATTGTCCTGGTCGAAATGGCCGATCAATTCGCGGGCTTCGGTCTCGGCGGCGTTTGCCGCGGCGACGAAGGTGGCGTGGCGGGTTTCGTGCAAGGCTTTCAGCTGTTCCTGCACCTTGACCAGTTTCCTCAAGCGGTCCTTGCGCATGCTCATGTCACCTTGCCAGTGTGAGGTCGACGAAGCCGTCGACGAACAGCGACAGCATGGTGCCGATGGCGAAATAGAAGATCAGCATGCCGCCGGCGATGACGAAGGGCTGGGAGATGAAATAGATCGGGATCTGCGGGGTCAGCTTGTTGACGAAGCCGATCGTCAGATTGACGAGAATGGCATAGGCGACGAACGGGCTGCCGAGGCGGATGACCAGGAAGAACGTGTCCGACACGGTGTCGGTGATGTCGACCAGTGCGGCCTGCGGGTTGAAGAAGACATTGACCGGCGCGACCGTGTAGGACGTTACCAAGGCACGGACGATTTCGTGGTCGAAGTCGAAGACGAACAGCATCAGCAGCGCCGAGAACGAGATGATGGCGGCAAGGGCTGCCTGCGGTTCCGGCTCCTCGATCGCTGGTCCGCCGGAGCCGCCATAGCCGATCAGCATGGCGATGGCCGAGCCCATGAAGCGCAGCGCTTCCATGTAGAGCCTGGTCATGGCGCCGATCAGCCCGCCGACCAGCAGCTCCGAGATGATCATCGGCACCAGGATCTGCGGGCGCGGATCGACGAAGGGAAAGATCTTGTCCCACAGGAAGGCGAGCAGGCCGCCGGTGGCGGCGACCGCGACGAACAGCCTGACCTGGACCGGGATGCGGGCGCTGGACAGGCCCGGCATCAGCATGAAGCAGGCGCCGATGCGGCAGAAGGCGAGGAACGCCGCGATGACGACGGCCTGCGAGAGAACGCTCACGATATGGTCCCGAGCACCCTGATCTCGACGCCCTTTGCGATTTCGACATGGGAGAGCACCGGCAGCGTGGTGAACAGGCGCTCGATGATCATGCGCACATAGGGGCGGGCGTCGGGCGCTGTCACCAGCACGAAGCGCTCGCCGGCTTCCAGATGTTTCTTGATCGCCTTGGTGGCGTCCTGGCCGAACTCCTCGAGCTGGCGCGGATCGATGTCGAACTCGCGCACCTCGCCCTTGGCGTCACGCTTGAGGCTCTGGTGGAAGGCAAGGTCCCAGCGGTTGCCGAGGCGCAATACCTTGAGGACGCCGCTTTCCGAGAGATCGCCGCAGATCTGCTGGGCCATGCGGATGCGCACATGTTCGACGATCTGTTCGGTGCGGCGCACATGCGGCGCTATCTCGGCAATGGCCTCGATGATGAGATGCAGATTGCGGATTGAGACGCGTTCGGCAAGCAAGAGCTTCAGCACCGCCTGCAGGCCGGGATAGGAGATGTGGGTGGTGCAGATCTCGTCGGCGAGTTTGCGGTATTCCTGGTCCTGGCGTTCGAGCAGCGCCTTCATGTCCTTGTAGGAGAGGAGCTGCGGCAGGTTGTTGCGGATGACTTCCGAGAGATGGGTGAGCAGCACCGACATGTTGTCGGCAAAGGTGAAGTTCTCGCGCTTCAGATCCTCGGCGAAGGTCTCCATGACGGAGTAGGCGCGCATGCCGAAGGCGGGCTCACGGATTTCCTCGCCGGGGATTTCGGGGATGTCGCGGTTGCCGAGCAGCACCATGATCTCGCCGACGCGCATCGAATATTCGGCGACCACGGTGCCGTGCACCTTGATCTGATAACTTTTCGGCGGGATGGCGAAGTCGTCGGCGACGCGGACTTCCGGCACGACGAAGCCGTATTGCTGGGCGAATTTCTTGCGCATCTTGGACATGCGGAAGACCAGTTCCTGATGCGAGACCAGCAGCCGGGTCGAAAGCTGCTTGCCGATCAGGAGTTCGATCTCGGCTGTGGCGAGCGAGGCCTTGACCGAATTCTTCTCTTCCTCGGCCTTGCTCGCTTTTTCCTGGCTCTTCAGCGCCTCGGCCTCGGCGGCTGCCCGGTTGTGGCGCATCGGAATGACATAGCCGAGGGCAGCCATGCCGGCGGCGAGCGCGAAGAACGGGAACAGTGGCAGGCCGGGCATCAGGCCGAGCAGCACCAGCAGTGCGGCCGCCACGTAGAGCGCGCGCGGATGGGCACCGAGCTGGCCGAACACGGCCTGGTTGGTCGAGCCGCGCGTGCCGCCCTTCGACACCAGCAGGCCGGCCGCCAGCGAGACGATCAGCGCCGGAATCTGGGTGACCAGACCGTCGCCGACAGACAGCTTGATGAACACGTCGGCGGCCTCGCCCATGCCCATGCCGTGCCTGATGTAGCCGATGGCGATGCCGCCGACGATGTTGATGGCGGTGATGATAAGGCCGGCGATGGCGTCGCCGCGCACGAATTTCGAGGCGCCGTCCATCGAGCCGAAAAAGGAGGATTCCTCTTCCAGTTCGCGGCGGCGCAGCTGCGCGGTCTTGTCGTCGATCATGCCGGCGGAGAGGTCGGCGTCGATCGACATCTGCTTGCCGGGGATGGCGTCGAGGGTGAAGCGCGCGCCGACCTCGGCGATACGGGTGGCGCCCTTGGTGATGACGATGAAGTTCACCACGATCAGGATCATGAAGACGATGAGGCCGATGACGAAGTCGCTGGCCATGACCAGCTTGGAGAAGCCGGCGATGACATAGCCGGCGGCGTGCGTGCCCTCATTGCCATGCGACAGGATCATGCGCGTGGTGGCGATGTTGAGCGACAGGCGCAGCATGGTGGCGATGAGCAGCACGGTCGGGAACGAGGAGAAATCCAACGGCCGCTGGATCCACAGCGCCACCATCAGGATCAGCACCGAAAGTGCGATCGAGAAAGCCAGCCCGATGTCGATGAGAAAGGCCGGGATCGGCAGGAACAGCACGGCCAGGATGATGACGATGCCGAGCGCGAAGAAGATGTCGCGGCCGTTCTTGGCCGCCACGCCGGGCTGGATGCTTTCGCTGATCGCCATTCTCGTCCTCGAACCACAGGGCTGCCGAGCATGCGACAGCCCGGCGAGGGTAGCTGGCCAAGCTTGCGCGAGGGTGGGAGAGTGGCCGGATCGACTCTCTCGCGAAGGACAATTCATGCTGCTGATCATCGGTACGATCCGCCTGTCGCCCAACAGGCTCGACGAGGCCAGGCCGGTAATGGAACGCATGGTTCGCGCCAGCCGCGCCGAGGACGGCTGCCTTGAATATTCCTATGCGCAGGATGTGCTTGATCCCGGCTTGATCCGGGTCACCGAGGCATGGCGCGACAGGCCGGCACTCGATGCGCATTTCCGCTCGCCGCACATCGCCGACTGGCGCGCGAGTTGGCCGGGCCTCGGCATCGACGAGCGCAATCTCATGCTCTACGAGGGCGGCGAAGCCATGCCGACCTGAGCGGTCCGGCGCCCGGATCCTTGCCGGCCGCCAGCAAGCAATCAGGTCTCGGCCGTGTCTGCGGTGGCAACGCCGACCAGCCACCGCCTGACGGCTCGTTCCTCCGGCGCCGACAGGCCGGCGGTCAGTTCGCTCTCGATTGCATGCACACGGTTCCGGCATCGCCGCAGCAGGGCCTGTCCGCTGGCGCTGAGCTCGATATGCTGGATGCGGCCATGGACAGCGTGCGGCTTGCGCTGGACAAGGGCGTGCCCGGCATCTTCAACGTGGCCGAACCCAATGAGGCCGCCTCGACGCGAAAGGCGGCCGAGGAACTCGGCTGGCGCGCCGATTTCCGCTTGCCCGCCTGAACCAATCCGCCCGGAGACATCGACATGATCAGCAATCAGGCCCGTTTGCGAGCGATCCATCTCGTCGCCGAGAATGCCAGCACCACCGAGCCGGCCGAACTGCTGGCGACCTTTTATTGCCTACGACGATTGCGGCCGCTGACGATCCCGGATTGACCACCGCGCCAGTGGCTTTCCACGTCCGGGACGGGAACGGCCGGGTCAGGCGGCATCGCGGCCATATTGGCGCCTTTGATGTCGGCATTGTGGTTGTCACGACGTGCCGCCCGGCGTATCAGGCGGGTCTTCCGTTGCCTTGATATCGGCGAGCCGTCCCGGTGCTTTCCAGAAACCAACCCCAAGTCTACGCCCGCCGGCTGCGCGCGGTGCTTCTGAGGTCAGTCCCTCTCTTGGAGGCGCGCGGCATCGCCGTGGTCATCCTGGCGGGCGTTGTCGGCATCACGGCGGGCATACTGGTCACCGCGATGAGCCAGATCGTGCAGGACCTGCACGGGCTGCTGTTTGGTGTCCAGCCCGGCGGACGCCTGTCTGGCATGTTCTCGCTTGCCAATCCGATGCAGGCGCTGATCCCCGCGATCGGCGGCATCCTGCTTGGGATATCGGTGGTCTGGCTGAGGCTTCGGAAATTCCGCACTCCGGTCGACCCGATCGAGGCCAACGCGCTCTATGGCGGGCGCATGTCGCTCACCGATACCTTCATCATCGTCGTGCAGACGATGATTTCCAGCGGCTTCGGCGCTTCGGTCGGCCTGGAGGCCGGTTATACGCAGATCGGCTCAGGGGTCGCCTCGCGGCTGGCGCGTGCCTTCCGATTGCGCCGCAACGATGTCCGCATCCTCGTCGGCTGCGGCGCCGCCGGCGCCATATCAGCCGCCTTCGATGCGCCGCTGACCGGCGCCTTCTACGGTTTCGAGCTGGTCATCGGCATCTACTCGGTCGCCAATGTCGCGCCTGTCTTGACCGCCGCGATCTCGGCGTCGCTGACAGCGGAAGTGTTCGGCGGCGTACCGTTTCCGCTCGAGCTTTCAGGGTTACCGCAACTCACCGCCAGTCAATATGTACCATTCCTGTTGCTCGGCCTGCTTGGCGGCGCGGCCTCGATCGCCATCATGCATCTGGTGACGCTGATCGAGCGCGGGTTCAACAGGCTGTCCGTCGATGCCTCGCTGCGCCCCGTCATCGGCGGTGTCCTGGTCGGCCTCCTCGGCCTGATGACGCCGCAGGTCCTGTCCAGCGGCCACGGCGCGCTGCATCGCGAGTTCGCCATGAATTACGGGCTGGCGGTGGTGGCCAGCGTCTTCGTGCTGAAGCTGGCGGCGTCGGCCATCTCGCTGGGCTCGGGCTTTCGCGGCGGACTGTTCTTCGCCTCGCTGTTCCTTGGGGCGCTGCTCGGCAAGTCGTTCGCCGGTGTCATGGCGCTCGTCTCGCCGGCGACCGGCATCGACCCTTCCGTCGCCGCCGTCGTCGGCATGACGTCGCTCGCCGTCGGTGTCGTCGGCGGCCCGCTGACCATGACCTTCCTGGCGCTGGAATCGACCCGTGACCTGACGCTCACCGGCGTGGTGCTTGCCGCCTCGATCATGGCGGCGATCCTGGTGCGTGAGACCTTCGGCTACTCGTTCTCGACCTGGCGCTTCCACCTGCGCGGCGAGACGATCCGCAGCGCCCACGATGTCGGCTGGATGCGCAGCCTGACCGTCGGCTCGATGATGCGCAAGGACATCAAGACCATCGACGCCTCGACGACCCTGGCCGCCTTCCGCAAGGAATTCCCGCTGGGTTCGGCCCAGCGCGTGATCGCCGTCGACCCGGGGGACGAGTATGTCGGCGTGCTGATCGTGGCCGAACTGCACAGCGATCCCTCCGGAGGCGAGGTGCCGGTGCGCGATCTTGCCCAGTACAAGGATGCCGTCCTGGTGCCCAGCATGAACGTGCAGGCCGCCGCCGAGACCTTCCAGCGCGCCGGCGCCGAGGAACTGGCCGTGGTCGAGGACTTCGCCGACCACATTGTGCTCGGGCTTCTGACCGAGGGCCATTTGATGCGGCGCTATGCCGAGGAACTCGAAAAGGCGCGCCGGGACCTGTCGGGGGAAGGGTAAGGAGCCCGCGGTCTCCGAACTCGTCAGTGCTCGATCGGTCCCTTGGCCGGCACCAGCGCCGTGCCGGCGGTTGTCGGACGCTCGATGACGCGGCGCACGCGCGGCGGCTCGTCGCCTGAGTGCAACGCCCGCAAGCGTTCGCCGACCATGGCGTCGGCATGGGTGATGCGGCCATTGTGCCTGACATATTCGAGCCAGGTCGGCGTGTGATAATGCTCGATCCAGATCGACGGATTTTCGAGATCGCGCGCCAGCGTCCAGTTTCGGGCGCCGTCGCGGCGGCGGATGCGCCCGCGCTCGGCCATGGTGGCGAGGAATTCCGCCTCGTCCTCGCGCCGGATCACATATTCGATCATGATGGCGATCGGACCGCTGCGCGGCTTCAGGTCGAGGGCGAGGTGCGGCTCCTTGAAGCGGTTGAGCGGGTCCAGGTTGAGCACCTGCTGTTGTGGTAGCGGCAGCACGAGACCGATGGCACCGCCGGCCAGCATGGCGATGGCCGCGGCGATCAGCGCCGTCTCGGCGCCATGCGCGTCGGCGACCACACCCCAGATCCAGCTGCCCAACGCGATGCCGCCGAAGGTGGCGGTCTGGTAAACCGACAGAACCCGGCCGACCACCCAGCGCGGCGTCGCCATCTGCACGGTAACGTTGAAATGCGAGAGCGCAATCACCCAGCAGGCACCGCCGACCAGCAGGCCGAGCGAGGTCTGCCAGGCATGCTGGCCGATGGCGGCGTTGAAGGCGCAGGCAGCGAAGCCGGCGAAGGCACAGCGCACCATCGTCTCGCTGGAGAGCAACTGCCGAAGCCGCACACTGATCAGCGCGCCGCCGACGGCGCCGATGCCGAAGGCGCCCAGCATGATGCCGTAGGTCAGCGCGTCGCCCTTGACGACGTCGCGCGCCACCAGCGGCAGCAGCGCCAGCACCGCGCCGGCGCTGAAGCCAAAGGCCGCGCCCCTGACCAGCACCTTGCCGATGTTGGGCGACATGGCGACGTAACGCAGGCCGGCGCCCATGGCGGCCCCCAATGACTCGCGCGGCAGGGTCGAGACCGGTAGATCCGGCTTCCAGCGTGCCAGCACGACGATGAGGCCGACATAGCTCACCGCGTTCGCCGCGAAGGCGGCGGCCGCACCGGCGGCCGCGACGATGATGCCGCCGATCGCGGGGCCGACACTGCGGGTCAGGTTGAAGCCCATGGAATTCAACGCCACGGCGGCAGGCACCTTGTTGCGCGGAACGATGTCGCCGACGGAGGCTTGCCATGACGGGCTGTTGAGCGCCGTGCCGCTGTCGATCAGGAAGGTGAAGGCCAGCAGCGTCCACGGCGTGATCAGGTCGAGATAGGTGAATACGGTCAGAAGCACCGAAACGACCAGCATGAAGGTCTGGGCGACCAGCATCACCTTGCGGCGGTCGAAGCTGTCGGCGATGGCGCCCGCGACAAGCGCGAACAGCATGATCGGCAAGGTGGTCGAAGCCTGGACCAGGGCGACCTGATAGGGCGAGGTGGCGATGGTGGTCATCATCCAGGCGGCGCCGACGCCCTGGATCAAGCCGCCGAAATTGGAGACGAGACTTGCGCCCCAGACGGCGCGGAAGATGCCGTGCCGGAACGGCGCCAGCGCCGAGACGCTTTCGCTATCCGGCTTTTCGTCAATCATGGGCGGGTTCCTGCCACGGCGTGCCGATCCTTGCGGTGATCCGTTTCCCCGCATGATTTGCCGAAACTATGGCATCACGGCGCAAAGGGCGAATGCCTTGCGGGCAAGATCATGGTCCAACAAGGGGATAGCGAAGGGCCACACGCTCGTGCCGGAAGGCGCCGAGCACCCTTTCTGGAATCGCTCAGAAACCGTTCTGGATGCGCTCGAAGATGACATTGGTGAAGGCCGATATCTGGCCGCCGATGAAGGGGCCCGTAAGCGCCACCACCAGCATGATGGCGACGATCTTGGGCACGAAGGTCAAGGTGATTTCCTGGACCTGTGTCAACGCCTGGATCAAGGCTATGCCGATGCCGACGGCCATTGCGACCAGCACCACCGGCGCGGATGCCGTCAGCACCGTCCAAACCGCGTACTGGACGATGTCGAGAGCGTCGGCTTCGTTCATGTCGGCGGTTGGCCTAGCTCGCCGGCTTGATCGACACGCCCGCGCCGACGGGGACCTGGGTGCCGTCCTGCAGCACTGCGATCAGTCCGCTGCTGGCGAGCGTCACCGAAGCCACTATTCCGGTGGTCTTGCCGTCGGCCGACGTGATCGAGCGGCCGATAATAGCGTCGGCCTGCGACAGCGCCGAGGACTGCATGATCTGGTCGAGCTTGGTGTTGCTCTGTACCGATTGCTCGACCTGGGAGAAGGTGGCGAGCTGGGCGACGTACGCCGTCGAATCCATCGGCTTGGTCGGATCCTGGTTCTTCATCTCCGCGATCAGAAGCTTCAGGAAGGACTGATAGTCGACCGCTGTCTTCGAGGTCGACTTGGTGGTCTGGTTGGCGCCAGCCGGTATCGTCGTCGTCATGTCCACGGTCATCAGTATCGTGCCCCCACGGCCAGCGGGCGCGCGGCACCCGGAACGTCGTCATTGCCGCCAAGCGCGCGGCGTTCGAGAGGATAAAGCGAACGGATCGCCTTCAAGGCCTCGTAAATGTGATCCTCGCCGACCATGCGGTCGACCTGTTTCAGCGCGTTGCTGATCTCGGCGTCTTCGAAACTTGCAATGAGCAGCGGCAGCGAGCGGCGGAACATCTCGCGTGCTTCATCGGCACCAGCGGGGTTCATCAGCATGACCTGCACGATGAAATAGAGCTGCCGCAATGGCGTCGACGCCTCGTCGGCCTGGATCACATGGCTCTCGAGCAGGAACTGCACGTCGTTCATCAGCTCGACGGTGACCTTGCGGTCGACGCGGAGGACCGCGCCGTTGATGTAGATCTTCTCATTGGGCTTCAGCGATATCTTCAGCGTGTTCGTCATTGAATGCCGTCGCGGATGATCTGGGACACTTCGATCAGCCCCTCGAAATTGTCGGTGCGGCCCTGGCGGATGTCCTCGGCCTCGCGCAGCAGCCACAGGCCGATGGAAATCAGGTTGGCGCGCAATTCCTTGGGGAGCGCATTGTCGCTGGAGCCAAGGTCTTCGACGAAGACAGTCCAGACGCGGTTGGTGAAATTCAGTGCCTCCACGGCCTCCATCGAATCCTGGCCGGCCACCGCCGCAGCCGACAGCATGTCGATCGAGCGGGTCAGCAGCTCGCGCTCACGGTCCTTGGCGTCCGTGACGGAGGTGCTTTGGACGTCGGCGTAGGAGAATTGGTACATCGTTGGCTCTACCGTTCCGGTTCAGAGTGCTTTCAGGTCAGGTAATTCAACAGGCTGAGCTGCTGCAGGCGCGCCGTCAGAGCGAAAGACGTCTCGATATGCTGCGTCAGGTCGGCGACGCGGGTCGCGGCTGCGGCCGGATCGACTGCTTCGAGATCCAGAATGTGCCGTTCGAACAGGTCGATCTGCGTCTTCATACGGTCGCTGGCGTCGGAGACGCGCTTCTGGACGATGCCGGTCTGGGATTGGACCTGCGCGATGCCGCTCAGCGCTTCGCCAACCAGCACCTGCGAGTGGCCGACGATGCTGTCCTTTGCCGCCCGGCTGATATTGGTGGACATCAGGCTGGAGACCAAGGCCGCCGCCATGGCGAGCTTCCTGATGCCGTCGCTGTTGGCGCCGGTCGAGGTCTCGGTGGTTTCGTTGAGCGCGATGCGGCTGACGATCTGCTGGTCGGTGGCATTCGACATGTTGGTCTGCCAGCCCGCGCCGAGGAACTGCGGCGTGACATCGTTGGTGATGAAATCGTCCATTTGGGCCGCGGTGATGTTGGCTGCGGCCGGGTCATTGGGCGTGAAGCCGAATTTGGCGACGAAGGAGGCGTCGAAGGCAGCCTTGGCGGGAGAACCGGGGGCCGTGAAATCGTTGATGGGCTTGACGTCGGTGTTGGTGCCAGCGAACAGATATTCGCCGTTAACGCTGGTGTTGAGGATCGACGTAAGCTGCTGGATAGTTGTCTGGCCGGTCGATTGGGTCAGACTGTCGGAGTTGTCACCCGACGATGCGGTGGTCAGGCTGGACAGGAAAGTCTGCGCGACGTTGGAGAGCTGGCCGAGCGAGGTCTGGGTCGATGAGAGCCGGGCGGCCACCAGTCCGTTGGAATCGACAATGACGTTGAGCCGGTCGAGGTCGCGCGAAAAAGTGACGGACTGGGCGGTGCGCCCACCAAGTGCCAGACCGACATCGGCGACCTTGCCGGTCGAGGACTCCTTCGTGGCTTTGACGAGATCGGCCTGCATGCGCATCTGCTGATAGCGCATGGCATTCGTGAGGGCAGCAGAGGAGACAAAGGTCATGGCTTATCCCACCGCGTTCAACAGGGCCGTCATCATGTCGTCGACGGTCTTCATCATCCGGGCGGATGCCTGATAGGTGTGCTCGAGATCGAGCATCAGCGACATCTCTTGATCGACATTGACGCCGGTTGCGTTGGACAAGGCATCGGCACTGCGCTGTGCCAGGGCTTCCTTGGCGTCGGCGGCGGTCGAAGCCTGCTGACGAACGCCCTGCAACCAGCCGATCGAATTGGCGGCGTAGTCGGCAACGCTGGAGGTTGCCGAAATCCCGGCCGAGGAATCGAACGTCATCGGCTTGTCGAGCTGGTCGCCATAGGCGACCAGAAGGTTGGAGTATGAAGCTCCGCCAGTGTTGGCGACGTAAGCGGCGCCGTTGGCGCCGCCGTCGCGCAGCAATGTCGGGTTGCCGCCGGTGCTGGGGTCCATCGCGGCATTGATCTTGATCGTTCCAGCAAGGCCATCGACGAGCGTGCCCGCGGCTGGCACCGCCGGTGCGCCCGACCAGGTGAACAGGCCCGCCGCGTTGGGCATCGACGGTGCGGTTTCGGCAAAGGCGGTGATCAGGCCGCGCGCGGTTTCGTCGAGCTGGCTCTGCATGGTCGAGGCGACGCCGTCGCGCAATTGCAGCATACCGGCAATCGTGCCGCTGGCGGTTGTGTTGCCGCCGCTGCCCGCCGAGACCGGCACATTGTCGATATAGACCGTGTTGCCAGCCGCACCCGCGGCATAGCCCGAAGATGGGGCGAAGCTGACGGTACGTGGGATCGTCTCGAACAATGTCGTGCCGTCGCCCGTAGTGATGACCATGTCATTGTCGCCACGCGTGAAGGTCGATACCGGAATGTAATTGGCGATCTTCTTCAACAATGCGTCGCGTTGGTCGAGCGCATCTGAAACGTCGGTACCGGAACGGGTTCCGGACATGACCGCCGTGTTGGCATCCTGGAACTGGTTGAGCAGCGAGTTGAGATCTTTGACGGCGGTATCGATCTGGCCGTCGGTCTGGGTACGAAAATCCTGAATGGCCTTGGAGCCTTCATTCAGGGACCGCACGACCTGTTTGGCCGCGTCGATGACACTCGAGCCCAGATTCTGGTTGGACGGCGAGGTGGCGTATAGCTGCAGCGCCTGCTGCAGATTGGCAATGGCGGTCGAAGGTGAGGAGGCGTTGTCGACGCCATTCACTGAAACGTCGAGCTGATCCATGCCGCTGTAGAGCGCATTCTGGCCAGCGTAGGCGGACAAAGCGCCGAGGTTCTGGCGAAACAGCAGGTCGTTGGCCGCACGCTGGACATCAACCGAACGCGCGCCGGGCGTCGTGCTGGTGACGAGCGCGATGCGGCGCGAATAGTTCGGATTGTCGGCGTCTGCCACGTTGCGCGTGACGACGCTTGTCTGCCGCGAGGTGGCTAGAAGCGCCGATTGGGCGATGCTCAGTGCGGAGGAAAGCGACATGCTGGTCTTTCACGGGCGGAGCCCGGTTTATCTCTTCAGGTTGACGAGGACGTCCATCAGATCGGAACCGGTCTGGAAGACTTTGGAATTGGCGGTGTAACTGCGCTGAGCCGCGATCATGTCGGTCAATTCCTCCGCGATATCGACGTTGGAATTTTCGAGCGCGCCGGAAATGATCGAACCAAGCTTGCCTTCATTGGCAAAACCGACACGGATGGCACCGGAGTCGGTGCCTTGGGCGTAGACATTGCCAGGCAGCGCCTTGAGCTGGTCGGGGCTCTGCACGTCGGCCAGCGGAATTTTGTAGAGCGGCTTGGAGGTGCCGTCCTTGTACTGGGCGTAGATGGTGCCGTCCTTGCTGATCTGCACCTTGTCGATGGTGCTCGGCGCGTTGCCGTTCACCTGGGCGTCGGAAACGGTGAAACCGGTGCCGAGCTGTGTGAGCGCCGACAGGTCGAGATCGAGGCTGGCGCCGCCCGGCACTGTGAACGAAACGTCGGTGGGGGTGCCGGTAAGCTTGCCGGTGGTGGTATCGAAGGTCAGGTTGGCCGTTCCCAGTGCACCGCCGCCAGCGTAGGGGAAGCCAGTTCCGGCCGTCGCCTTCGATTGGTCGAAGACCGCCACCTGCCAGGTGCCGGCGCCGGTGTTGGTGAAATAGACGTCGAGCAGCCTCTTGTTGCCGAGATTGTCATAGGCGACCATCGACGATTTCGAGGTGTACTGCGCGCCTGCGGTGTTGGTGGTGGGCAGGTTGCCGGCGGCGACCGGTGTCGCACCTGCCGGCAGATTGCCACTGAAATTGCCCTGGGTGCTCGGCGTCGCGGTCAGTCCCTGGTCGGAGATGACAACCGGCTCGAGACCTTCGAAGCCGTTCACGGTCGCTGCCGGCGTGCCGTTGGCGTAACTGTAGGCCATCAGCTGGAAACCGGCGGCATTGACCAGCCGGCCCTGTGCATCGGGAACGAAGGCGCCGGCGCGGGTCAGGAAGGGCGTGCCGCTCGGGTCCTGGACGACAAAGAAGCCATCGCCGCTGACGGCAAGGTCGGAGACCGAGGTCGTGTATTGAAGTACGCCCGGATCGCTGACCGCCTGGCGGATCGTGGTGGTGACGCCGCCGGAATTATAGGCGCCGCCGGTCGACGGCATGATCAGCGTCGAAAATTCGGCCGAGGACCGCTTGTAGCCGGTGGTGTCGGAGTTGGCGATGTTGTCGGCCGTCGTCGACAGGCGGTTTGCCTGGGCGTTCATGCCGGAAACGCCAGTCCGCATCATTCCGTAGAGGCTCATCGAGATGTCTCCGCAATATCCTTGCCACTGGCTTCGAGGCTAGGCCTCCTGTCTTGCGCGAGGCTGGCGCGGTGCCGCATCAGAACACCAGCCGGTAGCCGAGGAAGCGCTTGGAATCGATCGGGTCGGTGCCCAGCTTCTCGCGCAGTTTCTTGCGCAGTTTGCTGATGTGGCTTTCCACCACGTTCTCCTCGACCTCTTCGTCGAAAATGCCGTAGATGGCGTTGAACACCTGGGTCTTGGTGACGCGGCGGCCGCGATTGCTCGCCAGATATTCCAGGATGCGGCGCTCGCGGCGTGGCAAGGGCAGCGGTTGGCCGTCGATCTCGGGATCGCGGCCGTCCATGAAGATGCGCATGGCACCGATCTCGGTATAGGCGACGTCCTCGCTGGCGCGTCGGCGGATGGCGGTGATGCGGGCCAGGATTTCGCGGATGTGCACCGGCTTGCGGATGACGTCGTCGACGCCGCTCTCGAACAACCGCAGCGTGTTTTCCAGCGAATGTTGCTCGCTGAGCGCAATGACCGGAGCTCCGGTGCGGTCGCGGATCTGGCGCGGCGAGATTGCGCCGTCGCGACAGTCGCCGATCAGGAAGGCCCGGACCGATCGCAGATCGGTGTCGGCGGCCGAGTTGACCCACTCGCCGAATTCGCCCGGTGCGAAACCGGCGCAGGCAATCCCCTCGCGGTCGAAAAGTGAATTATAGCCCTCTGTCACGAGCTCTCGCTCGTCAACGATAACGATCATCGGCCCCGCCTCCGAATCAGCACATTTGCCCCGTGGGGAAAGGCGTATCCGCTGGCGAGAATCCTGAACAACCGTCATTTCTTGTAACTAGTTTCTTGGGAGTCTGGAATCGGAGCGGTTGCATTAGCGCGCCGCCAGATATGTTTGTGAGCCCAGGTCGGATGGACCGCTTCGCATCCAGGGAGTTGAGGTATTAGAAGCAGAAAATGCGCTTATGGGTTGCAGAAGGCGCGAGCGTTCGTGGTCCATTTGCCGAAGCCGGTGGCTACCATGTTGGCGATCACCCTGCAGACATAGACCTTCTGCGCCGGATCGTTGTCGGGACCGGCATGATAGCGGGCGACGGCCATCGACCAGGTCACATGGCGGGCATGGAGGCTGGCCAGGAAGCTTGCCGCGTAGTCGACGTTCTGGCGTGGGTCGAGCATGTCCTCGACGCTGCGGAAATGCGAGGCATGGTAGTGATGGTTGATCTGCATGCAGCCCAGATCGATCAGCGTCTTGCCCTCGCGCTGGGCGTTGGCGAAGGCGGCAAGCGCTTCGGCCCGGCTTCTCGGGAAGACTGCTTTTCCCTCTATGTTCAAGGCATTAGGCTGAAGACTGCCCTTGTTGCCGGTTTCCGTCAATCCGACGGCATAGAGGATGCCGGCGGGTATGCCATAGCGGTCGGCGGCACGCAGGATCTCGGGTTCGCAAGGATTGGTGGCGGCGCCGGCGCTGCTCGCGAGGCTAGATAAATATATCGCCAGCGCGCTCGCGAGAAGGCGAAGCGGCGCGGCCGTGTGCTTGCGCTTCATCATGGTTACCCCTTGCGGATTGCTGACCCGACTGCTGGCCGCCGGCTCCATTATTGCCGCCGCCGGAATTTCCGGGCTGGAAGGATGATGGATCGCGGCCGGGTGCAGCGCTCACGGAGGCGGTCGTATCCGTCCGGGTTGTAGAGGAAATTGCGACCGAGGGTTGCATGATGGTGACCTTATCAACCTCGAATCCCAGCCCGCGCAGCGACTTGACGATCGCCTCGCTGTCGCTGGAAAGCCGGCGATAGGCATCGTGTGTTTCGGGCTTCAATTCAATCGACAGTTGTTCTCCGGAGAGCCGAAGATGGGCCGTGACCATGCCCAGTTCCGCCGGGTGAAGTTCGATCTTCAACACATGTGTCGGAACGGCAACAGAGCCCGTCAGTTGAGCGGTCGCGGAAGCCGTGGAAAGCGTCTGGTTCGGGCCCCCATCGGCTGAAATGGCGCCAATCACGTTGAGGGCTGCCTGGCTCATCGGTGCCTGCGGCGGCGCGGGAAAGCTGCGTTCGGAAACCACGTCGATGCGTGCCGCCGCCGACTGCTGTTTTCCCGGCTCGGACCGCAATGAGGACTGAAGGTCGGCGATGGATTTCAGCTGTGGCGGCGCCTGTTCCGTCTCCATGCCTGGCACCTCCGCAGGCGCCTCGCACAGGGGGCCGGCCGCGATGGCATTGTCGTGTTTCGGCGCGCCGGCGGCATCGCGGACGAGCTTGCCGTCGAGTTTCGTCAACGGCCCGTCGACGAGCGATACCCGCTCAGGCTCGGACATGGGTTCGAGACCGTCACGCCCCGAAGCGGATTTCTGCCGATAGGCCTTCGACGGAAGCTGCCCATCGATAGCAGAGCCCTGTCCTGTTTCGCTCGCGCTCGAGTCGGCCGACTTGGTCGATGTCGAGAAATGGCGCAGGTCATGAAACGCCATCAGCAGCGGCAGATGCCCGTCGAGCGGCGTTGCGCCCGGATCGGCGGCGGGCGCTTCGGCATCGGCATCCTTGTCCGTCCCGGCGTCCTTGCCGTCCTTCATGGATTTCGCGGCAGACGATCCGCTCGGCGTGGCCCTTGCCTTGCCGGCGGGCATCGGCTTGTCCTCGCCTGCCTTTGCCGCAAGCTCCGCGGCAAGCCTGGTCCACCGCGGATCGCGGGAGCCCGCCTCGGCCGGTGGCTGCTTCTCCGAATGGGCAGGGCTCGCGCCGCCGTGCACCATCTCTCCGAAACCGGTGTCGTCCTTCTTTCCGGACGCGGCCGGCTGCTCGGCCGTGCGCACGGCGGTGAATCCTTGCAGAGCCGGACCGAGGCTGGGGGTCATTTCGGGGCGGCTCCAAGCATCTGGTCGATCAGGTCTAGCTGTCGACGGGTTTTCGTCATGGCGGCGTCGGTCGGGTCTGTCGTGTCGGCGCTGGCCGAGGCCGCCGGTGCCGGTAGGACGGTTGCCGCATCGGTTGCAGGCGTGGATGCGTTCGGCGCAGCCGCTGCTGCGTCCAGGGATGGCGTAACGGCGGTCTGTTCAGGGACAGCGCCCTCGACAGGTGGCAATCCGGCGGCATCGGTGGCCGCAACCTCGGGTTCGGGCGATGGCACAACCGCGGCGGGCGCCGGATTTGCGGCCGGAGGGGAGGCAGGCGGCGCCACCACTTCACCGGCGATGGTCTGGGCCGCGTCGAGCAAGGCGCGGTCGCCGTCCGACAACCTGCTGCGGTCGATCTTGCCCAGTTTGGCACGCACGTCCTCGATGGTGTCGGAGGTCACCGTGGACAGGCTGGAATAGAGCAGGGCGCGCGGATCGCCCTGATTGGTGTTGCCGTCGCGACCCTGCTCGGCCCGTGCCGAGGCGAAGGCCGACAAGTCGCTCATGCCGTCAATCGCGGCGCGGCGGGCGATGCGCAGATAGATCACCTTCTCGCGCTCGGGATCCATCATCGAGGTGATGTCGGCAAGCTTGTCCTGGCTGATCGACATGTGCAGGGCGATGACGCCGGAGACGAAGGAGTCGGCGAACTGGCTGGCGTAAGGCGAATAGAGATAGCGCTCGACATACTGGGTGGAGGCAAGCGCGAACCGTGCCGCGTCGCCTTGCGTCACGGCAATGCCGACCGAGCGCCGCAACGCCGCTTCCTCGACCAGAGTGCCGGGGCTGAGCAGCTTGGCCTCGTCGAACAGCGTGAGTGCGGTCGCCGGCTGGTCCGTGGCAAGCAGCGAGCCTTTGACCAAGGCGAGGAACGCGCCGAGATCGCCTGGCAGAGCCATAGGATCGATCGGCCTCAGGGCTTCGATCGCCTCGCCGGGCCGGCCGTTCAGGTAGTCGATCACACCTTTGGCCATGGCAAGGTTGCGCGGATCGGAGGCGGCGCGCGACACGGCCGCCTCGACGGTTACCGGATTGCCGCCGCTCATGCCGTAGACCAGGAGCGCGCGAAAATTCCTGGGATCCTTGAAATCCTCGGCATCGGCCGCGCGCAACCGCGCATCGGTCATCTCGAGCAGCTTGGCCTGCATCGGCATCGCGGCGTGATCGCCGGCCGCGATACGGTCCTGGACGAGCTGCAATGAGCGCACCAGTTGATAGGGCTGCAGCGTATCCTGGGCAAAGCCCGCCGACGGATATGCCGTGGCCAGCAGCAACAGGCCCATCAGGCGGCTGGTCAGCGCCGCCCGCTTCATCCGCCGGTCGCCATCAGGATCTCGATGCGGCGGTTGGCCGCCGACATTGGGTCTGCCGGATCCTTGGGCTGGCGATCCGCGAAGCCGGCAACCTCGGTGATGCGGCGTTCATCGACGCCGCCGCGCACGAGCATGTAATAGGCGGAGTGCGCCCGCGCCGTCGACAGCCGCCAATTGTCGTAGCTGGCGCTGCGGAAAGGGCGCGCATCGGTGTGGCCGTTGATGCTGATGGTGCCCTTCTGGCTGTTGACGATGTGGCCGATCTTTTCCATCGCCAGCACCAGCTCGCGACTCGGCACCGCCGACCCGATCTCGAACATGCCGAAGTCGAGCTGGTCGGTGATGGAGATGACGACACCCTTGTCGGTGGCTTCGACCGAGACACCGTCATGCAGCTTGTCACCGGGCTTGAAGGCATCGGCGAGCTGCTGCTTAACGTCGGCAGCCGCCTTCAGCGCGGCGGTGGTCGGAGCCTTGTCCGCCGCCTCGGTTTTTGCGGCCTCCTGCTTTGCGACCGCATCAGCGGCCTTGTTGTCTCCAGCGTCGGCGTTGCCCGCCTTGGTATCCCCCGCCTTGGCATCGCCGGCCGTGGCATCGCCGGCCTTGGCATCGCCCGTCTTGACCATTGTCGCGGCGGTATTCCTGCCATCTCCGGCCAGGGGCTCGAGCGGTGCGTCCTTGACCGGCGGTGCGGGCGGCACGGCCTTGACCTTGGCGACCCGAGTCTCGGCCGCCTTGTCGCCGGACTTGAGCGGGTCGCCCTCGATCTTGGGACGCTGGGCGCTCGCCTCGGCGCCGGGCGCGGCGACCTGCTGCGACCAGAAGTCCGGCTCGAAGGGATCGCGGTAGGACGCGCCGCCCGAGGCACCCGTCGCCGGGCCGGAATTCTGCGCGCCGCCATCGCCCTTCTGGCTGACATTCTGCATGACGCCGGTATCCGTGGCGATCTCCGAGAGCACCGCATAGGGGTCGGCGAAAAGATGCTCGTCGGATTGTGGCGACTGCTGCGGCTCCTGGTTTTCCTGCTTGCGGTTGAATGAGCCCGCGGCGCCGCTGCCGTCCTGCCCGGCCTTGGCTGTCGCTTCCTGCGGGTCGTCGGCCATCAGCCCGACCGAGCGCGGCCCATTGCCGAGATCCTGGAGGCCCTTGCGGCTCGACTCACGGTCGACCAGCTTGACGGGATTGAAGTAGCTGGCGACGGCGGCCTTGGTCTGTTCGTTGGCGGCATTGATCAGCCACATGACCAGGAAGAAGCACATCATCGCGGTCATGAAGTCGGCGAAGGCGATCTTCCAGACGCCGCCATGGTGACCTTCGTCGTGGTCGTCATGCCCGCGCCGCACGATGATGATCTCGTGCCTGCCATGATCGGCATCGGCGACGCTCATGACAGCACCTCGGAAAGTGTTGCCGACCATTCGGCCATGCGCGTCTCGAACACGGCCTCGTCGATGGTGACCGTCAGGTCGAAGCCGGGCGCCTCGATGAAGTCGAGATTTTCGGCACGCGGCCCAAGCGATGCCTTCAGCGTTTCGAACAGCGAGAGCGGCCCGCGGACCGTGATGCGCACGGCTTCGCCATCGCCGACGGCTTCGCGGACCGCGCCGGCGAGCGCTTCAAGCGAGCGCTTCCGCAGATCGTCGCTGACCACGCCGCCGATGATGCGGGCGACCGTGGCGCCGACAAGATCCGTCACGCGCGCCTCCATGGCGTCGAGCCGCGACGAGACCGCCTTGCCGACATCGCCACTGAAGCTGTCGAGAAAGGCCTTCGCTTCCTCGGCATTGGCCCGGCGTTCCGCTTCCAGCGCTGCTTCATGTGTCGCGGCAAGCCGTTCGCCGAGCGCTGCCTCCGCCTGGGCAACCGCTTCGGCGATCAGCGTGCCGATATCGGCCGGCGGTGCCGCCTCGGGTTTGTGCTCGGTGGCGGCCTGGGGCTGGCTGGCGCGTTGCGCGCGCGTGCCGAAATCAGGGAGAAGATCGAAGAGGGCTGCGGAGGGCATGGTCTACGCCGCGACTTCCTGGGCCGCCCATTTGCGCAGGATCTGCGCGGTGCGTTCCTCGTTGATGTCGACCATGCGGGCAAGCCGCTCCTGCGGGGCCGGCCTGATCTTCTGGCGCAGATCGTCGAGCGGGGTGGCGCCGGCACGCGTGCCGGGCAGGGCGCCAATGGCGGCACCCGCATCGGCGGAAGCGGCTGCCTCCGGCGTCGGCAGAGAGCGCTGGACTTCATCGAAATTGGGGCCTGCTATGGCGGGCGTCGCCCTGGCCGTCAACGCGGCCGCCATCGGCCGCAGGCCAAAAAAGGCGACCAGGAACACCACGACGATGAAGGCGCCGGCATTGATCAGCGTGCCGGCGTGCTGGCCGATGGAATCGAGCATTCCCGCCTGGGGCACCGCCTCGCCGTCCAGCCCGTCGATGAACTCGACGGCCGAGACGTCGATGACGTCGCCGCGCTTGTCGTCGAAGCCGGTGGCGGAGCTCACCATCTTCTGGATTTCGGCGACGCGCTTGGCGATCTGCTCCGGTGTCGCATCCTTGCCCAGGATCGTCTTCAGCCGATCCTGGTTGACGACGACGGCAATCGACATCTTGGTCACTGAATAGCCGTTGGAGACGGTGGCGATCTTCTTGGAATTGATCTCGTAATTGGTGATCTCCTCCTTGCGGTCGTTGGCCGAGGAGGTCTGCGGACCCTCGGTGCTGGTCGCCTGGGTTTCGGGCAGGTTCTGCTCGACGCTGGCGGGAGTTGAAGCCTGCTTCTGGTTGCTGTTCTCATTGGCGCGCACCGATTGCACCGAGCGCTCGACGCGGGAATTCGGGTCGAAGATTGTCTCTTCCGTCTGACGGGTGTCGGTGTTGACCTCGGCCTTGACGCTGGCGCGGAAATTGTCCGGGCCGAGATAGGGTGTCAGAGCGCGGCGGATGTTGTCACCGATCTGCGCCTCCACGGTCTGCTCGATGCCGAGCGTGCGGGCGGCACTGGTATTGGAGGGATCATCACCCGCGGCCAGCAGATTGCCGTTGGAATCGAGCACCGTCACCTTGTCGGCCGACAGGCCAGGCACGGCAGCGGCGACGAGGTGGCGGATCGACATGGCGCTCTTCTCCGCGTCGATGCCGGCATAACGGATGACGACCGAGGCGGAGGGCTGCTGTTCGTCGCGGCGGAAATTGGCGCGCTCGGACATGACGATGTGGACGCGCGCCGCCTTGATGCCGGCGATGGACTGGATGGTGCGGGCGATCTCGCCTTCCAGCGCACGCACGCGGGTGATCTGCTGCATGAAGGAGGTGAGGCCCATCGCGCCGACATTGTCGAACAGCTCATAGCCGGCATTGGCGCTGGTCGGCAGGCCCTTCTCGGCAAGCAGCATGCGCGCCTGCGCCGTGGTGCCGGCCGGCACCAGTACGGAGGTTCCGTCGGCGCCGACGTCGAAGCCGATGCCGGCTTCGCCCAATACTAGGCCGATCTGGTTCACGTCGGAGCGGTCGAGCCCGACATAGAGCGTGTCGTAGGCCGGGCGGTTGAGGTAGACCGAGGCAACGCCGATGACGCCCATCACCAGGACAGCGATGCCCGCCAGCATGGCGAGGCGCCTGACGCCAAAGCCGCGGAGATTCGAGATGATGCTCTGGATCTGTTCCGGCACGATTGAGCGACTCCCAGCATGACTGTCCGCCGGAACACTAATCCTCGAAGCTTGTGCGAAAATGAAATCGGGCCGCGCTTGCGACGCGGCCCGTGAATTGGAAATCGACGTATCCGTCGGCTAAGGTTGAATTAGCCGTTCTTGAACAGCGACAGGATCGACTGCGAGGAGCTGTTGGCGATCGACAGCGACTGGATGCCGAGCTGCTGCTGCACCTGCAGCGCCTGGAGGCGGGTTGATTCCTTGTTCATGTCGGCATCGACGAGCTGGCCGACGCCGCGGTCGATGGAGTCCATCAGGCTCTGCGTGAAGGTCTTCTGCAGGTCGATGCTGCTCTTGGCTGAACCGAGGATGGTGGCGGAGTCGGTCAACTGGCTCATGACCTTGTCGATTTTGCCGACCATCTGGGTGATGATGTCGTCGGTCACGCCGGCCGCCGTGATATCGAGATTGTAAGCGGAAACATTGTCGATCCTGGGAACCACCGCACCGGCCGCGGTCTGGCCGGCGGTGTTGGCGGCAATGTCCGTGCCGCCGCCGGCGATTGCGGCCGCATAAGCGGTATCATACAGGTTCTGGGCGGCCGCCGTGGAATAGACCGAGGTCTGGCGGTCGAGCGTGCCCTGGTTCTTGACGGCGGTGGAGAGACCGGAATCGAACAGCTTGGTGCTCTCGACATCGATGTCGATCGTGCCGAGCGAAATGGCGCCCGAGGAGGAGCGATTGAAGGACGAGACGATCTTGGCGTTGGCCTGGACGCCATCATTGGCGGCGGCGACCTGTGTCGATGTCACCGAAAGGTAATTAGAACCTGAAAAGGTGGCGGCATCGGCAAAAGACTTCATCTGCGCCTGGAGGGCCGTGATTTCGGTCTGTGTCTTCGCCTTGGCAGCAGCTGTCTGGCCAATGGTGGAGAGCAACTTGGTCTTGATCTTGCCGATCGTGTCCAGCGCATTGTTCATGCCGGTATAAGCGGTATCGACTTTCGAGGCGCCGAGGCCGAGCGCGTCCTGCACGGTCGAGAGCGCCTGGTTGTCGGAGCGCATCGTCGTGGCGATCGACCAGTAGGCCGCGTTGTCGGATGCTTCGGAGACCCTGTAGCCCGTCGAGATGCGGGCCTGTGTCTGCTCAAGCGACTTGTTGGTGGCGTTGAGGCTCTGAAGTGCAGTCAACGCCGCAGCGTTCGTCATGATGCTCGCCAAGAAACTCGCTCCTTTTTTCCAGACCGGTCTTTCTCAAAAACCGGCGTTGCCCTCGCGAGCCGCTCGACCCGCCCGTGGATTGCCGCCGCCCCGATCGGACCGATTCGGTAATCCGTTGTAAGTCATTGGTTAACCATGACTAGCGCGTTATGGTTAACGGCCTGTTAAAAGCCGACTTTAGAGGGTTAAGGAACGAGAGTTGCGCGGGGCTGGAGCAAACGCGAAACGGACCGCGCTTCTGGCGCGGCCCGTTTGCCTGGTTTGGTCGGTCGAGAGCGATCAGCCGCGGAAGAGAGACAGGATCGACTGCGAGGAGCCGTTGGCGATCGACAACGCCTGGACGCCGAGCTGCTGCTGAACCTGCAGGGCCTGGAGGCGGGTCGATTCCTTGTTCATGTCGGCATCGACGAGCTGGCCGACGCCGCGATCGATGGAGTCCATCAGGCTCGAGGTGAAGGTCTTCTGCAGGTCGATGGAGCTCTTGGCGGCGCCAAGCTTGGTGGCGGCGGTCGTCATGCCCTTGAGCGCGGCATCGACGACGTTCATCATCTGCTGGATCTGGGTATCGCTGGCAGCAGTGGTGCCCGAGAAGATGGCCAGAGAGGCGACCGAGTAGGTATCGGTGGCCGCAGCGGCAGCGCCCAGGGTCGGGTTCGATGCCGTGGTAACCGCGGCGCCGGTGGTGCCGAGACGAGCCGTGTCGAGGATGCCCTTCGCAGTCGGGGCAGCACCGGCGTCATAGAGCTTGATGCTTTCCACATTGACGTCGATCGTCGAGATCGAAACCGCGCCGGCGGCGCTGCGGTTGAAGGCCGAAACGACCTTCACGTCGGCCGCCGTGCCCGAGGCGGTGGACACCGACAGCATATTGGTGCCGGAGAAGGTGGCGCCATCGGCATAGGCCTGCAGCTGCTTCTGCAGAGCGGCGATTTCGACCTGGGTCTTTTCCTTGGAAGCATCCGTCTGGCCGTAGGATGCGGTCAGCTTCTGCTGGATCTGGTTAATGGTGGTGATCGCGCTGTTCATGCCGGTGTAGGCGGTGTCGACCTTGGAGGCGCCGAGGCCGAGCGCGTCCGAGACGGTGGACATGGCCTGGTTGTCGGAGCGCATCGTGGTGGCGATCGACCAGTAGGCGGCGTTGTCCGAAGCCTGGGAGACGCGATAGCCCGTCGAGATGCGGGACTGGGTGGTGTCGAGGCTCTTCTGGGTGGCGTTCAAGCTCTGCAGCGCGGTCAACGCTGCGGCGTTGGTCATGATACTGGCCATGGCTACTCGTACCTTGTTTTTACAGGTGTTTTTTGCATACCGGTTTGTCCGGTATGACGGAGCGGCATCATGCCAATGACCGTTGCGTTTGGGTCACCCGCCATCTGCGAGCGACTATGGCGGCGAGTCCCTACCAAAGGACTAAATCGGACGGTTAATCGAAAATAATTCGGAGAAAATTCGATGATGCTCGCGCCGCCCGGTTCCTCGGCGCGCGCGGTGCCTGATGCCGGGCGCGGGCGCTCAGGTGAAAGAGCGCACCAGGCTGCCGACGAGCAGGTTCCAGCCGTCGATCAGGACGAAGAACAGGATCTTGAACGGCAGCGACACGACCGTGGGCGGCAGCATCATCATGCCCATCGCCATGGTGATGGTGGCGACGATCAGATCGATGACCAGGAATGGCAGCACGATCAGAAAGCCGATCTCGAAGCCGCGCCGGATTTCGGAGATCATGAAGGCGGGCACCAGGATGCGCAGATCGACGGTCTCCTTGGCAACGACCTGGCCGCGCTCGCGCGCGAGATCGGCGAAAAGATCGAAGTCCTTGTCGCGCACATTGTGCAGCATGAAGGTGCGGAACGGATCGGAAATCTTCCCGAAGGCCTCGGTCTGGCTGATCTGGTTGTCCATCAGCGGCTTGACGCCGGTATTCCAGGCCTGATCGAAGGTCGGCGCCATGACATAGAAGGTCATGAACAGCGACAGCGAAATGAGGATGAGGTTCGCCGGCGTCGATTGCAGGCCAATGCCGGCACGCAGGATCGAGAAGGCGATAACGAAGCGGGTGAAGCTCGTCACCATGATCAGCAGCCCCGGCGCCACCGACAAGACGGTAAGCAGGCCGAACATCTGGATGATGTAGCCGACGGTGGTGCCATCGGCCTTGCCGATGGCACCAAGGTCCAGTTGCTGGGCCGCCGCGACGGAGGTGGCGGCACCGATCAGTACCGCGGCAAGAAGGAATTTTCTCATTCGAGCAGCAATGTCCTGATAAGAACCTGTTTGACGTGCCCCTGGCTGCGGATCGAGGCGCGTTCGTCGAGATCGGCCTTCAGATGCTGGTAGCCGCTGGCGCCTTCGATCTGGTGCGTCTTCAGGGTACGTACGAATGCCAGAAGATCCTGTTGAATGTTCTCCGCCATGGCCGGCGGCTGCGGCGCGTCATAGACCACGGATACTTCCATCCTGATCCAGGTATCCGCGGGTGAGGCGATGTTGGTGGTGATCGGCGCCAGTGCGACAAGCGTCGGGCCCGTGCCAGGCTGTTGTGCGGCGGCGGGCTGGGCGACCTTGCCCTCATTTTCAGGCGCAACCGGCACCAATGGTGGTGCATCGACGCCTTTGAGGTAGCCGCCTGACATCCAGCCCATGCCGATGGCGGCGGCAGTCACCACGAGCAGCATGGCGCCCTGGATGGCAAGGGAAGGACCCTTGCGAGGCTGAACCTGTTCGACATCGGCCATGGCGCTTTGCTCTCCAATCCCCAGAATGCCAAGAACTAGAACGGAAGAACCTGGTCGAGGACCTGCTGGCCGTAGGCCGGCTGCTGGACCTCGCTGACGCGACCGCGGCCGCCATAGGAGATCCGCGCCTCGGCGATGCGTTCATAGGAGATGGTGTTCTCCGCGCCGATGTCAGACGGGCGCACCATGCCGGCGATGGTGAGCACCCTGAGTTCGTAGTTGACGCGCACTTCTTGTGAACCCCTGATCATCAAATTGCCGTTGGGAAGGACCTCGGTGACGACGGCGGCGACGTTGAGCTCGAGGTTCTCCGAGCGCTTGATTTCGCCATCGGCGTTGGTTTCGGTGCTGGAACTCAAGCCGGCGTCGCCCTTGCCGCTCGTGCTGCTGCCTTCCCATCCGAGCGTGACGT
The DNA here is from genome assembly GCF_006440535.1 of Mesorhizobium sp. B2-5-13. NCBI lineage: Bacteria > Pseudomonadati > Pseudomonadota > Alphaproteobacteria > Hyphomicrobiales > Phyllobacteriaceae > Mesorhizobium > Mesorhizobium sp. B2-5-13. The sequence goes on along the minus strand of NZ_VFUI01000003.1, from coordinate 171,282 downwards.
CATAGCCCAGCTTGCGCGCGGCAGTGCGGCTCCTGTCGTTCTGGTTCTTGAAATTGGCCTTGTCGTTGAGCTTGATCCTGACGGTCAGGATGTCGCCTTCGCGCAGCGCCCTGGGATCGGTGAACAGCCGGCTCTGGCGATCGTCCCACAGAGAGAACTTCTTGACCGGCGTGGCGGGCGGCTGAGGATAGCTGTAGGGCGCTGCCCCGTCGCTGCCGATGCCCGATCCGACCGGCGACAGCGCCGGTTCCCTGCCGATCTCCTTGAAGTTGGTTCCACAGCCGGACAAGGCTGCCACCGCGCACAGGATGAGCATTCTGCGGATCATGACGGATCTACCCTTCGGGCTGCGCTGGCCATGATGCCGGTGAGCGTCGCCGCCGCCTTCTGGTCCATTTCGTTGAGGATGACGCCCGCCTTGCGTGAATCGAGCTTCATCAGGATGGCCGCGGCCAGGTCTGCGTTGACGATCGCCAAGCGTTCGGCCGCCGCATCGGGCTTCATGCCGGCATAGATCTTGACGACGCCGTCCTCGGCCCGGGCCAGGAACACTTCGCGCCGCTTCAGCCAGGTCTCGTATTCGGCTTTCTTTGCGTCCAGAGCTTTCATGCGCTCGTCGATGCCGGCCTGGAGCTGTTTCAACTCCTCGGCCTGCAAGGCATAGCGGCGGTCGCGAGCGGCGTCGGCGATATTGGAGCAGAAGCGCTCGATCTCGCTTTGGTCCGGCGCTTTCTGCCGCGTCAATTGCGGCGGCGCGACCACGGGCTGCGCACCGGGCAGAACCTGGCGCACGGTATCGTCCGCGTGTGCGCCACCAAAAACAGGCATGACCGTGAGGGCGGCCGCAAACAGGAAGGTGCGGGAGCGGCGTCTTTCACGGGACGAGAGGGAGGAGATCATCGGCATCGCCTATTGGAGAACCAGATCGGCTTGCAGGGCGCCGGCCGACTTGATGCCTTGCAGGATGGCAATGATGCCGTCCGGCTTGACGCCGAGACGGTTGAGGCCGGAAACAAGGGTTTGCAGGTCGGGCCCGTCGAGCACGGCGACGCGGGCATCGGGCCGGCTGGCATCGATTGCGGTGAACGGCTCGATGGCGGTCTCGCCCTTGGAGAAGGGTTCGGGCTGCACGACGCGCGGCGCTTCCGTGATGCGCACCGTCAGCGTGCCGTGGCTGATGGCGACACGCGAGATCTTGACGTCGTTGCCGATGACGATGGTCCCGGTGCGCTCGTCGATAACGACGCGGGCCGGCGTGTCAGACTCGACCACCAGATTCTCGATCTCGGCATAGAAGCGGGCCGCCGAAACGCTCTTCGGCCGCCTGATCTGCACGGTTCGGGAATCGCGCTCTGCCGCTACGCGCATGCCGAAGCGCTGGGCGGTGTAGTCGTTGATCGCGTCGGCGATGCGGATAGCGGTCGAAAAATCGGGATTACGCAATTGCAGCGTCAGCGTCGACTGGTCGTCGAACTCGGCCTTCACCTGCCGCTCGACTATGGCCCCGTTCGGCACGCGGCCGGCGGTCGGCACGCCTTGCGTCAACTGCTCGGCCTGGCCTTTAGCGATGAAACCGGAAACGATGACCGCGCCCTGGCCGACGGCGTAGATCTCCCCGTCCGCCGCCTTCAGCGGCGTCATGATCAGCGTGCCACCGGCAAGCGAGGTGGCGTCGCCCATCGAGGAGACGTCGATGTCGATGCGGGCGCCGGACTGCACATAGGGCGGCATGTTGGCGGTGACGATGACGGCGGCGACGTTCTTGGCGCGTGCGCTGCCGCCTTCGGTGGCGATGCCGAGATTTTCGAGCATGGCGCGGATCGACTGTTCGGTGAACGGCGAATTGCGCAGGCTGTCGCCGGATCCGGCGAGCCCGATGACGAGGCCGTAGCCGACGAGCTGGTTGTCGCGCGAACTCTGCAGCTGCGCGATGTCCTTGATGCGCGAGGCGACCTGGCCTGGCGGCAGCGAACTCGGCCCGGGCGAAACGCGGAACATGCGTGTGGTGGTGGCCGGATCATATTCGGGATCGTCGTAAACACCGCCATTCCTGGCGGCGAGCTCGCGTTTGGCCTTGGACGTCAGGCCATCGGCCAGCGCCGGCTGCAGGCCAAGTGCCGCCGCGAGCAGAAGGGCAAATGGGCGCATCATGAAGCGCCGACCTGAATTGTGCCGTCGGCCATCACCGTGCCGGAGAGGATCTTGCCGCTGTCGCTGTTGCGAACCTTGATGAAGTCGCCGGCCGAGCCCGGCTGCAAGGTCACGGCGGTGGCCGTTATCGTCAGCCCGCCGGCGACGAAGAAGACCTGCACGGCGGCACCCTGCTCGACCAGCCAGGCCTCACGGACGGCGGCTGAAGGAATGTAGCGGCCCGGCAGCAGCGTGCGCTTGGCGATCTTGCCCTGGAGTTCCTCGGAACGGGTCGCAACAGCATCGGGCTTGTGCTTGCCGGGGATGAGGGTGACCTGCTTCAGGGCGGCGAGTTCGATCGTCTCACCGGGATAAATGACCCGGTTGGGGATCAGCACGACCTCGCCAGCAGGTTGGTTGCTGGCGATCTGGTTGGCCGAGTCCTGGGCGAAAGCCGGCATGCCGCCGGCCACCAGCGCTACGAACAGCGCGGCGCGACGGAATGCGGAGCAGGAGATCGGCATGGCCATCATCCGTTACCTGATGTTCTTGGAGACGACGGAGGCCATGTCGTCGGCGGCCTGGATGACCTTGGAATTCATCTCATAGGCGCGCTGCGCCGAGATCAGTTCGGTGATCTCCTTGACCGGATCGACGTTGGAAGCCTCAAGATAGCCTTGCTGGATGGTGGCGAAGCCGGGATCGCCGGGCACGCCGGCATTGGCCGGGCCGGAGGCGGTCGTTTCCTGGAACAGATTGTCGCCGAGTGGTGCCAATCCCGCCTCGTTGGCGAAGTTGACGATCTGAAGCTGACCGAGAGTTTGCAGGTTGGTCTGGCCGTCGATGCGGGCAAAGACCTGACCGGTCTTGTTGACGATCACCTCGACCGCATCGGTCGGCACGGTGATGGCCGGAATGACATTGGCCCCGTCGACCGTCACCAGCTGGCCGGTGGCGTTGGTGTTGAAGGCGCCGGCGCGCGTATAGAGCGTGCCGCCATCGGCACCCTCGATCTGGAACCAGCCCCTGCCGGTGAGCGCCATGTCGAAACTGTTGCCGGTGCTGGTCAGCTCGCCCTGTGTGTGGACGTTGCGCACGGCGGTCGTCTTGACGCCGAGACCGATCGAAACGCCTTCCGGTACCAGCGAGGCGTTGGAACGGTTCGGCACACCTTGCGTGCGGTCGACCTGGTAGAGCAGGTCGGAGAATTCGGCGCGGGCGCGCTTGTAGCCGGTGGTGTTGATGTTGGCGATGTTGTTGGCGATGACTTCCAGATTGGTCTGCTGGGCATTCATGCCGGTAGCGGCGATGGCGAGTGCTTTCATGGCGTGCTCCTCAGATGCCCATGCGACTGACTTCGAGATAGGCCGAGACGACCTTGTCGCGGATGGCGACGGCGGTCTGCAGCGCCTGCTGGGCGCTCATCACGGCATCGACCACCTGACGGGTGTCGGCGTCGCCCTTGAGCGCCTGGAGCGACACCTGCTCGGCATTCTGCATGGTGCTGACGGTCTTGGAGGCAGCCTGGCTCACCGCTTCGGCGAAGGAGGTGCCAAGGTTGCCAGCTGTCGCGGGCGCGACACCGCCCTGAAGCAGGTCGGTGGCTGTGTCGCCCAGTCCAGGCTTCAGGTTGAGCGCGCCGATGCCGTTGACGATCATTGGTTCCTCATCAGGTCGATGGTCATTGAAATGAGGTCGCGCGCCTGCTTCACCACTTGCAGGTTGGCCTCGTAGGAGCGGTTGGCCTCGGTCATGTCGGCCATTTCGATCAGCACGTTCACATTGGGCATCTTGACGTAGCCCTTGTCGTCGGCAGCCTCGTTGCCGGGCTGAAATTCGACGGGAAAGTTGCTCGGGTCGCGGTCGATCGAATTCACTTCAACCGTCGAGCTGCCGGAAGCCCGGTCGAGTTCGGAGACGAAGCTGATGGTCTTGCGGCGATACGGGTCGGCGCCCGGCGTGGTGCCTGTCGACTGGGCGTTGGCGAGGTTTTCCGAGACCACGCGCAGGCGCTCGGACTGGGCGCCGAGGCCTGATGCTGCGACTTTGAGGGCTGCGGTCAGTGCGTCCATGATCAGCTCTTCACCGCCATCATCATCATTGAGTGGAATGCCTTGACGATGGCCGTGTTGAGTTCGAAGGAGCGGCGTACCTCGCCGGCCTTGAGAAGCTGGTCTTCAAGCACGACCGTGTTCTTGGACGGCATGATCACGCCGTCGTCTTCCTGCGGCTTGATGGTGAAGCCGGCATTGGTGGCAGCACTGCCGAGATGGCCGGGCTCGGTGATCTGGAGCGACACCGCGGTGCGGTCGAGCACCTTCTCGAACGGCTCGACATCATTTGCCGTGTAGCCCGGCGTGTTGGCATTGGCGATGTTGCCGGCGACCGCCGACTGACGCACGGACAGCCACTGCGCTTGCTTGGCGGCGAGATCGAAAAGGGAAACAGGCTCCATGGGAATCTCCGGGCATATGCCCAAAGACTAGGCCGCCAGTCTTGCGCGGACCTTGCGGACGGTCGCTAGAAAATGACGGCGAAAAGCATGAAGCGGCTTTTGGACGGCATCTTGCTCCGTCTCTTGAATTGGATCCAGCTCTGGCCAAAGTCGAACCGCCTTACCGGGAAAGCTCGATCACCTGGTTGGCGCTGGTGAGCATGACCCATTTGCCGTTGCGCTGTTCGATCGCCGATACCTTGCTGGAATCCGGCAGCGTCGAACCCCGCTGGACCATCCACAGGCCGGTGTCGTCCTCGATCATGGCGCGGCCGTTGGCGACATGGACCATGCGGAACTTCGCGATATCGGCGGGAAAGGGTTGGTCGCCGGGTGGGTCCGCTTTGGAATCGTCCTGCACCGTGCCGGTGGCAAGCAGGTCGACGCTGGTGTTGGGAACGTCCTTGGCGGTCAGCGGCGCGCTGCGTGCGGCGACCACACCGCCGCCCGCGCGTCCCGAATTGGTGCCGGTGCCGCCGAACTTGATCGCCTGCACGCCGAACTGGTCCTGGTTGAAGAAAATGTACCAGGGAAACAGGGCGCAGGTCAGGCCGAGCGTGATGCCGAGCGCGGCGATGACGACGTCGCTGCGACGGTCAGCCTTCTTTCTCAATTTTGGAAATTGCGCCTTTGGCGGTTGCGGCCATTCGGTGGCGGCGAACAGGCCATCGATCAGCGATTCGCGGCTGGCCTGCGCCATCTCGGGAGTATCGACGCCGGGAACCACATGCGTTGAGGAAAGGGCGGTCCGACCCAGAACAGGTTCGGATCTGGGGAGAGCCGGTTTGACGGCCCTGGCCAGAACAGCCGCGGTCCGGGCGGCCATGGCGCCGGCGGTGTTTGCCTTGGCGACCCTGGCCTCCTCCGCTCGAGCCTGCTCCGCGGCGTTCGCCTCGGCGATCATCTCGTTCAGGAGGCGCTCGGTGTACTGGCGTTCAGTCTCCTGGTTCGGCATTCTGTTTTCCCTTGAGATAGCGGGCAAGGTCGGAGAACGGATCGGCGGACGGACGGTCCCTAGGCGATTGCGTCAGCGCCTCATAGATCAGGGGCACCTGGCGCACGGCCATGTCGAGTTCGGCGTCGACGCCACCCTGATAGGCGCCGAGCAGGCGGATGTCGCGCGTGTCCTCGAAGCGGGAGATCATCGACTTCAGCCGCGTCACCAGGGCTCGCTGCTCGACGCTCCAGGCCTTGCCCGCAAGTCGCGATATGGACGACAGTGGATTGACGGGCGGATAGCGGCCCTGTTCGGCGATCGCGCGGTCGAGCACGACATGGCCGTCGAGGATGCCGCGCAAGGAATCGGCGACCGGATCATTGTGGTCATCGCCATCGACCAGCACGGAAATGATGGCGGTTATAGAGCCTTTACCTTCAGCTCCGGGTCCGGCGCGTTCGAGCAGCTTGGGCAATTCGGTGAAGACCGAGGCGGGATAGCCGCGGGCGACCGGCGGCTCGCCCGTGCCGGTCGCCACCTCGCGCAGCGCGTGGGCGAAGCGGGTGATCGAATCCAGCACCAAAAGCACGCGGTGGCCCTGGTCGCGGAAATGCTCTGCCACGCGCATGGCGGTGTCGGGCGCGCGCCGGCGCATCATGGCGCTCTCGTCGCTTGTGGCGACGACGGCGACGGTCTTGGCCATGCTGTCGCCGATCGTGTCCTCGAGGAATTCACGGACCTCGCGGCCGCGTTCACCGATCAGCGCCACGACGACCGTGTCGAACGCGTCGGCGCCGGCGAGCATGGCAAGCAACGTCGACTTGCCGACGCCAGAGCCGGCGAAGACACCCATGCGCTGGCCGAAGCAGAGCGGCGTGAAGATGTCGATGACCTTGACGCCGGTCATGAAGGTTGTGCCGACACGCTGCCGCACCATGGCGCCGGGCGTCGCGGCGGTCGCCGACATGTCGTCGCCCCTGATCAGAGGCGGACCACCATCGATCGCCCGGGTGAGCGCGTCGATGGCGCGGCCGCGCCACGAGGCATGCGGCGCCACCGCGAGCGGACCCCTGCGGAACACGGCATCGCCGATGCCGGCGTCGGCGCTGCGTTCGAAGGGTGCTATCACAACCTCGTCCCGGCTGATCTTGACAATCTCGCCGCGGCGCGCGCCGGCCTGGCCGCGCTGCTCGACGATGTCGCCCAGCCTGGTGAAATCGGAAAGGCCGCGCACCTTGTAGTGCGTGGGTGTGACTTCGGTGACGAGACCGCCGCGCTTGACCAGCCCGTCGCCGTCGCCGAAGCGCCTGATAATCCGCTCCAACCCGGCAAGCCTATCCTTCGGCGCCGGCTGGAGCTGTCTTTCGGGTGCGCGGATGGATGGTTGCTCCGACGACATGCTACGACTTCGAGCCGAGCGTCTTTATCGCCTCGTCGGTGGAAGAATCGGTCTGCCGCATCAGCGCGGCGGTGTTCTCGAAGGCTCGCTGAACCATGATCAGCCGGGTCATTTCCAGCACCGGATTGACGTTGGATTCCTCGACGAAACCTTGCGCTATGCCGACATCGGAACGGTCGGTGACTGGTTCGGGCGTGCGTGCGGGCACAATGCCGGAATTGCCGTAGCGAACGAAATTCTGGCCCGGATCGAAATTGTAGAGGCCGATCGAGCCGACGAGCTGTTCGTTCTGGCGCAGCGAGCCGTCGGCGCCGGCCTTGGGCGGGCCGTTACGGGGATCGAGCTGGATCGGCGCCCCGCCGGCGTCGAGCACCGGATGGCCCTCGACCGACATCAGCTCGCCATTCTCGTTCATCGAGAAGCGGCCGTCGCGGGTCATGACGGTGCCTGCCGGCGTGTCGATGGCGAACCAGGCGTCGCCCTGGATGGCGAAATCGAACGGGTTGCCGGTTTCCGTCATGGCACCGTGAGCCCCCGACAGATAGGTCTTGCCGGAGGAAGCGAACGATACCGACTTCTGCCCTGCACCCGACACCACGTCCTCGAACTTCACGCCGGTGGCGCGAAAGCCGACGGTGCTGGCGTTGGCGACATTGTCGGCGATCGTATCGAGCCGGCGCTCGAGGGCCATCTGAGCGGAGAGGGCGACATAGAGACTGTCTCGCATGATCAGAACTTCAGTTTCTGCATGGCCATCATCAGGTCGGTGGAGATGCCCGATGTGACCGGTTTGGCGAAGAGCACGCTGATCGATGTCACGGCCGTCGAGGTCGGATTGTTGATCTCGTACATGCTGGTGAAGCGGGTCAGGAACTTGTTGAGTTTCACGGGATCCGTGAAATCCGAGATGTCGAGCTTCTGCTCGAACAGTTGCGCCTGCTTGTCGATGTCGGCGGTGGCGAAGGAATCGGGCAGTCCCAGCGCGGTGCGCACCACGCTGGCCAGCGCGGTGTCGGCCAGCACGTCGTACCAACTGGTGATGTCAGGAGCCTTGCGCTGGAAATAGAGCGCCAGCCGCACACCCTCATTGGTCTGGCCGGCATCTTCCTCCAGCGTCTGGCGCATGTAGCTGTCGACAGTCGGTTGCTGCGCCGGATTGATGGTGGTGGCGTTCTCGCCGTACTGCTCGAAGTTGAAAGCCGAGGCCAGTGCCGCGTAAGCCGGATTCGTCTGTTTGTTGGCGGCGCTGTCGGGATCGCGCACGCCGCCTTGCAGGACCTGCTTGATGAGGTCCTTGTCCTCGGTCGCCGAATCGAGACCGAACGCCGCCAGGGCATAGGTGTAAAGCCGGCTGTTGCCCATCAGATCGTCGACGGACTTCACCTTGGTGATGCTGGCGAGATAATACGTCGTCTCGCCCTTCACATAGTCTGAATTCGGATCGAGGCCTGCGATTTGCGCCTGCGTGGCATAGTTCTTCGTCACCAGTTGCTGGGCCTTGTTGTAGATCGTCGCGTCGGCGCCGTTGGCAGCGAAGTTGAAGGCCCTGACGAACGCGGCGTAGCGCTTGTCGGTCAGCTTGTTCGCGAAACTGTCGGGATTGGTGACGCCTTCCTTGAGCGCCTTGATCATGAACGCCTTGGCGTAGTCCATGTTCTCCAGCCCGTAGGCCTTCATGGCATATTTGAACAAGCGGTCGTTCTTGACGAAATCGTCGATCGATTTCACCTTGGTGATGTTGGCGAGGTAATATTGGGTATCGCGATCGACCGTCGGCTGCTGCTCGATGCGGTCGATCGACTTGTTGATGTCTCTGGTGATCAACTGGTAGCTGGTATAGGTACTGAGCAAGGACGCGCCTCCGGCCGAAGCTATGCCAGCACAATAAGCTCACTTCCTTGCGCGAAACTGAATCGCCAACTTTCGGTTCCATGGCGGCTCCGATTCAAGCCTCACACAAGGCACAGGGACTATCCACTCTCCGACGTGAAATGCGGAAGGACCGGTCGTGGGCATTCTGATTGGACTTGTGGTGACGCTTGGCTGCGTCCTTGGCGGCTTCATGGCCATGGGCGGGCATCTGCACGTGCTGGTGCAGCCATGGGAAGCCGTGGTCATCTGCGGTGCCGCGCTCGGCACTTTCCTGGTCGCCAATCCGATGAAGACGGTCAAGGATACCGGCAAAGGCATACTGGAGGCCTTCAAACAGGCTGTGCCGAAGGAGCAGGACTATCTGGAAACCCTTGGCGTTCTGCACAGCCTGATGCGCGAGTTACGCTCCAAGTCGCGCAGCGAGGTCGAGGCGCATATCGACAATCCGGAGGAATCGGCGATCTTTCAGGCCTTTCCGACCGTGCTCAAGAACCACGATTTGATGAATTTCATCTGCGACTACTGCCGCATCATCATCATCGGCAACGCCCGCTCGCATGAAATCGAGGCGCTGATGGACGAGGAAATCCAGACCATCAAGTCCGACAAGATGAAGGCCTATCACGCGCTGGTCGCGGTTGGCGACGGCCTGCCGGCGCTCGGCATCGTCGCCGCCGTGCTCGGCGTGGTCAAGGCGATGGGTGCGCTTGACCAGTCGCCGGAAATCCTCGGCGGCCTGATCGGCGCTGCGCTGGTCGGCACTTTCCTCGGCATCTTCCTGTCCTACGCGGTGGTCGGACCTGTCGCCACCAAGATCAAGACGGTGCGCGAGAAGAAGAACCGCCTCTACATCATCGTCAAGCAGACGCTGCTCGCCTACATGAACGGCGCGCTGCCGCAGGTGGCGATCGAGTTCGGCCGCAAGACTATCTCCTCCTATGAGCGGCCGAGCATCGACGCCGTCGAACAGAGCACGATGAACACCGGCAGCGCCGAGAAGAAGGCCGCCTGAGCGATGCGCGACAGACCGGTGCCAAAACTGTCATGACGAGTCCGGGCAGCCCCTCGCAAGCGCGTTCGTTGATCATCGAGCGTCTGGTCGGCGACAGCGGCGAGGCCGATCAGGTCATCGACGCCGGACGTGCCATGGCCGAACGCGCCGTGCCGCTGCTGCAGAAGGCGATCTCGGGCGAGCTCGGCATTCCCGTAATCGTCGACCTCAAGACCGTCGAGGTCAGCCGCGTCCCGGAGGCGCGCTCGCGCGCCGGCGACAATTTCGCCATGACCGTCGTCGGCTCCCCGGCGTCCTCGGACGCGATGACCCTCGTCATCGACGCTCCCGCGATCGCGATCATGGTCTCGACGCTGTTCGGCGGCGATCCGGACATGCCGGTGTCGCCGATCGAGCGCGACCTGTCGTCGATCGAGGCCGATGTCTCGACCATGGTGTTCCAGGAGGTTGCGCAGGCACTGAACGGATCGGGACGTCGCTCGCTCGAACTGCGGCTGCCGGCGCCGCGGGCCATGTCGGGCATCGAGGCCAGGCGACACGTGTTGCGCGACGGCGCCGCGATCCGCATCGTCCTCGGCATCTCGACGCCGGTCGACAGCGGCTCGATCACGGTGACGATGCCGCAGCGTATCGTGCTGGCCGGCCGCGACGGTACGGCAAGCGTCAGCGACGACGATCACAGCACCAGCTGGCGGGCACGCTTTTCGGAAGAGGTGATGCGCTCGACCGTGGCGCTCGAAGCCACCATGCCGCTGGCACGGTTGACGCTCGGAGACCTCGCCAATCTCGAAGTAGGCCAGGTCATCGACTTCGAAGAAACGGCGCAATCGCGCGCCCGCCTCGGCGCGCGCGGCCAGACGCTGTTCGTATGCGAGTTCGGCAAACTGGGGCAGAATTACACCGTCCGAATCAGACATCCTTTCGATGCCGGGCAGGACTTTATCGACGGGCTCATGCCGGCTGGTGCCGGGCGCGCCTGAGCTTTTGGAGACGACGCATGGCCAAGACCAAGGTAGAACCAGAGCTCGACCAGCCGGACGAGCAGCTCGATCGCGCTATCGAGGAATTGCGCGGGGTCCTGCACGAAGAAGAGCAACGCCCTGATGCGGCGTTCAGGGCCGCCGCGGCAGCCAATTCGAGCGTCATCATGAACATCCCAGTCGATGTCCAGATCATTCTCGGCAGCACCGAGATGGCGGTTGCCGATCTGATGGCGCTGCAGAAGGGGTCGACGGTCGCGCTCAACCGGCGCATCGGCGAGCCGGTCGACGTGGTGGTGAACGGCCGCAAAATAGCGCGCGGCGAGATCACCGTGCTCGAAAGCGACCCTTCGCGCTTCGGCATCAGGCTGACCGAAATCATCGCCGGCACGAAGGGCGCCTAGACATGGCTGGCGGGGCTTGCCGATGGCAGCGGAGGCGAAAGGCATGACAACGCCGCTGACGACTCTGACGCGCGCACAGAAGGCGGCAGCCATACTGGTGGCGATGGGCAAACCGTCCGCCAGCCGCCTGTTGAAATTCTTCAAGCAGGAAGAGCTGAAGGCGCTGATCGAGGGCGCCCGGCTGCTCAGGACCATTCCGCAAAGCGATCTCGAGCGCATCGTCGCCGAATTCGAGGCCGAGTTCACCGAGGGCGCGGGCCTGCTCGATTCCGCCGACAGGATGGACACCATCCTCAACGAGTCTCTCTCGCCCGAAGAGATGAACGCCATCATGGGCAACAAGAAGCCCGAGGCGGCACCCGAAGGGCCACCGCCGATCTGGCCCGATCTCGAAAAGCTGGAGCCCTCGCGGCTGGGCGCGTTCCTCGCGGGCGAACATCCGCAGACGGCGGCCATGGTGCTGTCGAAATTGGCGCCACAAGCGGCGGCGAGCGTGCTTTTGACGCTGACGAAGCCGATGCGCGGCGAAATCATCAAGCGCATGGTGACGATGGCCAATGTTCCGGCCGCCGCCACCAGGATCGTCGAGAACCGGCTGCGCGCCAGCGTGCTGTCGGACACCACGACCAAGGATACTTCGGCCGGGCAGGCGCGCGTCGCCAGCGTGCTCAACGAGCTGGAAAAGCCCCTGCTCGATGAGGTCATGCAGGATCTCGAAGCCGCCGGCACGCCCGACCTCGACGGTGTTCGGGCCCGGCTGTTCGCTTTCGACGATTTGCCGCTGCTCACCCAGAAGGCGCGCGTGCTTTTGTTCGACGGGCTGTCGACCGAGCTTGTCACGCTGGCGCTGCGCGGCACGTCGGCGGCACTGGCCGAAGCGGTGCTGTCGGCGATCGGCGCCCGCTCCCGGCGCATGATCGAGGCCGAACTCGGGCAAGGGTCGGAGGGTGTGCCCGCCGCCGACATCATGGCGGCACGCAAGACGATCGTGACGACGACGATCCGGCTGTCGCGCGAAGGCGCCTTCGAACTTCCCTCGACGCAGAACGCCGCCTAAGGCATGTCCGACGCCGTCGACAAGGACTCGAAAACCGAAGAGGCGACGGAAAAGAAGATCCGCGATACCATCGAACAGGGCAAATTGCCCCATTCGAGGGAGACCGCGATCCTGGCCTCCTTTGTCGCCATACTGGTGTTCACGGTCTTTTATGCCAAGGACGCCATCATCGAGCTCGGCATGTTCCTGTCGATGTTCCTCGAGAAGCCCGAAGCCTGGCCGATGGACACCGAGACCGATGTCATCGCGCTCTACAAGCTCGTCATGCTGGAAGTGGGCAGCGCCGTACTCAGCCTGCTGGTGCTGCTCACCGTTGCCGGCATCGGCGCCTCGGTGCTGCAGAATATGCCGCAACTCGTCGGCGAGCGGATCAGACCGCAGATGTCACGCATCTCGATCGTCAAGGGCTGGAACCGGATGTTCGGCGCCCAGGGCTGGGTCGAGTTCCTGAAGTCCCTCGCAAAAGTCGGCTTTGCCATCGCCGTGCTCACCTTCACGCTGTCGGAGGATCACCGCAAGCTGCTTGCCGGGATGATCACCAATCCGGTCGCTTTCGGCCTCGTCATCCGCGGCATCGCCATCGACATACTGGTGGCGATCGTCTTCGTCATGGGACTGATCGCGGCGATCGACATCGTCTGGTCGCGCTTCCACTGGAAGCAGGACCTGCGCATGAGCAAGCAGGAGGTCAAGGACGAGTTCAAGCAGTCCGAGGGCGATCCGATCGTCAAGTCGCGGCTGCGCTCGCTGGCGCGAGACCGGGCGCGCAAGCGGATGATGACGGCGGTGCCGCGCGCGACGCTTGTTATCGCCAACCCGACCCACTTCTCGATCGCGCTGAAATATGTGCGCGACGAGGACTCGGCGCCGCTCGTAGTGGCCAAGGGGCAGGATCTCGTGGCGCTGAAAATCCGCGAGATCGCCAAGGAGCATAACATCCCGATCTTCGAGGACGTGGCGCTCGCCCGCTCCATGTACAAGCAAGTTTCGGTCGATAATGTGATCCCGTCGCAATTCTACCAGGCCGTCGCCGAACTGGTGCGGATCGTCTACTCGAAAAAGGCTGAGCGCAGACAGATTTCATGAACCGTCAACCGCACGCAAAATCCCGCGAGATCATCGTCGCCAGCGCCATCGAGCAGGTGGTGGTGGAACTCAGGCTGATCGACGTCGCCGACTATATCGCTTTCATCCGGCTGGAGCACTTCGCCTGCCTGTCGGATCTGGTCGATTCAGCGGCGGAGCTGTTCTTCATGCCTGGTACGCTGCGGCTCGGCCATGGCGGCGAGGCGCATGTCGACTGGAGCGGCAGCCCGCGCATCGTGCTCGACCTGGAGCTCAGGCCACCCGGCGTGACCGTCTATTTCCAACTGACGCTGAACGAGACCGGCAACACGGTCGTGGTCAATTACGTGTCGTTTGAAAAACCGGGCGAAGACCCCCAGCACAATACGGCGCTGCTGGAGGCGGTGATCGAACAGGCTCGTATCCGCAAGGTCGAACCGCTGGCGTTTTAAAGCGCTTCGGTCAGCCGATAGCGGCTACTCGATAAGTCCCAGCCGCAGCGCCTTGGCGACCGCCTGGTTGCGGTTGACGGCGTTGAGCTTCTGGGTCGACTGGGTGAGATACTGGTTGGCGGTATGCACCGACAGTTTCAGGAGCCGCGCGATCTCCTCGCTGGTGTTGCCATTGGCGGTCAGCTTCAGGCATTCGAGCTCGCGCTTGGAGATCGACCGCATTCTGCCGACATCGCCCGGACGCATCCGCGCGACGGCGGCGAACAGCGAAAAGCAGCGAGCGTGGATTTCGTAGAGCGCATCCTGCTGCAGCGTGATCTCCGATCCCAGGAAGACGACAAGGCCGCATTGGCCGCGATCGGCATGGACGGGAAAGGCAATGCCGCTCGATCCGGGTGTCAGCGGCGCCATCTGCCCGGTCCAGGCCAGATTGCCGAACATGTCGGCCATCGCCGCCACGCCATCATCCGTCCACCAGCGCGGCTCGGTCGAAATCCGGCTATGGCGAACGATCTCCTCGCCATTGGCGCCTGAAATGAACTTCGACGCCACCGCGACGCTGGGATAATCGGAATCAAAGCACGGGACCAGCCGGGCGCGCTCCGGCGACGGGCTGACGAAGAACAGGCCGAAGGCCGAGGCGTTAATGTCGACTGATATCCAGCGGCAGCGGCGCACCGCATCGGGAATGGTGACGGCGTGATGTGTTTCGGATCCCAGCGAGAAGGCGCCGAAAGGGCTGCGCTGCTCGTTGAAAAGGGCTTCCGCTGCGTCCTTGATCTCGGTGTGTTTCAAATGATGCCACTCCTGATCGCCGTGGCGATGGCCATCGCACGGTTGCTGGCCGCGAATTTCTGGATGGCGTGGGTGATGTAGCTGTTGACGGTGTTTGAGGAGACGCCGAGGATGACGGCCACCTCGTCGGTGGTCTTGCCTTCCGAGACCCAGAACAGGCATTCGCGCTCACGGTCCGACAGCGGATCCTGCATGGCCGCGGCGGCGATCAACTGCGGAATGTGCGAGAGCGCGTAGCAGCATTTCAGTTGCGCCTTCATCAGCGCCGGCGGGTCGATCCGGCCGGCGGCCACCGCCGAGAACAAGGCGAACAGGCGCTGACGGCCGACATTCAGCCGCAGTGAATAGATCTCGGCATGGCCGAGCACGTCCAGCAGCCGGGCCTCTTCACCCGAGACCAGCCCGTCGGTATCCGGCGCCTGGGCCGCCACCAACGGTGTCGGACGGATACCGGGTGCGGCGGTGAGTGGTCCCTGGGCGAGGCCGGCGATCAGCCGCTTGCCGATCAGCTCGATGGCGTCGAAGATCCAGTTCGAGGAGACGATACGCGCATCGTTGCGGTCCTGGTCATGGACGATGGCGACCAGCATGTAGCTGTCGGCGCCGATCTCGGCGGTCAGCTCCATGAAGAAGCTGGTGAGATCACCGCGCGACGTCAGGCGCGAGCCCAATGTGTCGGATTGAAGAGGCGCGGCGGGACTGCTCATCTGCTGCTTTTGGCCGGAATCGATGCTGATGTCCGGTTGCTGGAGAGCCAGCCGCCGAACCCGAAAACGCATTACTTTTACGAGACACACACGAGGCGCGGGGCCGCGCCCAATCAGACGGAATCCATTCAGGGAACGCGAAAACATCCGCGTCTGGCGCCGGAGAAGTCCGGAACGTGAGACTTTGGGTGGTCGCCGCGCCCCCCGCGGACCGGCTGATTCGGGTCTAATCTACCCGCAGATGAATCCGACATCAAACGCGATTTGACAAAATCGAATCTGGGGGACTCTGCTTGCGACTCAGGGGAGCTTTCGAAGCCATTGAGGGGCGAAAATACCGGGACTGTGCGCGTAGGCCATATCAGCGTCCGGCCCGTTGCGGTAGCTTCGCTCGTGCCGAAGGGGTGGGCACCCCCGGCAGTCGAGCGCAAGGTCGGCAGCGCGGAATGCGGTTGTCCGCTGCGGCGCTACTCGGGTCTTGGCAAGGTTGGTTTCGGGGCAAACAATGAGCGATTCATTTCGGGAAGTTACTTCAATCTCGTGGTTCGGGCGGATCAAGCGCGCGGTCGGCGGGGTTATCTTCGGCCTGCTGTTGATCGTGCTGATGGTGATTGGGCTGTTCTGGAACGAAGGCCGTGCGGTGCAGACGGCGCGCTCGCTGGCCGAGGGCTCTGGTGCCGTGGTCTCGGTGGAGGCTGATAGTTCCGATGCCGCCAATGAAGGGAAACTGGTGCATGTCAGCGGGCCAGTGACGGCGGACAGCAGCTTGGCGGATCCGGATTTCGGCATCACGGCGCAAGGGCTGCGCCTGTCGCGCGGCGTCGAGATGTATCAGTGGAAGGAAGAATCCAAATCGGAAACCACCAAGAAGCTTGGCGGAGGCGAGGAGACGGAGACGACCTACAGCTATTCGAAGGTGTGGGACAACAACCAGATCGACTCGTCGGATTTCAAGAAGCCCGACGGCCATCAGAATCCGCCGATGGCGATCCACAGCCATGCCTTTCAGATTCCACAGGGCAAGCTTGGCGCTTTCGATCTCGATACGCCGGTGCTGGATCGCATCGACGGCGACAAGGGTCTTTCGTTGTCGGCCAGCCAGTCAGCCGCGATCAAGGCCGCCTACACCGGAACGAAGCCGCTCAGCATCCTCGATGGGAAGATCTATCTCGGCAGCGACAACACGACGCCCGCGCTAGGCGACTACCGTATCGGCTACGAGTTGGCGCCGCTCGGCGTGGTCAGCATCGTGGCGCGCCAGGCCGGCAGCCGATTCGAGCCCTACCAGACGCAGGCGGGCGATGCGCTGCTGATGGTCGACACCGGCTCGGTGCCGGCCGACAAGATGTTCGCCGAGGCGGTCAGCGCCAACACGCTGATTACCTGGCTGCTGCGCGTTGCCGGCCTTTTATTGCTGACCATCGGCTTTGCGCTGTTCCTCAGCCCGATCGGCGTGATCCTCGACGTGATTCCGTTCCTTGGCAGCATGGCGCGGATGGGAACCGGCATCATCGCCTTCTTCCTGGCGATCCTGGTCGGCGCCACGACAATCGCGATTGCCTGGTTCTGGTATCGGCCGGTTCTGGCAGCGGCCATCCTGGCGGTCGGCGTCGTCGCGGCTGCGGCGGTCTATTATCTCGGACGATCACGCGGGGCAGCCACGCCAATGGCCGCGCCGAGCACCGGCATCGCAACGTAGCTTAAAAAAAGGGCGGCCACGCCGCCCTTTTACTGTCTGTCGTTGCTCGCCTGGATTTGCTGGCAGGCTTACCGATCCTCGAAGCCGGTCAGCACGCCGACGGCGTTGATGCCGATCTCCTCGACGGCATAGCCGCCTTCCTGGACGAACAGCGTCGGCAGGCCGAGTTTGGCGATGCGCCGGCCGATCTTCGGATAGTCGGGGCTTTTCAGCTTGAACTGGCTGATCGGATCCTTCTCGAAGGTGTCGACGCCGAGCGAGACGACGACGATGTCAGGCGCGTATGCGGCGAGCCTGGCGCAGGCATCCTCGAGTGAGGCATTCCAGGTATCCCAACCGGTGCCGAAGGGCATGGGATAGTTGATGTTGAAACCTTCGCCCGCGCCCGCGCCGCGCTCATCGGAATGGCCGAGGAAGAAGGGATACTCGACCATCGGATCGCCGTGCAGGTTGAGAACCTGCACGTCGGCGCGGTCATAGAATATCTCCTGCGTACCATTGCCGTGGTGATAATCGACGTCGAGGATCGAGACACGTTTGGCGCCCTGGTCACGGAACCATTGCGCGGCGACCGCGGCGTTGTTGATGTAGCAATAGCCGCCCATGAAGCCGGCGCCGGCATGGTGGCCGGGCGGACGGCAGAGCGCGAAGGCCGATCTCTCGCCGTCCTTGACCAGGCCGGCTGCGGTCAGCGCCACGTCAAAGGACGATTTGATCGCGGTCCAGGTGCCCTCGACGAAGGTGGCGCCGCCGTCGAAGGAATAGTAGCCGAGCAGGGCATCGATGCGCTTGGGCGGCACGTCGCCGCGCAGGCCGCGCGTCGGCCAGGTGAAGGGCATGGCCGAGCCCGTGAAGCCGGATTCCACCCATTGCGGCCAGACGGTCGGCAGGAAGTCGATGTAGTCGGCCCTGTGGACGCGCTTGGCGGAGGCAAGGTCGTGCTCGACCGGTGCTATGATCGGGCCGAGCTTCTCGCTTTCGACCCGCGCCTTGATGAACTCCGCGCGCGAGGGCTTTTCAAAGCCGGGCACGATGGCTGAGGTAACCAGTTCCATTTGGCCGGCATGGCCGGCGTGAAGCGGCGAATAGACAGTCTTCATGAAATTCCTCTCAAAGTGCGCAACTAAGGCAATTCCGGGATAGGTGGGAAGCGGTTTTCCGTCCGGAATTGCGTTGAAACCGGTCAGCCAAGATTGAGATAGGGGCTCAGCAGAGCAAGCCACATGGTTTCGACATCGTCCTCGATGAGGTCGAATGTCCTGCGGTCCTTCTTCAACCCCACGAGCCTGCAGGCATGCCCGACCTCCATCATCACCACCCCGAGCCGGCTGGCGATCTTGCCTTCGAGTGCCGGGTTCACATGCTGCAGCCATGCGGCATAAAGGGCGATGATCTGGTCGTCATATTCGTTCTGGATCGGCCGCAGGTCCGCATTGCCTGAAATGGCCTCGATCACCGGCATCAGGGTGGCGTTTTCGAGATAGAGCTTCGATGTGTCGATGAAGAGCTTGCGCACTTCCCGCCGGAACTCTTCGCGGTTGGTGGGCGGGGCGACCTTGATGCGCCTAGCGATCACCTCGGGAAAGGATGACAGCCAGCGCCGGGCGAGATCCAGAAGAATGGCTTCCTTGTTGGGAAAGTACTGGTAGATCGAACCGACCGACAGCCCCGCGCGCTGTGCGATGGCGAGCGTCGTCGGCGTCTTGGTTCCTTGCTCCCGCGTCAGGATCAGCGCCGCGTCGAGAATCCTGTCGACGACCTTGCTGGACCGTTGTTGCCGCGGCTGCTTGCGCGGCTCGAGCGCTATCCTGGTTTTGCGGTCGAGACTGCGCTTCACTGCTTGATGCCCTCGTTCCCGCCTGGTCCCAAGCGAAGCGCTTCTGTCCACAATACATTCTAAATCCGGCATGTTGACAAACGCGAATAATCAGTCGCATTCTTTATCCACGCTGTCTCTTGGGATAACAAGGGGAATTTCGAAGACAGCGCACTGGCATCATTTCTTGTCCGATAGCGCCGCGCCGTGGTGCGCAGGTCGTTGGACGCGAGCTTTGCCGGTCTCAGTCAGTCGTCAAAAAAACGCGGAGTCGCGATGTCGGTCACGGGTGCGGGTGGTAGTGCGGATCTGATTGTCGTCAACGGTCGCGTGCTGACCATGGACGGTGACAATCCCGCCGCCGAGGCCGTTGCCGTCAAGGACGGCGCCATCATCGCCATCGGCAGCAGCACCTCCATCGAAGAGTTCAAGGGATCGGGTACCAAGGTCATCAACGCGCTTGGCGGATCGGTCCTGCCCGGCTTCATCGAAGCCCACATGCATCTGTTTTCGGGCGCCGCCGAGCTTGCCCATCTGCAACTGGCCGGCGTGCATGGGTTCGAGGCGCTGCAGAAGGCGATCCGCGACTATGCAGCGACGCACCCCCACGCGCGGATGCTGGTCGGGCAGAGCGTCGACTACACCGTGCTCGACGACGAGCGGGTGACGCGTCATCATCTCGATGCGATCCTGCCGGACCGGCCCTTTGTCATGGCCGCGCCCGACCACCATACGATGTGGGCCAACACCAAGGCTCTTGAAATGGCCGGCATCCTCAATGGACGCACGCTTGGTCCGGGCAATGAGATTGTCATGGGCGACGATGGCCTGGCAGCGGGTGAACTGCGCGAGGGCGAAGCCTTCGGCCCGGTTCTCGACCTTGCCGGCGAAGGCCGCGTGCGGCTGGGCCTGGCGACCGGCGGCGAGCCCGACCCGATGCCTTCGGCCGCCGAACGCGCCGCCGACCGCGATATCATGCGGCGCGGGCTTGCCTGGTGCGCGCGCCACGGCATCACCTCGATCCAGAACATGGACGGCAATCTCTACCAGCTCGAACTGCTGGCCGAGATCGAGGCCGGGGAAGGCCTGCCCTGCCGCGTGCAGATCCCCTTTCACTACAAAAATTTCATGACGCTCGACATGTTGGACAAGGCATCCGTGATGGCCGAGCGCTATAACAGCGAGTGGCTGTCATCAGGCATGGTCAAGGTGTTCTACGACGGAGTGCTCGATTCCTGGACGGCTGTCATGGTCGAGCCCTATGCCGATCGGCCCGACTGGGTCGGCGAGCCGCTGTTCACGCCGCAGCAGTTCATCGATCTGGCTGTCGCCGTCGACAGGCGCGGGCTGCAGATCGCGGTGCATTCGATCGGTGACGGCGCGGTGCGTGCCGTGCTCGACGGCTACGAGGCAGCGCAAAAAGCCAATGGCAAGCGTGACAGCCGGCATCGCGTCGAGCATATCGAGGTCACCACCACCGCGGATGTGCCGCGTTTTGCGGAACTCGGCGTCATCGCTTCCATGCAGCCGCCGCATCCGCCCGGCGCCATGGATTTTCCGCTGGAGCCGACCGTGTCGCGCATCGGCCCGGCCCGCTGGCCGCTGAGCTATGCCTGGCGGACCTTGAAGAACGCCGGCGCCCACGTCGTGTTCGCCTCGGACTGGCCGGTGTCGCCGATCGATCCGATCCTGGGCATCCAGGCGGCAGTGCTGCGCAAACCGTGGGCAGAAAGCGACCCGGACCAGCGCTTCTCGCTGCATGAATCGATCGCAGCTTACACGGTCGAGGGCGCCTATGCCGAATTCGCCGAGCACCGCAAAGGCATGCTGAAATCAGGCTATATGGCGGATCTGGTGGTGCTGTCGGCCGATATCGAGAAGACGGCGCCGGCCGATCTGCACAAGCTGCGGCCGGTGACGACGATCTGCGGCGGCAAGATCACCTATCAGGCCCGATAATGGCATGAGGCTTGCTGGCTGAAAGACCGACTGAACTGTGATTCAATGCCGGGCTTGCCAACCTACCGGCCGTGTGGTCACATCCAACAGGGGACAAGCTCCGCCAGCAAGAGCGGGGTCAACAGTGAGGCGTAATCGTGCCGGACAAACCGGATCGGAATGCGATTGAGGTAGTAAACGTCAGCAAAATTTTCGGATCGGGTGAGGGGCAGGTCGCTGCCCTCGACAAGGTTTCGGTGTCCATCCGCGAGAACGAGTTCTTCACGCTGCTGGGACCATCCGGCTGCGGCAAGACCACCTTGCTGCGGCTGATCGCCGGCTTCGACTTTCCAACCGCCGGCGAGATCCTGCTCTACGGCCAGGACATCGCGCCATTGCCGCCCTTCAAGCGGCCGGTCAACACCGTTTTCCAGTCCTACGCGCTGTTCCCGCACATGACGGTCGCCGACAATATCGGCTTTGGCCTGGAAATGCTGGGCAAGCCGAAGGCCGAGATCAAGGCGCGCGTCACCGAGATGCTGAAGCTGGTCAAGATGGAAGCGCTGGCCGGCCGCCGCACCGGCCAGATTTCGGGCGGCCAGCAGCAGCGCGTGGCGCTGGCAAGGGCATTGGCGCCGCAGCCGAAAGTGCTGTTGCTCGACGAACCGCTCTCGGCGCTCGACTACAAGCTGCGCAAGGAGATGCAGATCGAGTTGAAGCGGCTGCAGAACGAAACCGGCATCACCTTCATCTTCGTCACTCATGACCAGGAAGAAGCGCTGACGATGTCGGACCGCATCGCGGTGATGTCGTCGGGCAAGATCCTGCAGGTCGGCTCGCCCTGGGACATCTACGACAAGCCGGCGGAACGCTTCGTGGCCGACTTCATCGGCGAAACCAATTTCCTCACCGCCGCCATTTCAGGCGCCGGCAATGGCAAAGCGCGCGCGACACTCAAATCCGGTGCGGTCATCGATGCCACCGTCGCCGAAGGCTTCCAGCCGAAGGAAAACGCCACCGTGGTGGTGAGGCCCGAGCATGCCAAGTTGTCGAAGGACAAGGGCGACCTGTCGGGCACGGTCGAGAACATCGTCTATTTCGGCACCGACACGCATATCCATGTCCATCTCGACAGCGGCGAGGCCTTCACCGTGCGCCAGCAGAACACGCGCAGCGCCGGCTGCGGTTTCGAGCGCGGCGACAAGGTTGGCATCATGATCGGCAACGATGCCGCGCAAGTGCTGAGGGACTGATGGCGACCGCGGAAGAAGTCGCCAAGGCAGCGGAACGGCGCGATGTCCGTGACCGCTGGCTTCTGTCAGCGCCGGCGCTGCTGGTCATTCTGTTTGCCGCGACCGGCCCGCTGCTGATCGTGCTGGTCTATTCGTTCCTCACCCCCGGCGCCTATGGCGACGTGAAATGGCAGTTCTCATCCGACGCCTGGACATCGGTCTTCCTGGAACGCGATATTTTCGACGACACGCTGTCGCTCGCGGCGGCGCATGTCACCATCGTCTGGCGCTCGATCAAGCTTGCGGTGGTGACGACGCTCGCCACTTTGGCGCTCGGTTTCCCGACGGCCTATTTCATGGCGACGCGCAGCGAAAAGACCAGGGATCTCTGGCTGTTCCTGATCACCATCCCGTTCTGGACGAACCTTTTGATCCGCACCTTCGCCGTGCTGCAGATCATCCGCAACGAAGGCATCGTAAACACGATCCTGCTCAAGCTCGGCATCGTCTCGGCGCCGGTCCAGATGCTCTACACCGACACGGCGATCCTGATCGGCATGGCCTATGTCTACCTGCCGCTGATGGTGCTGCCGATCTATGCCAGCATGGAGAAGCTCGACTTCCGGCTTGTCGAGGCTGGCTATGACCTTTACGCGACACGCTTCAAGGTGCTGCGGAAGATCATTTTCCCGCTGGTCAAACCCGGCGTCATCGCCGGCTCGATCCTGGTCTTCATTCCGGCACTGGGCGCCTACGTGACGCCGAGCGTGCTTGGCGGCGGCAAGAACATGATGCTGTCCAACCTGATCGAATTGCAGTTCGGACAGGGCCGCAACTGGCCGCTGGGCTCGGCGCTGTCGATCACGGTGATGATCATAGTCATGGTGGCGCTGCTTGCCTATGTGCGCAATGCCGGCAAGTCGGGGATGCGGCATGGCTAAGAACTTTTCCATCAAGCATCAGACCGGCTTCACAGCGATCGCGGCGACCTGCTTTGTCATCCTCTATCTGCCCATCATCGTGCTGGTCATCTACGCCTTCAACGCGGCGAGCTCGACATCCGAATGGGGTGGCTTTTCGCTGAAATGGTTCCAGTCGGCATACCAGAACACGCAGGTCATCGACGCGACGCTGCGTTCGTTCCAGATCGGCTCCATCGCGGCGGTGCTGTCGACCATCTTCGCCACCATGGCCGCGCTAGCCACCACACGCACGGCGTCCTATCCCGGCCTCACCTTCAAATACGCGGCGATCAACCAGCCGCTGATGGTGCCCGAGATCGTCACCGGCGTGGCGCTGCTGATCTTCTTCTCGCGCATCAAGATCTTCACCGGCTATTCCGGTATCGGCTACCTGGTCGCCGCGCATACGGCGTTCTGCATTCCCTTTGCCTACCTGCCGATACGGGCGCGGCTGGAGAATATGGACCTGACGCTGGAACGCGCCGCGGCCGACCTCTACGCCACGCCGTGGAAAACCTTTCGTCGCATCACGCTGCCGCTTTTGTGGCCCGGTATCCTGGCCGGACTGATGCTGGCCTTCGTCATCTCGCTCGATGACGTCGTCATCACCGAGTTCGTCAAATCGGGCGGCCAGGACACGCTGCCCACCTACATGCTCGGCCAGATCCGCCGCGGCATAACGCCCGAGATCAACGCGATATCGACCGCCTTCCTGCTGCTTTCGGTCGCGATCGTCACGTTGTTTTTCTTCGTCAGCAGGAAACGAGACTGAAACCGATAATGGGAGTTAAAACCATGAACTGGAAGACAACAGCGAGCGCCATAGGGTTGGCGCTGCTCGCTTCGACGGGCATCGCCCGCGCCGATGGCGAACTGAACATCTACAATTGGGGCAACTATACCAGCCCCGACGTGATCAAGAAGTTCGAGGCCAAATACAACATCAAGGTGACCATCACCGATTACGATTCCAACGACACCGCGCTGGCCAAGGTCCGCCAGGGCGGCACCGGCTTCGACATCGCGGTGCCTTCGCAGACCTACGTGCCGATCTGGATCAAGGAAGGCCTCGTCCAGGAGACCGACCCTGGCCAGATGGAGAACGCCAAGAACATTGCGCCCGAATGGGCCAATCCTGACTTCGATCCAGGCCGCAAATACACCGTTCCGTGGGCTTGGGGCACGATCGGCGTCGTCGTCAACACCGACGCCTACAAGGGCCCGACCAATAGCTGGGGCATCATCTTCAATACGCCTGACGAGTTGAAGGGCAAGGTCAACGTCGTTCCCGAGATGAATGACGTCATCTTCGCGGCGATCAAGTATCTCGGTGGCCAGCAATGCACCGACGACAAGGCGGTTCTGAAGAAGGTGCGCGATACGCTTGTCGCGGCCAAGCCGAACTGGATCTCGATGGAATACAACACCATCGAGAAGATGGGCGCCGGCGACTTCAAGGCAACCAGCGACTGGAACGGTTCGGCCCTGCGCCAGCGGCTGGCCAACCCTGCCATCCACTTCAACTATCCGAAGGAAGGCTATGGCCTGTGGAGCGACAACGTCGTCGTTCTCAAGGAGGCCAAGAACGTCGAGAACGCCAAGCTGTTCCAGAACTTCATCATGGATCCGGAAAATGCGGCGGGTCTCTCGGCCTTCCACCGCTACGCCAATGCCATCGCCGGTTCGGACAAGTACATGCCGGCCGACATGAAGGACGCGCCGGAAGTCGTCATTCCGGCGGACGCCAAGCCGCTTGGCGAACTGCAGAAGATGTGCGCTCCGGAAATCCAGGACATTTACACCAAGATCTGGACCGAACTGCAGAAATAGTCACAGACACAAGGGCCCGGCGGCACATGCCGCCGGGTCTTTTCTTTTCCGGGAATGGCTCTTTATGGACTCCTATCGCAACAGCGATCCGCGGCCACCGATCATGCAGGGTTCGCCGCCCGCCATGGTGCCCCCCAAGCTCGACTGGGACAGGCCGCCCTGGAACCGCTGGGCTTTCCAGCACATCAGGGAAATTCTGCCGACCGCCGAAGTCTGGCGCGGCAATGGCCATAGGCATCGTCTCGAACGGGCCGAGGTCGATCTCGATGGACTGGCTGTCGAGGACAGCGAGGGCAAGCCTTCGACGCTCGCCGGCTTGCTCGACGAGACCTATACGGACGGCGTC
Organism: Mesorhizobium sp. B2-5-13; assembly: GCF_006440535.1. NCBI lineage: Bacteria > Pseudomonadati > Pseudomonadota > Alphaproteobacteria > Hyphomicrobiales > Phyllobacteriaceae > Mesorhizobium > Mesorhizobium sp. B2-5-13. The sequence goes on along the minus strand of NZ_VFUI01000003.1, from coordinate 146,155 downwards.
CTGGTGCTCAAGGACGGCAGGATAGCCTATGAGCGCTATTTCAACGGTATGACCGAGCGCACGCTGCACCTGTCGCAGTCGATGGCGAAGTCTGTCACCGGCTCGGTGTTCGGCATATTGGCCGGGCGGGGTCTGATCGATCCGGCGAAACCGGTGACGGACTACCTGCCGGAACTCAACGCGACCGGCTGGGCCGGCGCCAGCGTCCAGCATGTGCTCGACATGACCACCGGCGTGCGGTTCTCAGAGGAATACACCGACCGCTATTCCGACATCGGCCAGGTCGATGTCGCCACCGGCTGGAAGCCGGTACCGCCGGGCAGCAATCCGGATTTTCGCTGGCCCTCGCACATGTTCGAGCTGATCCTGGGCTTGAAAGAGACGGTGCGCCTGCATGGGGCTGCATTCGAATATCGCTCGATCGAGACGGACGTGCTCGCCTTCATCATGGAACGGGTGACGGGCAAGCGGCTGGCGCAGCTGGTTTCCGAGGAACTCTGGCAAAAGCTCGGTGCCGACGAAAGCGCCTGTTTCACCGTCGACAGCGCCGGCTATGCGCTGGCCGATGGCGGCTTCAGCGCGACGCTGCGCGACTACGCCCGCTTTGGCCAGCTGATCCTCGACAATGGCGGCGGCATCGTGCCGGCCGACTGGATCGAGGCGACGCGCACTGGCAAGCATGGTCCGGATTTCTCCCCCAGCCTGCCCGAGGGCAGCTACCGCAACCAGTTCTGGATCGAGGATCCCAGCTCGCGGGCGCTGATGTGCCGGGGCGTGTTTGGACAGTTGATCCATATCGACTGGAACACAGGAATGGTGGTGGTGAAGCTGTCGACCTACCCGGATTTCAGCAACATGGCCTATTCCGTGGCAACGCTGAAGGCCGTGCACGCCATCGCAGCGGCGCTTAGCTGAGCTTCAAGAACAATGGACTGGTAGGAAACGCGATGGCCGGCAAGACCGCGTTCGAGACACGATACGAATTCGGCCGTAACGAGGTGCTGCTCGCCAACTGGCGCGTGGCCCCGTTCAACCGGTGGTCATTCCAGAACCTCGGCGAACTGGTGCCGACGGCACGCGTGGCAGCGGCGCCGGGCGTCATCGAGGCTCCTGTGCGGGACTTGGGCGGCTTGCTCGGGGAAAAGGTCACGGTCGCGAGCGCGCCGGAGACGGTGGCCGAGTTTCTCGTCCGCTCCAGCACCGACGCATTGACGGTGATGAAAGGCGGCAAGATCATTGGCGACTGGTTCGCGCCGCATATGGAGTTCGGCGCGCGCCACATCATCTTCTCGATCAGCAAGTCGGTGACGGCGATCATCGCCGGCATACTGGAAGGCGAGGGGGTGTTCGACCCTGAAGCGCCGGTGACGCGCTACATCCCCGAAGCCGCCGGCTCGGCCTATGGCGATGCAAGCGTGCGTAATGTGCTCGACATGAGCGTCAGCCTCGATTTCGAGGAGGCCTATCTCGATCCGGAAAGCGCCTTCGCCCGCTATCGCCGCGCGACGCTGTGGAACCCCGGCGGCGGCACCGAAAGCCTGCGCGAATTCATCCTGACCCTGCAGCGGCTTGCCGAGCCGCATGGCCAGACCTTCCGCTACCGTTCGCCCAATTCCGACCTGCTCGGCCTTCTCCTGGAACGCGCTTCGGGGCAGCGCTTCTGCGACTTGATGCGCGAAAAACTGTGGCTGCCGCTTGGCGCCGTCAGCGAGGCCTCCGTCGGTGTCGACATGGAAGGCACGGCACGCACCGCAGGCGGCATTTCGGTGACGCCGCGTGACCTGGCGCGCATCGGCGAGATGATGCGGCAAGGCGGCAAGGCCAATGGCCGCCGCATCGTGCCCGAGGCCTGGGTGCGCGACACCACCAGCACCGGCGGCAGCTCGGAAGCCTGGCAGCGCGGTGCCATGCTGCCGCTGTTCCCGAAAGGCCGTTACCGCAACAAATGGTATCAGACCGGTTTCGAAAATGGCGCCTATTGCGGCATCGGAATTCATGGGCAATGGCTTTATGTCGACCCCAGGACCGAAGTGGTCATTGCCAAGATGTCGTCGCAGCCGGAGCCGGTCGACGATGCACTGGACCTCGAAATCGTTGCCTTTTTCGAAGTGCTGAGCCGCATGGTCTGACCAGCCCGGACAATCCAATCGCCCGCGCTTTCCTGTGGACCTCCGCCGCCATTGAAAACGCGGTGGTTGGCGGACCTGATCTCTGCGCCTATGGTCGCCGCTCTTTTCGACGAGAGTGGGAACGACATGGCATCCGACATCAAGCGCATCGCAGCCATCATCGCAGCCGAAATCAAGGCGCGGCCCGAACAGGCGGCCGCGGCGATCGGACTGCTCGATGAGGGGGCGACGGTGCCATTCGTGGCACGCTACCGCAAGGAGGTGACCGGCGGGCTGGACGACACGCAGCTGCGCGACCTTGCCGAGCGTCTCGTCTATCTGCGCGAACTCGACGCCCGCCGTGACACCATCCTGGGTTCGATCCGCGAGCAGGGCAAGCTTACGCCAGACCTCGAAGCGAAGATCGGGGCGGTGGCCACCAAGGCGGAACTCGAAGACATCTACCTACCCTACAAGCCGAAGCGCCGCACCAAGGCCGAGATCGCCAGGGAGCGCGGGCTGGGGCCGCTCGCCGAAGCCATTCTCAACGACCGCTCGTTGGTGCCCGCGGAAGTCGCGCTCGCCTATGTCACCGAAGAGGTGGCCGACACCAAGGCGGCGCTCGATGGCGCGCGCGACATCCTGTCGGAGCAGTTCGCGGAAAATGCCGATCTGGTCGGCAAGCTGCGTGGCTACATGAAGGAGCGCGCCTTCCTGCGCGCCAGGGTGGTCGACGGCAAGCAGGAGGCCGGCGCGAAATTCTCGGACTATTTCGACCATGTCGAGCGTTGGTCCACGGCGCCAAGCCACCGCGCGCTGGCCATGCTGCGCGGCCGCAATGAAGAGGTGCTGTCGCTCGATATCGAGGTCGACGCCGACGATGTCTCACCGGTGAAGCCGGTCGAGCGGATGATCGCCAATGCCTACGCCATCGGCGCCAGCCTGCCGGGCGACCGCTGGCTGATGGAGGTCGCCGGCTGGACCTGGCGGATAAAACTGTCGTTGCACCTGACGCTCGATCTGATGCGCGACCTGCGCGAGCGGGCCGAGGAAGAGGCGATCCATGTCTTTGCCCGCAACCTGAAGGATTTGCTGCTCGCGGCTCCCGCCGGCTCGCGGCCGACGATGGGGCTCGATCCCGGCATCCGCACCGGCGTGAAGGTTGCGGTGGTCGACGGCACCGGCAAGCTGCTGGCGACGACGACGGTCTATCCGTTCCCGCCGCGGAACGATGTGCGCGGCACGCAGGCCGAGCTTGCCGCGCTGATCCGCCAGCACAAGGTCGAGCTGATCTCGATCGGCAACGGCACCGGTAGCCGCGAAACGGAGAAGCTGGTGGCGGACATGCTGTCGGACATGCCAGCGGGTTCAGGCCCGAAGCCGCTCAAGGTTATCGTCAGCGAGGCGGGTGCCTCGGTCTATTCGGCCTCGGCGACGGCGGCGGCGGAATTTCCCGGCCTTGACGTGTCGCTGCGCGGCGCGGTGTCGATCGCGCGGCGCCTGCAGGATCCGCTAGCCGAATTGGTCAAGATCGAGCCGAAATCCATCGGTGTCGGTCAGTATCAGCACGATGTCGACCAATACCGGCTCGGCCGTTCGCTGGAGGCTGTCGTCGAGGACGCCGTCAACGCGGTCGGTGTCGACCTCAATACCGCCTCGGCGCCCTTGCTGGCGCGCGTTTCGGGCCTCGGGGCGTCGCTTGCCGAGGCGATCGTCGCGCATCGCGATGCGACCGGCCCGTTCGCCAGCCGCAAGGACCTGCTGAAGGTGGCGCGGCTTGGGCCGCGCGCGTTCGAACAGTCCGCCGGCTTCCTGCGCATTGCCAATGGCAGTGAGCCGCTCGATGCCTCGTCGGTGCATCCGGAAGCCTATGGGGTGGCCAAGAAGATCGTCGCCGCCTGCGGCCGCGATGTGCGTTCGCTGATGGGCGACAGCGCCGCGCTGAAGGCGCTCGACCCGCGCGTCTTCGTCGACGAGCGTTTCGGCCTGCCGACGGTGCGCGATATTCTTGCCGAGCTGGAAAAGCCCGGCCGCGACCCGCGCCCCGGCTTCAAGACCGCGACCTTCGCCGATGGCATCGACGACATCAAGGATTTGAAGCCCGGCATGCTGCTGGAAGGCACCGTTACCAACGTGGCGGCGTTTGGCGCCTTCGTCGATATTGGCGTCCACCAGGACGGGCTGGTGCATGTCTCGCAACTGGCCGACCGTTTTATCAAGGACGCGCATGAGGTGGTCAAGGCCGGCGACGTGGTGAAGGTGCGCGTCGTCGATGTCGACATCAAGCGCAAGCGCATCGCGCTCTCTATGCGTAGGGATGCCGGTGAGGGCGGCGCGCCGAGGAGCGGGCCGCGCGACAATGGCGGCGGCAGGCCGGCGCCACGCTCGCCGGCGCCGCAGCGCCAGCCCGAGCGGCCGGCACAGCAAGGTGCGTTCGGCGCTGCGCTGGCGGACGCACTGAAGCGGAAATAGCTACCACGCCAGAACAGCCGGCTCCTTCTCGAGCTGGCCTAGCAGCCAATCTCGAAAGCTGGCAACCGGTGGATAGCCGCGCTTGTCGTGGGGAATGACGAGGTAATAGGCGCTGCGGCTTTGCATCGGCTGGCCGGGTGCTGGCACAAGCTGGCCGCGCTGTAATTCGCCAGCGATGAGGAGCAGCGGCAACAGCGCCACGCCGAGCCCCGCCATGCAAGCCTGGGCGGCGGTGCCGAACTGCTCGAACTGCATGCCCGGCCCGGTCGGCGCGCTCAGTCCCTGATGCTCGAACCATTCCGTCCAGGCGCCGGGGCGCGTCGTCATGTGCAGCAGCGGCAAACGACCGATGTCGGCCGGCGTGGCGATGGCGCGGCCGGCGAGGAACTCGGGCGACACCACCGGTGCCACCGTCTCACGCACCAGCAGTGTCGAGTCGGCGTCCGGCCAGTCCGGCAGGCCGTAGTGGATGGCTGCATCCAACCTCTCCCTGGCGAAGTCGAACCGGCCGACGCGCGTGACGAAGTTGATGGTGATGTCGGGATTGCTTTCGACGAAATTGGGTATCATCGGCATCAGCCAGCGCGTGCCGAAGGTCGGCAATATGGCCAGGTTCAGGATGCCGCTATGCCGATTGCTCATCAATCCAAGCGCTGCGTCGCGCAATTGGCCAAGCGCCGAACGTACCGCCTCGGCGTAGATTTCGCCTGCCGTCGACAGGCGGACGTTGCGGCTGTCGCGCTCGAACAATCGGCGGCCGAACTGATCTTCCAGCAAGCTGATCTGCCGGCTGACGGCGCCCTGGGTTAGATCCAGTTCCTGGGCGGCAGCGGTGAAACTGCCAAGCCGGGCCACCGCCTCGAAGGCGGCAAGGGCGCTGATGTTGGGTAAAAGGCGACGCTGGACACTCATGATCCATTCCTAACGCTCATTGATCGGTGAAGCAATTTCGTTTGATTTTTTCAGGCCACGGGCCGATAAGCCGGGCTTCACCCTTCTGAGGATCAAGCCATGGCCGCCGACAAGAATGCATTCGTCTGGGAAGACCCGTTCCTGATCGAGGGCCAGCTTTCGGAAGACGAACGCATGGTGCGCGACGGCGCGGCGGCCTTTGCCGCCGACAAGCTCGCGCCGCGCATCGAGGAGGCGTATCTCAACGAGACTTTCGACACGGCTATCTTCCGCGAGATGGGCGAGGCTGGCCTGCTCGGCATCAACATCCCGGAGGAGTTCGGTGGCCTCGGCGCCAACTATGTGACCTACGGGCTGGTGGCACGGGAAGTCGAACGCGTCGATTCCGGCTATCGCTCGATGATGTCGGTGCAGTCATCGCTGGTGATGTATCCGATTTACGCCTATGGCTCGGATGAACAACGCAAGAAGTACCTGCCGAAGCTCGCCAGCGGCGAATGGATCGGCTGCTTCGGCCTGACCGAGCCGGATGCCGGCTCCGACCCCGGCGGCATGAAGACGCGCGCGGAAAAGACCGCCAGCGGCTATAAGCTGACCGGCTCCAAGATGTGGATTTCCAATGCGCCGGTCGCCGACGTGTTCGTCGTCTGGGCGAAGTTGAAGGGCGAGAACGGCAAGGACGAGATCCGCGGTTTCGTGCTGGAAAAAGGCATGAAGGGGCTGTCGGCGCCGAAGATTGGGGGCAAGCTGTCGCTGCGGGCGTCGATCACCGGTGAAGTGGTGATGGAAGGCGTCGAGGTCGGCGAGGAAGCATTGCTGCCCAACGCCAAGGGGCTCGGCGGACCGTTCGGTTGCCTCAACCGGGCCCGCTACGGCATTTCCTGGGGCTCGATGGGCGCGGCGGAAGATTGCTGGCATCGCGCTCGCCAGTATGGCCTCGACCGCAAGCAGTTCGGCAAGCCGCTGGCTGGCACGCAGCTCTACCAGAAGAAGCTCGCCGATATGCAGACCGAGATCGCTTTGGGGCTGCAGGCTTCGTTGCGCGTCGGGCGTCTGCTCGATGAAGGCAAAATGGCGCCGGAAATGATCTCGATCGTCAAGCGCAACAATTGCGGCAAGGCGCTCGACATCGCCCGCCAGGCCCGCGACATGCATGGCGGCAACGGTATCCAGATCGGCTACCACGTCATGCGCCACGCGCAGAATTTGGAGACCGTCAACACCTATGAGGGCACGCATGACGTGCACGCGCTGATCCTGGGACGGGCGCAGACGGGGATACAGGCGTTCTTCTGACCGTTCGATAGCCGTTTAATTTAGGTGCACCGCAACATCCGCTTGGAGAATGGCGGCCGGATGTGTCAGGGTTCAGCGAAATCGTTTGAAACGCTGAATTCCGGGGCCCCATGGCAATTCTGGCAGCCGTCTACCACCTGACCCACTACAAATACGACCGGCCGGTGGTTCTGGGTCCCCAGGTGATCAGGCTTCAGCCAGCACCGCATTCCCGCACCAAGGTGTTGAGCCATTCGCTCAAGGTCGAGCCGGCGAACCACTTCGTCAATCTGCAGCAAGACCCCTACGGCAACTTCCTCGCCCGTTTTGTCTTTCCCGAGCCGGTGACGGAGCTGAAGATCGAGGTCGATCTCGTCGCCGACATGACGGTCTACAATCCGTTCGACTTCTTCGTCGAACCGTCGGCGGAGGCGTTCCCGTTCGATTATCCCGAGGAAATCAGGGCTGATCTGGCCATCTACCGGGCACCGGAGCCGGCGGGGCCGCTTCTCTCGGCTTTCCTGGAAACTGTCGACCGCAGCGCGCCGAACACGGTCAATTTCCTCGTCGACCTCAATGCGCGCCTGCAGCGCGAGATCGCCTACATCGTGCGCATGGAGACCGGCGTCTTCTCACCGGAGGAAACGCTGGCGGCGGCCAAGGGCTCCTGCCGGGATTCGAGTTGGCTTCTGGTGCAGATCCTGCGCAATCTCGGCGTCGCCGCGCGCTTCGTCTCGGGCTATCTGATCCAGCTCAAGCCCGACCTGGTCGCGCTGGACGGGCCGGCCGGCACATCAGTCGATTTCACCGACCTGCATGCCTGGTGCGAGGTCTATCTTCCCGGTGCCGGCTGGATCGGTTTCGACCCGACTTCCGGCCTGCTCACCGGCGAGAGCCATGTGCCGCTGGCCGCCACGCCGCATTTCCGCAATGCGGCACCCATTTCAGGCATGGCGAGCTTTGCCAATGTCGAGTTCGGCTTCGAGATGCGGGTCGATCGCATCGCCGAACATCCGCGCATCACCAAGCCGTTCTCGGATGAAAGCTGGCAGGCGCTCGACGCGCTCGGCAACAAGGTCGATGCCGCGCTCGCGGCCGGGGATGTGCGGCTGACCATGGGCGGCGAACCGACCTTCGTGTCGATCGACGATTTCGAGGCCGCCGAGTGGAACACCGCCGCCGTCGGGCCGAGCAAGCGTGAAAAAGCCGACGCGCTGATCAGAAAACTGCGCGAGCGCTTCGCGCCCGGCGGCTTTCTCCACTACGGCCAAGGCAAATGGTATCCCGGTGAAAGCCTGCCGCGCTGGACCTTCTCACTCTTTTGGCGCGCCGACGGCGAGCCGGTGTGGAGCGATCCGTCGCTGATCGCGCCGGAGAAAAGCTCGGCTGATGTCGGGCCGAAACAGGCCGAAAGCCTGCTGACGGCGATCGCCGGCGAGCTCGGCATCGACACGTCCATGGTCAGTGAAGCCTATGAGGATCCGGCCGAATGGCTGCTCAAGGAAGGCAAGCTGCCCGAGAATGTCGACCCGTCCAACTCCAAGCTGGAAAACCCCGAGGAACGCAGCCGCATGGCGCGCGTCTTCGAGCGCGGGCTGACCAAGCCGTCCGGCTATGTGCTGCCAGTGCAGCGCTGGAACAGCCAGGCGTCCGATCCGCGCTGGCGTTCGGAGAGGTGGACGACGCGGCGCGGCCGGCTGTTCCTGGTGCCGGGCGATTCCCCGGTCGGCTACCGCTTGCCGCTGGGAACGCTTCCTCATGTGCCGCCCGCGCAGTTCCCCTACATCGTGCCTGTCGATCCGTCGCTGCCGCGTGGCCCGCTGCCCGTGCGGGAAGCAATCTTGCCTGCGGCGGCTCCGGCCGAACTGGAAGGTGCCGACGAAATGGCCCGCCGCCAGCAGGCGGTGTCGTTCACGGCGGCGACCGGCCAGCAGGAGCGGGTCGAGCAGGAGATCACCGAGATCGGCGGCGCGGTGCGCACGGCACTTTCGGTCGAACCGCGTGACGGCAGGCTGTGCGTTTTCATGCCGCCGGTCGAGGCGCTGGAAGACTATCTCGAACTCGTCGCCGCTGCCGAGAACGCGGCAAAGGCGATTGGCCTTCCCGTGCATATCGAGGGCTACGGCCCGCCGCAGGACCCGCGCCTCAACGTCATCCGCGTGGCACCCGACCCCGGCGTCATCGAAGTCAACATCCATCCCGCCTCGAATTGGCAGGATTGCGTGGCGACGACGACGGCGATCTATGACGAGGCGCGGCAGACGCGGCTTGGCGCCGACAAGTTCATGATCGATGGCCGCCACACCGGTACCGGCGGCGGCAACCATGTCGTGGTCGGTGGCGCCACGCCCAATGACAGTCCGTTCCTGCGCCGGCCCGACCTGCTGAAGAGCCTGGTGCTGCAATGGCAACGGCGTCCCTCGTTGTCCTATCTGTTCTCCGGCCTGTTCATCGGGCCGACCAGCCAGGCGCCACGTTTCGATGAGGCGCGGCACGATTCGCTCTATGAGCTCGAGATCGCCATGGCGCAGGTGCCGCATCCCGACCAGGGGGCCGCACCCTTGCCATGGCTGGTCGACCGCCTGTTCCGCAATCTGTTGACCGACGTCACCGGCAATACGCATCGCTCGGAAATCTGCATCGACAAGCTGTTCTCGCCCGATGGACCGACCGGTCGGCTTGGCCTTGTCGAATTCCGTGGATTCGAGATGCCACCCAATGCGCGCATGTCTCTGGCGCAGCAATTGCTGGTGCGGGCCATCATCGCACGCGCCTGGAAGGACCCGCTCGACGGACGCTTCGTGCGCTGGGGCACTTCGCTGCATGACCGCTTCATGCTGCCGCACTATGTCTGGGCGGACTTTCTCGATGTGCTCGACGACCTCAAGCTCAATGGTTTCGAGTTCCGGCCCGAATGGTTCGACGCCCAGCTCGAATTCCGCTTTCCCTTCTGCGGCGAAGTCCAGCATGCGGGCATCAAGCTGGAGCTCAGGCAAGCGCTGGAGCCATGGCATGTCATGGGCGAGCAGGGCGCGATCGGCGGCACGGTGCGTTTCGTCGATTCCTCGGTCGAACGGCTGCAGGTCAAGACCGAAGGTCTCAATCCGGAGCGCCATGCGATCGTCTGCAACGGCCGCATCGTGCCGATGAGGGCTACCGACAACCGCGAGGTCGCGGTAGCGGGCGTGCGCTTCAAAGCCTGGCAGCCGGCTTCGGGCCTGCATCCGGCACTGCCGGTCAACACGCCGCTGGTGTTCGACATCTACGACCGCTGGTCGGGCAGGGCGGTCGGCGGCTGCGTCTACCATGTCGCCCATCCCGGCGGGCGCAACTACGACACCTTCCCGGTCAATGGCAACGAGGCCGAGGCAAGGCGGCTCGCCCGCTTCGAACCGCGCGGCCATACCCCGTCCGGCTATGTGTTGCGTGAAGAACAGCCGGGGGAAGATTTCCCGATGACCCTTGACCTCAGGCGTCCGCCAAGACTGTGATCTGACATGGCAAAGGGGAATCACAAAAGGGTGCGCGGCAAGCCGCAGGCCCATAGCCTGCTGGAGCACTACCAGCCGATTGACGGCGTCGTCGACGAGATGGTCGACGCGTCGGGCAATCCCCGCCCGGTCTGGAAGGATTTTGTCGAAGCGCTGGACGAACTCGGGGCCGAAAAGCTCGGCCAGCGCTTCGCCCGCGCCGACCAGTATCTGCGCGATGCGGGTGTTTACTACCGCGTCTATGACAAGGCGGGCGCCAACGAGCGCGAATGGCCGCTGGCGCATATTCCCGTGCTCATCGAGGATAGCGAGTGGCAGGCGATCAGCGCCGGCCTGGTGCAGCGCGCCGACCTGCTCGAGGAAATTGTCGCCGATATCCATGGACAGAACCGACTGGTCGAAAACGGCATCCTGCCGGCAGGGCTGATCGCGGCGAGCCCTGAATATTTGCGGCCCGTGGTCGGCACCAGGCCGGCCGGAGGGCATTTCCTGCACTTCTGCGCCTTCGAGCTCGGCCGCGGGCCCGATGGCCGCTGGTGGGTGCTTGGCGACCGCACCCAGGCGCCTTCGGGCGCCGGCTTCGCGCTGGAGAACCGGGTCGCCACCACGCGCGCACTGTCAGACATCTATGGCGAGATGCATGTGCACCGGCTCGCCGGCTTCTTCCGTCGCTTCCGCGATGCGCTGATCGGAATGGCAAAGGAGAGCGACGGCCGCGTCGCCATCCTCACGCCGGGGCCGCTCAACGAAACCTACTATGAACACGCCTATATCGCCCGCTACCTCGGCATCATGCTGCTCGAAGGCGAGGATCTGACTGTTTCCGGCGGCAGGCTCATGGTGCGCACCGTGTCGGGCCTGATGCCGATCAGCGTGCTGTGGCGGCGGCTCGATGCCGCCTTTGCCGATCCTCTCGAACTGCGTCCGGATTCGCAGATCGGCACGCCGGGCCTGGTCGAAGCGATCCGGCAAGGTACGGTGTCCACCGTCAATGCGCTGGGATCGGGCCTGATGGAGACGCGTGCGCTGCTTGCGTTCCTGCCCAAGATCGCGCGCGAATTGTGGGGCGAGGAGCTGCTTTTGCCCAGTGTGGTGACATGGTGGTGCGGGCAGGGGACGGAGCGCGCCCATGTCCTCGCCAATATCGACCGAATGGTGGTCGGCCCGGCGCTGTCGACAAGACTTGCCTTCGAGGATGACGGACAGACAAAGCTCGGCTCGGCGCTGTCGGTCGGAGAACGGGCGGAACTGGTGGCGCGCATCGAACGCGATGGCGAGGCCTTCGTCGGCCAGGAAGCGGTGACACTTTCGACGACACCCGTCTATGTCGGCGGCTGGCTGGAACCCCGGCCGGCGAGCTTGCGCGTCTATCTGGCGCGCACGCCCGAGGGATGGACGGTGATGCCGGGCGGTTTCGCCCGCGTCGGCCTGTCGCTCGACCCGACGGCGATCGCCATGCAGCGCGGCGGCCAGGCGGCTGATGTCTGGGTGGTCAGCGACAGACCAGTCGAGCGCGAGACGCTGCTGCCGCAGGAGGGCGACAGCTTCAACCGCACCAGGCCAGGTAGCCTGCCCAGCCGCGCGGCGGAAAACCTGACCTGGCTCGGCCGCTACATCGAACGCTCGGAAGACACCGTGCGCATCCTGCGCGCCTATCATGTGCGGCTCGCCGAAACGTCCGATCCCGACATGCCTCTGCTGGCAGATATCAGGGACTATCTCGAGCCGTTCGGCATCGATGTCGAAACGGCGATCCCGCCAGGGCTGATCGGCATGCTCGACAGCGCTGTCTACAGCGCCGGCCAGATCCGCGATCGTTTCTCGCCGGATGGCTGGCTGGCGCTCAAGGATTTGTCGAAGACGATCCATCGGTTCGCCACCACCGTGGCGCCCGGCGACGACGCGACGCGGGCCATGACCGTCATTCTGCGCAAGCTTGCCGGATTCTCCGGCCTGCTGCACGAGAACATGTACCGTTTCGCCGGCTGGCGCTTCCTCGAGATCGGCCGGCGGCTGGAGCGTGGCATCCAGATCGCCGGCACGCTGGCCCGACTGACCGGCAGCAAGGCGCCAGATGGCGCGCTGGACATGATGCTGGAGATCGGCGACAGCGTCATGACCCATCGCCGGCAATATCCGGTGCAGGCCGGCCGGCGCACGGTGGTCGATCTCCTGGCGCTCGATCCGCTCAATCCGCGCTCCATCCTGTTCCAGCTGGAAAGGCTGAAGACCGAGATAGGGCTGCTGCCGGCGACCGCCGGCGAGGGGCACATGTCGGCGGCGGCCAAGGAGATCCTGCAGCTCAATACCGCCATCGCCATCAAGGAGCCGGCTGACATGACGACGAAGGCGCTGAACGAACTCGCCAGCGAAATCGGCGGCCTCTACAACAGCCTCGCCAAAGCCTATTTCGGCTAGAAAGCAATGGCCATGCTGTACGACATCCGGCTTCTGCTCCATTACGACTACGCCGCCGCCGCCGGCGGCGGCCGGCATCAGATGCGGGTGCTGCCGCCGACCATTGGCGGCGTGCAGCGCGTCATCGCCGCTTCGCTGTCCTTTGAACCGGCACCCAATGAACGATCCGACTTTACCGATTTTTTCGGCAACAACGTTACCTCGATCGCGTTTCGCGACGCGCATGAAGCGCTCGACATAAGGATGAGCGCGCGCGTTTCGGTGTCGCGGCCCGAGCCTGGGCTCGACGTGTCGCCCGATATCGGCCGACTGAGGCGGGAGCTGGCGGCCGTGCGGTGGCTGGCGCCGGCGTCGCCGCATCACTTCCTGGTGGCAAGCGGCCACGCCGGCATGGATGCGGCGATCACCACCTATGCGCAAGACAGCATCGGTGGCTCGACCGCCGGCACGGCTATGAGCCTCTGCCAGCGCATCCACCATGATTTCACCTATGATGGCGAAGCGACCACGGTGCGGACCCTGGCCAGCGATGCCTTTCGGCTGAGGCGGGGCGTCTGCCAGGATTTCTCGCACATCATGATCGCCGGGCTGCGCGGACTCGGCATTCCGGCCGGCTATGTCAGCGGCTTCCTGCGCACCATTCCGCCCAAGGGCAAGCCGCGGCTGGAAGGTGCGGATGCCATGCATGCCTGGGTCAAGGTCTGGTGCGGGCGTGATGCCGGCTGGCAGGAGTTCGATCCGACCAACGGCATGCGGGCTTCCAACGACCATATCACCGTCGGTTACGGGCGCGACTATTCGGATGTGGCGCCCATCGTCGGCGTGCTGAAGACGACCGGCGGACAGGTCGGGGAGCAGGCTGTCGACGTCATCCCGGTGGTGCTCGAAAAGGCGTAAAAAAGGCGCGCGCCGCCGGCTGTCCTTTCCGCCGACAGATGCAGCGCATTGCCTCGCCGACGCCACCGGATCCTGCTTTCCAGACGGGGTGTGGAACCAGCAGTCAACCCGCAGCTTATCTACGGACATTTTGCGTGGAGCCGTCATGCTGCAGAGAACCGGATCGTCGCGTAGCCGATTGGCTGACTGTGATAGCGTACCCAAGAATCGACCACAGATTTCCGCCCGGGATACCGCGCTGACCTATGTCAGCGATGCCGAGCCCGGCATCCGCCGGCTGAAGGCTGGCAAGGGATTTGCCTACAAGGGACCGGACGGGAGAGCGGTCTCCGATGCCGACAGGGCGCGCATCGCGGCCATCGTCATTCCCCCGGCCTGGACCGATGTCTGGATTTCGCCCGATCCGAATGGGCATATCCAGGCGACCGGGAGGGATCAGCGGGGGCGCAAGCAGTATCGCTATCACCCGCAATGGGCCGAGGAGCGCGACGGTGTCAAATATTCGAGCCTCGTCGCTTTTGCCGAAAGCCTGCCGGACCTTCGGCGCAGAATCGACAGCGACTTGCGCCGTCACGGCCTGCCGCTCGAACGCGTCGTCGCAGCGGTGGTCTGGCTGCTCGACAACACGATGATCCGCGTCGGCAACGCGGCCTATGCACGCGATAACAAGAGCTTCGGCCTGACGACGTTGCGCGATCGGCATGTCGACATCAAGGGATCGAGCCTGCGCTTCGCCTTCAAGGGAAAGTCCGGCAAGGAATGGAGATTGAAGCTGGTGGACCGCCGCATCGCCGGGATCGTTCGGGGCGCGCAGGACCTGCCGGGCCAGAAACTGTTCCAGTATCTCGACGAGAGAGACGACAGACGCCCGGTCCGCTCCGACGACGTCAACCGCTATATCCGGGACGCCGCCGGCGACGCGTTCAGTTCGAAGCATTTCCGCACATGGGGCGGCACCATCCATGCCGCGTCGCTGTTTGCACAGACGGAACTGCCTGAAAGCCAGGCACAGCGAAAGCGTGCGATGAACAACATCATCGACAAAGTGGCCGAACGGCTGGGCAATACGCGCGCGGTCTGCCGCAAATGCTATATCCACCCGCAGGTCTTCGAAGCCTGGAGCGAAGGACGGCTGCTTGCCGAAATGGCGGAAGCCAACAAGCGCAAGCGATCCATAGACGGGCTCGATGAGGAGGAAACGCTCGTGCTGAGATGGTTGAAGACGCAGGAGAGTCGATCGGCGGCAATCAGCGGCCGCTGAATCCGCGGCGTCTCGATTTTTTTATCGACGCCATGTCGGGATCGGCCCTACTGTTTCGTCCTTTGCTACAGAAAGGACCCTCCATGCTCTATGCCATCCTCTGCTACGCCTCCGAAGATGTCGTCTGCTCCTGGAGCAAGGAACAGGACGACAAGGTCATGGCCGACCTGCTCGGTGTCCAGGAGAAGTATGCCAACGCCGGCCGGCTTGGGCCCGTGGCGCGGCTTTTGCCGACAACTGCGGCAACGACGCTGCGGAAAGTGAAAGGCGAATCGCTGGTCATCGACGGGCCGTTCGCCGAAACCAAGGAACAGTTCCTCGGCTTCTATACGCTCGATTGCGCTGACCTCGACGAGGCCGTCGAATTCGCCCGCGAGCTTTCCGAGGTCAACCCGAGCGGCGGTTCCTATGAGATCCGGCCGGTATCGGTGTTCCATCCAACCAGGGTTCCAGCATGACCGAATTCGCCTGGATAAGCTCCGCGATCAGCGCTGCCCGCCCACAAGCGATGGGCGCACTGCTGCGCTATTTCCGCGATCTCGATACCGCGGAGGAAGCTTTCCAGGACGCTTGTCTCAAGGCGCTGAAGAACTGGCCGCAGAACGGGCCGCCACGCGATCCGGCGGCATGGCTGATCTTCGTCGGCCGCAACAGCGGCATCGACGCGGTGCGCAAGCGCGCCAAGCAAGCGCCGATGCCAGAGGAAGACCAGATATCCGATCTGGAAGACGCCGAGAGCGATATCGCGGAGCGGCTGGACGGCGCGCATTACCGCGACGACATCCTGCGGCTGCTGTTCATCTGCTGTCACCCTGATTTGCCCGCAACACAGCAGATCGCAGTGGCGCTGCGCGTCGTCTCCGGCCTCACCGTCAAGCAGATCGCGCGCGCCTTCCTGGTCGGCGAGAGCGCGATGGAGCAGCGCATCACCCGCGCCAAGGCGCGCATCGCGGACGCCGGCGTGCCGTTCGAGACGCCAGGCGCGGTCGAGCGCTCCGAGCGGCTCGCGGCGGTCGCGTCCATGGTCTACCTGATCTTCAACGAGGGCTATTCGACCAACAGCGGCGAGGCGCCGGCCCGCGCGCCTCTGTGCGAGGAAGCGATCCGGCTGGCACGGCTGCTGCTCAGATTGTTCCAGACCGAGCCGGAGATCATGGGGCTGACGGCGCTGCTTCTCCTGCAGCACGCACGCGCACCGGCACGTTTCGACGATGATGGCGAGATCGTGCTGCTCGAGGACCAGGATCGAAGCCTGTGGAGCCGCAAGATGATCGACGAAGGGCTGGCGCTGGTCGACAAGGCCCTGCGCCACCGCAAGCCCGGCCCTTACCAGGTGCAGGCGGCGATCGCGGCGCTCCACGCGCGGGCCGAGAAGGCCGAGGACACGGATTGGGTGGAGATCGACCTGCTTTACGGCCTGCTCGAACAGATGCAGCCGTCGCCGGTCATCACGCTCAACCGTGCGGTCGCGGTGGCCAAGGTGCGCGGACCGGAAGCGGCGCTGGCGATGATCGAGCCGCTCGAGCAGAGACTATCCGGCTATTTCCATTTCTTCGGCCTCAAGGGCGGGCTCTTGATGCAACTCGACCGGGGCGAGGAGGCACGCATTGCCTTCGACCGCGCCATTGCGCTCGCCAACACGGCGGCGGAAGCAGCCCATATCCGCATGCATATCGACCGTCTGATCAAGGACGGCGCCGTGCGCGCGCCGGCGAAAAAGGCAAACTAGACTAAGCGCCCTCTGCCAGTTCTGCTCCAAGGGTCGTCTGGCTCAATCGTGCAGCCTGGGCTTGGACCATGCCGGGGTGGCGATTTTCCCCTGAAACAGGTAATGGCACGCCATGATAGCCCCTTCCAGCCGCAACGGCGCGGGAAGGCATGGCGCAAGACGTTGACCCACGCCACACGAGCGGCGGGATCTGAAAGGGACAAAAATGACGATAGCGAAGGAAACGGCCGAGCTTCTGGCGAAATTGGGCGTGGCCAAGGAGGCGCTTGTCGGCGGCGACCTGATCGTGCGCAGCCCGGTGACGGGTGAGCAGATCGCGGCGCTGAAGACGATCTCGCCAGTCGACGCGGCAAAGACCATTAATGACGCCCACCAGGCATTCCAGTCCTGGCGGCTGGTGCCGGGTCCCAAGCGCGGCGAACTGGTTCGGCTGCTGGGCGAAGAACTGCGCGCGCACAAGACCGAGCTGGGCCGGCTGGTGTCGATCGAGGTTGGCAAGATACCCTCCGAAGGGCTCGGTGAAGTGCAGGAAATGATCGACATCTGCGATTTCGCCGTCGGTCTCTCACGGCAATTGTACGGTCTGACCATCGCCACCGAGCGTCCCGGCCACCGTATGATGGAAACCTGGCATCCGCTCGGCGTCGTTGGTGTCATCTCGGCTTTCAACTTCCCGGTCGCCGTGTGGTCGTGGAACGCAGCGCTGGCGCTGGTCTGCGGCGATGCAGTGGTATGGAAACCTTCCGAGAAGACGCCGCTGACGGCGCTTGCCTGCGAGGCGATCTTCAAGCGCGCGGTCAAGCGCTTCGGCGCGGACGCACCGCAAGGCCTGGCGCCGGTGCTGATCGGCGACCGTGCCGTCGGCGAGATCCTGGTCGATCATCCGAAGGTGCCGCTGGTTTCGGCCACCGGCTCGACCCGCATGGGCCGGGATGTCGGTCCGCGCCTGGCCAAGCGTTTTGCACGAGCGGTGCTGGAACTGGGCGGCAACAATGCCGGCATCGTGTGCCCGACGGCCGATCTCGACATGGCGCTGCGCGCCATCGCCTTCGGGGCCATGGGCACGGCTGGCCAGCGCTGCACGACGCTGCGCCGCCTGTTCGTCCATGACAGCGTCTACGACGCCTTGGTGCCGCGGCTGAAGAAGGCCTATCAGAGCGTTTCGGTCGGCAATCCGCTGGAGACCTCGTCGCTGGTCGGGCCGTTGATCGACAAGGCAGCGTTCGATGCCATGCAGAAGGCCCTGAGCGAAGCGACCGCCCATGGCGGCAAGGTGACCGGCGGGACACGGGTCGAGAATGGCCATCCGGATGCCTATTATGTCCATCCGGCGCTGGTCGAAATGCCAAAGCAGGTTTCGCCAGTAACGGAAGAAACCTTCGCGCCGATCCTCTATGTGATGAAGTATTCGGATTTCGACGCCGTGCTTGACGAGCACAATGCGGTCGGCGCCGGCTTGTCGTCATCGATCTTCACCCGCGACCTGCAGGAATCCGAGCGCTTTCTCGGTGTCGACGGTTCGGATTGCGGCATCGCCAATGTCAATATCGGCACCTCAGGCGCCGAAATCGGCGGTGCCTTCGGCGGCGAGAAAGAAACCGGCGGCGGACGCGAGAGCGGCTCCGATGCATGGAAGGCCTATATGCGCCGCGCCACCAACACGGTGAACTATTCCAAGGCGCTGCCGCTCGCCCAAGGCGTCTCATTCGACATCGATTGAGAACGCCGCCCGCGATCAGTGTCGATCAAGCTCGGCGAGCATCAATCGACACAGGTGGAGGGTGTACACGCGGCAGTAACGCCGGACAGGCTCTGACGCCTGTCCAGCGTCGGCTTTTCGTGACTGGGCGCTGGCCGAGCCAGCCGACGCTGCCGAGGTCCTTGGCGTCGCGCAGCCACGCAAACGCGGAACCGGTCAATCCACCTGTTCTGGTACAATTCCGGACGGAAAACGCTTCACAGTTTCCTGGAATGACTCTCATGCGCGGCGCTGCTCAGCCGTCGCCCTGCGATGCCGGAAAACAGGCCTTGAAGGCGGTGTCGACGACGGCCAGCTTGGCGGCCTGGACGGTCATGTATTCCTCGTAGAATCCGTGCGACACCCACATCACCGAATGGCCACGCTGACCAAGCCAGCCAATGCTGCCGAGTTCCTCCGCCGTGCGCAGTTTGCGGCCGAGATGGGTCCGCGACAGCTTGAGCCATTTGGCGAAGTCACCTATCGAAACCACGCCCGTCGGAATCCGCTCCAGGCCGGCGTGGTCGGGGTCGATGCCCGACATCAGCCAGTCCATGACGATGCCGCCATTGTTGAGCCAGATGAACAGGGAGAAGGTCTGGTTGGGTTCGCGCACCGGCTTGGACGCAAGCAGGCCGTCAGCCACCAGCGGCTGCAGCGTGGCAAGCATTTCGGGCCGCTCCAGGAATCTGGCCAGCCGGTCGCCGCCGTCGATGTGGTCGAGCGTGCGCAGATGGGCTGTTACCCAGCCGGTGAATCGCTCGATGGTGGCCGCTGTCGGCTGCAGGGGATGCGTGCGGCCGTCGCCGCCCGCCACATACTCGGCGATGTTGTAGTGCAGCATCTCCTTGATGAAGGCGTCCGCCGTGTTGCGGCTGGCCACCGCGTTCTTGTGCACGACCTCGATGAACCGCGATACGGTCAGCTCCTTGCGGCGGTCATTCGGGTCTCGCCTGAAGTGCATGGCAAGGCCGACATGACCCAAAAGCCAGCGCTGCTGTGTGGCAAAGATGGAAGCCAGGCGCGGGCTTTCCTCATAGATGCGGATCAGGGACTGCGACTGTTCCTGAACGTAGCGGTGCAAGGCCGGATGGCCGGCTATGTCTTCCAGATTCAGCGCTGATCTCCCGATGCTTTGAATCAATTCGGATGGCGAGGTTGCGTTCCCCATTTTTCAGTCTTCAACACGCGTGTCCAGACGTACCAATTGCGGAGGACAGCGCCAGCCGAGCCACAGATCCACGGCGACGATTTCATGGCGCATTTCGCCAACTGCTTGCTTTGGCTTGGAAAAAACACCTCCCAACAATGGTCAGCCGAACGGTGGATCCAGCCACGCGAGCGGCGTCACGCGACGGTCGCCTGCAGGGGCCGGTTGCTGGTCCATGGCGGCGTCTTTCACCCCATCACCCGCGAAGTCGATTTCTGCTGGAAAGGTTCGATTCCAACTTCCGGCCGGAGTTCAGCCCGGCCTGGCGGGTCGCCTTCACTCGGCGGCCTGAACCTGGTTGGCCGCGATAATCGCGCGAATCTCGGACCGGCAGGAGCCGCAATTGGTGCCTGCCTTCAGCGCGGCGCCGATGGCGTCCACGGTGGTGCAGCCAGCGGCCGCGGCAGCCGTGATCTGGTTGACCCCGACGTTGAAACAGGAACAGACGGTCGCGCCTGCATCGGGCCGTCCGGCACCGGCGCGACCGGCAACGATCCTGAAGCGCTGATGCTGGCTGGCGTGGATCTCGCCGAGCTGCTCGGCCGCCCAGCCGCGCGACACCGCGACCGGACCTGGCGCGATGAACAAGGCACCCGTCAGATGCTGGCCATCGAAGGCGGCGATGCGGTGTTGGCCGGCCTCGCGGTCGTGATAGGCGAGAACTTCGGCATCCGCGGTATCGAAGAGCGAACCGGCGAAGGCCGTCCAGTCGACATCGTCATTGGCAAAGGCAAGCTCGACCCGCCAGCCGCCCCGGCATCTGGCTACCGCCCAGTAGTCGGCGGCCATCGTCGTGGGTCTTTTGCGTGTCACGGCAAAGCCGAAGGTCCTGGCGGTGAATTTCTCGATGCTGGCCGCGACATGCTTCAACGCCGGCTGGCCTGACACCGGATCGGTAAGCGATGCGGTGAGCGTGTCAAGCCGGGCCCTGGCGGCGAATTGGTCCGTCCAGTGCATCGGCGCGAACAGGCTGCCCCGGCGCTGGCGCGTGGTCACCAGCGCGCGGACCAGCACCTCGCCGCGCGGGGTCGAGACGCGTGCGATGTCGGCATCGCCAATGCCGTGGCGTTGCGCATCCACTGGGTGGATTTCGACAAAGGGCTCGGCGATGTGCTGGGACAGGCGCGGGCTTTTGCCCGTACGCGTCATGGTGTGCCAGTGGTCGCGGATGCGGCCGGTGTTGAGGATGAGCGGGAAGTCGGAGGTGATGCGGGTTTCGACGGTTGGGCGGATGGCGATGAAGCGTGCCTTGCGGTCGGGCGTGTAGAAGTTGCCGTTGGCGAAGAAGCGGATGGATTGGTGCCCGGTCCGGGTGAGGGGGGTGCCTGGGCTCGGCCCTGGCCATTGGAAAGGCGCTAGCGCGTCGTAGTCTTCTCTATCGACACCAGCATAAGCGCCAATGTCGAAATCGCGCTCGCCGTCATTCTCGAATGCCGACAACGCGGCGTGCTCGGCAAAGATTTCCGCCGGCGTCTCATGCGCAAACGCCCCGTCAAAGCCCATGCGCCGCGCCACCTCGGCAATGATCCACCAGTCGGGCCTCGCCTCGCCGGGGACCGGCAAGAACGCGCGCTGGCGCGAGATGCGGCGCTCGGAATTGGTGACGGTGCCATCCTTCTCGCCCCAGGCCGTCGCCGGCAGCCGGACATGGGCATGGCGGACCGTGTCGGTCTCGGCCAGCACGTCCGACACTACGACGAAGGGACAGGCCTTGATCGCCGCTTCGACGGCGCCTGCATCCGGCATCGAATCGACCGGGTTGGTGGCCATGATCCACAGCGCCTTGATGCGTCCGTCGGCAACCGCCTTGAACATATCGACCGCCTTGAGGCCCGGTTTCCCTGCAATCGCCGGCGCATTCCAGAAGCGCTGCACGCGTTCGCGATGCTCGGGGTTTTCGATCTCCATATGGGCGGCGAGCATATTGGCCATGCCGCCGACCTCGCGGCCGCCCATGGCGTTGGGCTGGCCAGTGACAGAGAACGGCCCGGCGCCCGGTTTTCCGATACGGCCAGTGGCGAGATGGCAGTTGATGATCGCATTGACCTTGTCGGTGCCCTGGGACGACTGGTTGACGCCCTGGCTGTAGACGGTGACTGTCTTCTCCGTCCTGGCGAACAGGCTGTAGAAACGGCCGAGCTCGTCTTCGCTGAGCCCCGTGGCGGCAGCGACGCCGGCAAGGTTGAGCGCCGAGGCGGCGAACAGTGCTTGTCCAAAGCCGGACGTATGCGCCGTGATATAGGCACGATCGAGCGCATTGTGCTGGCCGAGCCAGGCGAGCAGGCCGGTGAACAGGGCGACGTCGCCATCCGGCGCGATCGCCAGATGCATGTCGGCGATGTCAGATGTCACGGTGCGGCGCGGGTCGACCAGCACCACCTTCATCTCGGGCCGTTTTTCGCGGGCGGCCGCGATGCGCTGATAAAGCACCGGATGGCACCAGGCGAGATTGGAGCCGACCAGCACGATGAGATCGGAGAGTTCCATATCCTCGTAGGTTCCCGGCACGGTGTCCGAACCAAACGCGCGGCGGTGGCCGGCGACCGAGGACGCCATGCAGAGACGCGAATTTGTGTCGATGTTGGCCGAGCCGACAAAACCCTTCATCAGCTTGTTGGCGAGGTAGTAATCCTCGGTCAGCAACTGGCCGGAGACGTAGAAGGCGACCGCGTCGGGACCATGTTCGGCAATGGTTTGGCAGAAGGTCGAAGCGACGAGGTCGAGCGCCTCGTCCCAAGACGAGCCGTGGTCGTGGATTTGCGGATGGAGCAGCCGGCCGTCGAGGCCGATGGTCTCGGCGAGCGCGGAGCCCTTCGAGCAGAGCCGGCCGAAATTCGCCGGATGATCGGGGTCGCCACGGACGGACACCTGCCCGTCCGTGGCGATCTTTGCCAGTACGCCGCAGCCCACCCCGCAATAGGGGCAGGTGGTCCTCACCTCGCGTGCTTCGTCAATCTCCATGGTTCAGGCCGCGCGGCTGGCCAGCGCTTCCAGCGCGATGAACAGGCGCTCGCCTTCCCGCTTCACCGGGATAGTGCGCACGGCGCCCTCGTCGGCGCCAAGCGCCTTGCCCGTCTCCAGCGAGATCACCCAATTGTGCAGAGGACACGTCACGGCCGCGCCATGGACGATGCCCTGGCTCAGCGGTCCGCCCTTGTGCGGGCAATGGTCCTCGATGGCGAAGACCTCGTCGTCCGCCGTGCGAAAGACGGCGATCTTGCCTTGCGGTGTGGCGACACAGCGCGCGCCGCGCCGGGGAATATCGGAGATGGTGCCGATCGCGATCCAGTTCATGATTGTCACTCCGCCGCCTGCGCAAACCCGACCGAGGCCATGGGCCGGAACTCGTGCTTGTCCTTGCCGGAGACGCGCTCGGACCACGGATCGACCTGGGCGAATTTCTGCGAAAAGACAAAGCGCTCGTAGTAGGCCTGGCGCTTCTCGCCGTCGTCCATGATCTGGCGCTTGACCTCGGCTATGCCGACGCGCTTGGCCCATTTGTAGATGCGTTCGAGATAGCGGCCCTGCTCGCGATACATCTGCGTCAGCGCCACGATGTGCTGCAGCGCTTCGTCTTCGGTCCTGACCAGGCCGAGCACTTCCGTGCCCTTGATATCGAGACCGGCGGCACCGGCGAAGTGGATCTCGTAACCACTGTCGACGCAGATCACGCCGACATCCTTGCAGGTCGCCTCGGCACAGTTGCGCGGACAACCCGATACCGCCATCTTGACCTTGGCGGGGGTCCACGAACCCCACATGAATTTCTCGATGCGGATGCCGAGCCCGGTCGAATCCTGCGTGCCGAAGCGGCACCAGTCGGAGCCGACGCAGGTCTTCACTGTGCGCAGGCCCTTGGCATAGGCATGGCCCGAGACGAAGCCGGCCTGGCCGAGATCGGCCCACACCGCCGGCAGGTCCTCCTTGCGGATGCCCAGCATGTCGATGCGCTGGCCGCCGGTGACCTTGACCATCGGGATCTCGAATTTGTCGACGACGTCGGCGATGGCGCGCAGTTCGGCCGCATTGGTCACGCCGCCCCACATGCGCGGCACCACCGAATAGGTGCCATCCTTCTGGATGTTGGCGTGGACGCGCTCGTTGATGAAGCGCGACTGGTAGTCGTCGGCATACTCGTCCGGCCAGTCGCAGACGAGATAGTAGTTGAGTGCCGGCCGGCATTTGGCGCAGCCGCAGGAGGTCTTCCACTCCAGTTCCTGCATGACCGCCGGAATGGTCTTCAGGTGCTTGGCCTTGATCAGCCGGCGTACTTCGTCATGGCCGAACGTGGTGCAGGAACACATAGGCTGCACCGCGGCCGGGTTGTAGGTGTCACCAAGGGTCAGCACCATCAGCTTTTCGACCAGCCCTGTGCAGGAGCCGCAGGAGGCCGACGCCTTGGTGTGGGCGCGGACGTCGTCGAGCGAAGTCAGGCCCTTGCCCGTGATCGCGCCCGTGATCTTGCCCTTGCAGACGCCGTTGCAGCCGCAGATTTCCGCATCATCCGGCAAGGCTGCAACGGCCGCCATAGGGTCCAGCGGGGCACCCCCCTGGTAGGACTGGCCGAAGATCAACGTATCGCGCATTTGCGATATGTCGGTCTGCTTCTTCTTCAGGTCGTTGAACCAGGCGCCGTCAGCCGTCTCGCCATAGAGCACGGTGCCGATGATGCGATCATCCCTGAGCACCAGGCGTTTGTAGACGCCGGCGGAAGCGTCGCGCAGCACGATCTCCTGGCGGTCGTCGCCATCGGCGAAGTCGCCGAGCGAAAAGAGGTCGATGCCGGTGACCTTGAGCTTGGTCGGCGTGTCCATGTGGACGAAGGCGGCGGCCTCGTCGCCGGCAAGCTGATGAGCGGCAACACGCGCCATCTCGTAGAGCGGCGCCACCAGCCCGTAGACCGTGCCGCCCACCTCGGCGCACTCGCCGAGCGCGAAGATGTCGGGGTCGTTGCTGCGCATCCCGGCATCGACGACGATGCCGCGGTTGACGGCGATGCCTGCATCCTTGGCCAGCGCCGCATTCGGCCTGATGCCGACCGCCATCACCACCAGGGTCGCCGGGATGATTGTGCCGTCGGCGAGTTCCACCTGCTGGACCTTGCCATTGCCTGTGATCGCCTGGGTGTTGGCTTTGGTGATGACCTTGATGCCGCGTTGTTCGACGGCGCGCTGCAGGAGATAGCCGGCGGCCGGATCTAGCTGGCGCTCCATCAGCGTCGGCATCACATGCAGCACGGTGACATCCATGCCTTGCGAATTCAGCCCGGCCGCGGCCTCGAGCCCGAGCAGGCCGCCGCCGATGACCACGGCCTTGGCGCGCGACTGGGCGGCAAGCATCATCGCGCGGACGTCATCCAGATCGCGATAGGTCAGCACGCCCGGAAGGTTGTGGCCCGGCACCGGGATGATGAACGGCACCGAGCCGGTGGCGATGACAAGCTTGTCGTAGGGCTCGGTCACGCCGTGATCGGAGGTGACGGTCTTCGCTTGGCGGTCGATGGCTACGATCTTGTGGCCCTTGTAGAGGGTGATGCCGTGCTTGATGTACCAGCCGTCGCCATGGATGATGATTTCCTCATAGGCCTTTTCGCCTGACAGCACGGGCGACAGCATGATGCGGTCATAGTTCACGCGCGGCTCGGCGTTGAAGATGGTGACGGCGTAGCGGCCCGGCGCCTGTTCCAGCAGATGCTCCAGCATGCGCCCGGGGGCCATGCCGTTGCCGATGATAACGAGTTTTTCGGTCATGTGCTTACTCCGCTCCCGTGTCACTCTGCGGCGTAGGAAAGGTCTGGAGCTTCGGCGGCTGTCGCGCGCTCCATGCGCCGGATGGAAAAGTGCATCCAGGCAAAGCAGGTGACGACGATCAGGAAGAGCAGCATGAAGCAGCTCGACCAGACGCCGGTGAGGTCGTTGAGCGCGCCAAAGGCGATCGGCAGGATAAAGCCACCGAGACCGCCGATCATGCCCACCACGCCACCAACCGCGCCGACACTCTGTGGATAATAGGCGGGAATGTGTTTGTAGACGGCGGCCTTGCCAAGGCTCATGAAGAAGCCGAGCACGCAGGCAACGGCAATGAAGGCGAGCGGGCCAATCTCGAAATGGAAGGCGATCGGCCCGCTGATGCCGCGTACGACGTAGTCTGCCGAGGGGAGAGACAGAATGAAGGTCGCGACGGCACTGACCGCGAAAGTCCAATAGAGCACGGTGCGGGCGCCGATCCGGTCGGAGAGCACGCCGCCATAAGCGCGGAAGACACTTGCGGGAATTGAATAGGCCGCGCCGATCATGCCGGCGGTCGCGAGACCGAAGCCGTAGACGCCGATCAGATAGCGCGGAAGCCACAGCGACAACGCCACGAACGCACCGAAGGCGAAGAAATAGTAGAAGGCGAAGCGCCAGACCTGCAGGTTCTTGAGCGGCGCGAATTCCTGCCAGAAGCTCCTCACGGGTGTCGCCTTGCCGGCACGGCGCTCGCGAATGGCCGGGTCGTCGCCGGTGGTGAACCAGAAGACGACAGCCATGACGACGAGTGCCGCCGCCCAGATCAGCGCAACCGACTGCCACCCCCAGGAAAGAAGCACGAACGGCGCCAGGAACTTGGTGACCGCGGCCCCGACATTGCCGGCACCGAAGATGCCGAGGGCCGTACCCTGCTTGCCGGCGGGGAAGAAGCGCGAGACGTAAGACACGCCGACGGCGAAGGAGCCGCCGGCTAGCCCGACGCCGAGCGCGGCGACCAGCATCTGCGCGTAGGTGTGCGCAAAAGCCAGCAGGAAGGTCGCGATTGCCGCCGCAAGCATGGTCGCGGTGTAGACCAGCCGCCCGCCAAAGCGGTCGGTCCAGACGCCGAGCACCATGCGCACGAGGGAACCGGTGAGGATCGGCGTGCCGACGAGCAGGCCGAATTCCGTCTCATTCAGCCCGAGATCCTGCTTAATGCGCACGCCGATGATCGAAAAGATCGTCCACACCGCGAAGCAGACGGTGAAGGCGATGGTGGACATTACGAGCGCCTGCCGGGGAGCAGTGTCCTGGCTGGGCGCGGCTGGGAGATTTGCGGTCATGTCAGGCTCCGGTTTGCGGCATCGCCGCGCTCGTTCTTGGGTGGTGAATGCGGTGCGGCATAGGTCAGCGCGAAGAGGCCGCGCCTTGCGCGATCACTTGCGGAGCCTTGCCCTCTGATTTGGTGCCGGTGGGAAACAGCAGGAGCGCCACGGTGAACAGCACCGCGGTCATCGCGCTGCTCACCAGAAAATCGCGGCGGGTGAAATCCTTCAGGGATGTTGTTCCGATCCGTTTCGTCATCGTCGTCTCCGGTTGGGCGCTTTGGGAACGGCGCTCCGTTGATTGCGTGTTCGGGTCCAAAACAAAAAAGCCGCCGTCCAGGCCCTCGCGTCCGTACATCCGGGATCGCGTGTAGACCTGAGCGGCAGCTTTGCCTGTGGCGCCCGCCATTGGACGCCTGTTCGATTGCCCGAGAAGGGCTCGTTTATTTCAATGCAGGAACCGTGCCAGTTTCCGAACTGGCTGGAATGTCTAACGAAATCAGTTAGATCGCCGACTCATGGTTCGGTCGCGCCAGCAACGGATAAGGTCAAACATTGACCAATCCGGTCGATGGATCGCATAAATTTTGTGCAATGCACAAGAATGGCGCGCGAATGATCAGCGGCGCGACTGGCTCGCAATATAGGCGTCGATCTCGTCGGGATCGAAGATCTGGCCGTCGAAGAAGCCGTCCGGGCCAAGCACCAGGCTCGCGCCCGCCGAGCCCACCGGCGTCGCCACCTTCAGCGCGCCCTCGACCTTGGCATTGGCGCCGGGCAGCGCGACGCCGAGTGGCTTCAGCGCCGAGCGGTACAGGTCTGGCCGGTAGCAATCGCGGGCGATGGCAAGGTTTTCCGGCGTGTGCGCGACATGCCCCCAGCGGACCATCTGCGTGTAGAACCACAGCGCATGGCTTTTCCAGGGGAAGTTGGCCGCCTTGTCGAACGGCACGAAGAAGTCGTCGATGTCCAGCTCCGCCCCGCCGCCCAGCCGGAGACGGCCAGTCAGGATCGGCATCTGGACGGCCGGCGGCAGGCCAAGGAAGCCACGTTGCGCCATCACCGCGGCCAATTCGTCGCGGTTCGCGGGATCCTGGCACCAGCGCGCCGAGTGATGCAGTGCGCGCAAGAGCGCCGCCAGTGCCTCGGGGCTCTGTTCGGCCCAAGCCTTGCGCGCGCCGATCACCTTCTCGGGGCTGTTGCGCCAGAGCAGCGCCTTGACGGTGACGATGTGGCCGGTGCCGGCTGCCACGGCGGCGCTGTTCCAGGGTTCGCCGACGCAATGGCCGTCGATGCGGCCGGCTGCCAACGCGTCGGCCATGAAGGGCGGCGGCACGATGACGATCTCGATTTCGCGCGAGGGATCGATGCCGCAGGCGGCAAGCCAATAACGCAGTTCGTAATTGTGCCCGGAATGCGGATGCACGACGGCAAAGCGCAGTGGGTCGCGGCCGGCGGCCGCCCGCTCGCGGATGAACGCGCGAAGGGCCGCGCCGGCGCGCGCCGGATCGAGATCGGGCACGGCGCCGTGCGCCTCCATGCCCGCCCAGACGGCGTTGGAGATGGTGACGCAGTTGCCGCCGAGCCCCAGCGAAAAGGGCACGATGGTCTCGGAGGCGAGGGGGGTGAGGCCAAGATTGCAGGCGAGCGGCATCGGTCCCAGCATGTGCGCGAGGTCGAAATGGCCGATGGCGATGCGGTCGCGGATGTTGGCCCAGGAGGTCTCGCGGTGCAGCGTGAGATCGATGCCTTCGCGCGCGGCAAAGCCCAGTTCGCCGGCAGCGACCAGGACGGCGCTATCGAAAAGCGGCATGAAGCCGGCGGTGATCTGGTGCTCGGCGCCCATGTCTATTCGTCCTCCGCCGGTCCGAGAAGCCCGGCGGCAGTCACCAGGCTCTGGGCGATATCGCTGATCTTGCGGTTCTGGTTCATCGCCGTCTTGCGCAGCAGCGCGTAGGCGGCCTCTTCGGTCAGGCCGCGCGACTTCATCAGGATGCCCTTGGCGCGGTCGATCACCTTGCGGCTCTCGAGCTCGCTGCGCGCCTCTTCCAGCTCGCGCGCCATGCGCGAGAAAGCGTTGAAGCGGCTCACCGCCATGTCGAGGATCGGCTTGACGCGCTCCTGCCTCAACCCGTCGACGACATAGGCCGAAACGCCGGCATCGACCGCCGCCTCGATCGAGGCCTGGTCGGAGCGGTCGACGAACATGGCGATCGGCCGCTTCACCGCGCGCGACAGCTGGAACATGTTTTCCAGCATGTCGCGGTTGGGGTTTTCCAGATCGATGACGATGACGTCGGGCTCGATCTCGGCGATGCGGCGCGCAATGCCGCTGACGTCATGGATGACGGTGACCCGCTCATGGCCCGCCTCGCGCAAGCCGGCCTCGATTATCGAAGCGCGGATGCGGTTTTCATCGATCACCAGGACGGCGAGTGAAGTTCGGATCATGCCGGCATTGTGGGCATGCTGGGGAATTTGTGCAATGCGGCAATAGCCGCGTCCGTGGAAAGGCGACGGACGTCAACGGCTATCCTTGGCGGCAATCCGCCAAGGATAGGATCAGGAGACGGAGCGGCCTCAGCCGCAGACGCGAACGTCCTCGAACACCCTGTGGTGGTGGCGCCAATGCACGATCGTTTCCGTGTGGCAGCGGTGGTGCCGGCGGTGCCAGCGGTAGCCGCCATTGTCGTAGTCTTCGTACTGAGCGTTCCGGTCGCCATCGTATTCGTTGTCATAACGGCGCACATGATGACGGCGAACGACAATCCCGGAATCGTCATCCGAGGAATATTGGTTGTCGTCATCGGACTGAATCGTCAAACTTGCGGCTTGCGTTGGCGCAATGACTGAAGCCGTCGCGGCAAACGCCAATAGGGAAGCCAAAATCACCTTCTTCACGTTTCGTCCTCCTGGGGTTGACTGGCATCAACTCGCAACAGGAGGAGCTTGTTCCAGGGTACATACCACACGCTTTCCAACGCGGCGGACATCAAGACGTGACCGACGCGCGGCAAAAATCACTACAAGTGGACGAAGGCGGTCAGCGGCAGATGATCGGAGGCCACGCGCGACAGCGGCGTGTCATGCGCTTCGACGGCCGCGATGATGCCGTGCCGGTTGGCCATGATCCGATCGAGCGCCAGCAGCGGCAGGTTCGACGGGAAGGTGGGGACTGCCGGTGGCTGCGGGCCGAAGGTCGCGTGCAGCGTGTTCAGCGCGGAGCGGTTTCCGAGCCGCCATTCGTTCAGATCGCCGAGCAAGAGCGTCGGCTTCTCATCGGGGCTGTTCATGAGATCGAGCACGACCTGGGCCTGCTGCGAGCGGGAGCGGCGCAGCAATCCGAGATGGGCCGCGATGATGCGCAATGATTGATTTCCGTCGAAATCGATCTCCGCCACCACGGCGCCGCGCGGTTCGAGACCCGGAAGCCTGATCTGATGCACGTCGCGAACGACGCCCCTTTTGAACAGCAGGACATTGCCGTGCCAGCCATGGCCTTTGCCTGTTGCGGAAATGGGCACCGGCACGAGGCCGGTTTCCAGTTCGAGACGGTGCAGGTCGAGAAGCCCGACACGGTCGCCGAAACGATTGTCGGCCTCCTGCAGGGCGATGACGTCGGGGGCGATCTCGCGGATGACGCGACTGGTGCGGTCGGGATCGAATTTGCGGTCGACGCCGATGCATTTGTGGACGTTGTAGGAGGCGACCAGCGTCCCGGTGACGCCGTCCTTCTTCGGCGACAAGGCGTTGGCCTTGCGCATCCGCCTGTCGCGAATGGACAGGAGCATGCTGGCCGGCAGGCTGCGCCCGCTCATTCGCATAACGCGCCCATCATCCCTACGGTTCTCACCATGCACCTGGAAATAGAGTCTTTCGGCCGATGTTCCATCATTGGTGACATGCTACCGGGCAAACACGTCGTTTTGTTAAAGATAGGATTTTTCTCGGAGATAATGGTTTTTTCTAGAGATAAGGCGAACCCAGCCAGAGGATGCGGTCGAACAGGCGGATGATGAAGGGACGCGCCCGCAAGGAGGCCAGCGTGACTGGAACAGCCGTTTCGATCGCCGTTTCGATCCGCCTCTCGATCTCGGTGGCGAAGCCTGCGTCGAGGATCTCCAGGTCGATCTCGAAGTTGAGCCGCAGCGAGCGGGCGTCGAGATTGGAGGACCCGACATAGGCCCACACGCCGTCGATCGAAAGCAGCTTGGAATGGTCGAAGGGTCCTTCCGTGCGCCATATGCGGCAATAATTCTTCAGGATCTGGTCGAATTGCGCGGTCATGGCGCGGTCGACAAGGAAGAGATTGTTCACCGCCGGCACCACGACATCGATCTCGACACCGCGCCTGGCCGCGGTGACCAGGGCACTGATCAGTTCCCGGTCTGGCAGGAAATAGGGCGACATCAGGCGTATCGACTTGCGCGCCACCGAGAAGGCGCCGATCAGCAGTTTGTGGTTGGTTTCGTTGCTGGCATCCGGCCCGGATGCGACCGCACGCACCAGCATCGGCTGGCCGGCGGGCGGTGAAACCGGTGTGATCCGCCAGGCATCGCCCTTCAGCGCCTCCTTGGTGGCGAAGCGCCAGTCTTCCGCGGCGACCGAGAAGAGGTCGGCGACGACGGGTCCGGTGACCTGGAAATGCGTGTCCCTGGCGCTGTTCGACCCGGCGAACTCCGACGAAAAACCCTTGCGGATGTTCATGCCGCCGGTAAAGGCAACCGTGCCGTCGATCACCAGGATCTTGCGGTGGGTCCGCAGGTTGGCATAGGGCAGGCGCAGGCCCATGACGATGTTGCCGTTGAAGACATCCGCCGTAATGTTGGCGCGGCGCAGATGTGCCAGGATGCTGGGGACGGAGTAGCGGGCGCCGACGGCATCGATCAGCACACGCACGGTGACGCCGCGCCGGACAGCGCCGGCCAGCGCTTCGACGAAAAGCAGGCCGACGCCGTCATTGTCGAAAATATAGGTCTCCAGCAGGACGCTGCGCTCCGCCCCGTCGATCGCCGCGCACATTGCGGGGTAGGCCTCGTCGCCGCTCTCCAGCACGTCGATTGCATTTCCCGGGTTGAGCGCGCGCCGCGCCACCCTGTCGCCCAGCGTCCTGAGGCCGGTGAAGCGCTGTCCATAGCGCTCGACGATCAACGCCTCTTCGGCGGCGACGTCGCGCTCGTGCTTGGCCGACACAAGGCCTTCGGCAAGCGGGCGCTGCGCGCTGATCGTGGCGCGGCGGATGCGGTTGATGCCGGCCACGGCATAGATCAGCACGCCGAGGATCGGCGACAGCACCATGACGCCGACCCAGCCGGTGGCGGCGCGGACGTCCTCCTTGGTCATGACGGCATGGGCAATGCCGATGGTCGCCATCACCACCGAGATGATCGCCAGTATTTGTGTCCAGTGAATCACCAGGGTCTCGAACATTGCCGGGACTATCCAGCGAGCGCCCGCGGAAGGCAATGCGGCCGGCGATGTCCACATCCGCCCATTGGCCGCGCGGCGCTACCGGGTTGTGCCTACGCATGCAAGAACGGCCGGCGCACGGTTATTTGAGCAACTCAACCAGGACGCTGAAAGCGGCGTTCACCCCTGACCCCGGGGAAGCATAAAGCCGTTGTGATCCGGCGCCCCTCCCATTCTGCTTTGGTCTTCCAGGGCTTCCTGTACTTTGGCACCGCATCCGTTGTATATAAGGGGGAATGAAATTGCCGATGTAACACTTCGGCTGAAGGCGAGGGGGGCGCCGGATGATCACGTTCAACTTCGAAGGGCCGGGCGACGGCGATATGTCGGCCGATTGCCAGGACCAGTTGCTGCCTCTCGTCAACGGGATCGTCCAGGCTGCGGTGGCTGCCGGCTGGAACCGGGACGACGTTCTTCTGACTATCGTGGAACTCGCCTGGGATCTGTACGAGAACCGGCGCGGAGATCTCTAGCCGTTCATTTTTCCATCTTTATCTCGAATAAAGATTTTTATTTGCGCGTGGGAGTTCTTCCCAAGCCAAGGTGCGTGCGATACGCTATCTTCCGGGTCGGGAAAGGGGATTTGAGGCGGCGTCGGACGGCTGAGGCAGTGCGAATGAAAAATGCGGACGAGGCACGGGAAAGCGGCGTTTCCCGAGGCATCGATCGGGAGCGAGCAGCTCGATACGTCCTGGACATCATTCCTGAAAGTGCAGGTCCGCGCAGGGCCACAGCGCAAGGAAGCGTGATTTATTCCGTTCGCGGGCCCGGCTCGCAGACATTCCTGGCCAAGGAGTACTCCGTAGGGATCGTGGTTGCGCCCATGCAGCCTGCGCATCGTTCGCCGTCTGGACGGATCGCTCACATGAACGGGCCTAGCGATGCAGGCCCGCTTCGCACAATCACGAATTATTTTCTAGAGGAACTGAGAAGGAAGCCTCGGGTTGAACTTCATCTTGGACGTATCAGGAGGCCGAAGAATGCCGGGCGATGAAGGTTTTCCCGGGTCAGTTTCTCGAATCAATTCGGCGCGGCAGCCGGCGCTCAATGCAAAAGGCGGGCTTTCTCCCCGCGCCGCACGCAAGGTGCAAGACTTCCTGCACGAGAACTTCACCCGCAAGCTGGCGCTTGCCGAAATGGCCGCGGTGTGCGGGCTGTCGTCCTATCATTTCGTGCGGGCTTTCTCGCGGACGTTCGGGGTGCCGCCGCATCAATATGTTCTCGACCTGCGGCTGGACCTCGCCGAAAGGCTGCTTGCTGACAGCCGCATGACGATCGCCGACATCGCTCATTCCAGTGGATTTTCAAGCCAGAGCCATTTTACCACCGTGATGAAGAAATACCGGCAGGTGACGCCATTGCAGGCGCGGGTAGGTAAGCTTAACGCCAAGGTTAGATGAAGGTCGACTTGCGGCGTTGTTTCACTGCTTGGTCTTAAAGCATCGGCTAAAGTAACGAGCCGTTAACCTCTGCCGGGTTGCTCGACTCTTTTCTCACAAGACAGCAATATCGTGAAATACCGCAAGCAGGAATCATGTCTTCCTGTCGTGGATTGGAATTGTCAGACGATTCCATGCCGGCCAGCGGAGAGGGCACCATGACCGACAATCAGACTTCGAGCGGCTCACTTGTTGTGCAGCGTCGCGCGGCGCATCTCGCCGGCAACTGGATCGCCAGCACCGATCCCCGTTCTCGCTCATTGCGTCGCCGCCTGATGGCGACACTGCGCATGGCTCATCGCGTGATGGGCATGGGTCGCAAGCGCCTGGGGCTGGGAACGCTGGGCGCCGGTGGGATGCTCGGGGCCGTGGTGGGGATCATGATCCCGCAGGCGGCGTTCTCGCAGGTTGTCATTGGTAACGGGGTTCTGACCAACGCCGCGAACTGCACGACCCCCTCCGCAGGGGTGCAAAGCATAGCGATCGGTTGTGGCAACACCGCCCCTGGCGCCGCCTCAACCGCCGTTGGCAATAACGCCCACGTGAATGGCAATAACGGCGTGGCGTTGGGCACCGGTATCACCGCTACGGGCGATGCTTCGATCGCCATCGGCTATGCGATGGGTGCCAATGGTCTCAACGCAATAGGCATAGGTGTCTTCGCGAACGCGACCGGCGTCAATGCTCTTGCCGTAGGCGGGAACGCCCGCGCACTCGTTGATGGAGCATCAGCCTTTGGTGTCAACAGCACCGCAAACGGTGCGAACGCCGTCGCGCTGGGCTCAACGGCCAGCGCTTCGGGGGGTGCCTCGGTGGCGATTGGATTGTCCTCCAACGCCTCATCTGCAAACGGTGCGGCCATAGCCATGGGGGTTGGCGCCAAGGCGAACGCCGGAACGGGCGGCGGTTCTCCCGTTGCCATTGGCACGAATGCCAATGCGAGCGGTACCGCTCCTGCTGGCTTTACCTTCGAGGCCGTCGCGCTCGGCACAGCCGCGGCCTCAACCGGGGCATGGTCGGCCGCCGTGGGATCGAGCTCTTCCGCGACTGGAACCGGAGCCAGCGCGTTCGGAACCTCCGCCACGGCGTCGGCGAACCAGTCCACGGCGATCGGCAACGGGGCAGCCGCCTCCGGTGTCGGAACCACGGCCATGGGTTACCTGGCCAAAGCCGCCGGGACGAATGCCGTTTCGATTGGCAACCAGGCCAGCGCCGGTGGGTTGAATTCGCAAGCGCTCGGTAACGTCGCCAATGCTTCGGGCAATTTCGCGCTGGCGCTCGGCAACCAGGCCGTGTCGACCGGAGTAGGCTCGGTATCGGCGGGTTCGGGAGCCCAGGCCACGGGCATCTCAGCCACCGCGCTGGGCAACAACGCCACGGCGACTGCCGTGCAAGCAACAGCGCTGGGATTGGGCGCGACGGCCAGCGCTCAATCTGCCATCGCCATAGGCACCACCTCCGTTGCGAGTGCCGCCGCTAGCACGGCAGTGGGCAACACCTCCGTTGCCAGCGGCCAAAATGCCTCCTCATTCGGGTCCGGATCCAAGGCGACGGGAGACAATTCCCTCGCTGCCGGCGTCAGCGCCAACGCCAGCGGGGTCGCCAGCACCGCACTCGGCATCGGCGCCGCGGCGTCGGCCACGAGCGCCATCGCCATCGGCAACAATGCCGCGGCCAGTTCCACCAACGCGGTTGCCATGGGCACCAACGCGGTGGCGACCGGCGGCCAAGCCATCTCCATCGGTGCGAACAACACCGCCTATGGTGACGGCGCGGTGGCAATCGGCGATCCGAGCTTCGCCAGCGGCACCGGCGCCTTCACCGGCGGCGCCAACAACATCGCCAACAGCGACGGCACGGCGAGTGCCTCCGCCGCCAACCAGGCCGCCGGCGCGGTCGCCATCGGCAACAACAACAAGGCGATCGGGCAAGGCTCCGTGGCGCTGGGCAACGGCTCGACGGCGGGTGCCGCCGGCCTCGCCGGCAATGTCGCGCTGGGCGACGGTGCCACCGCGGCGGCAAGCTCCGGCGACGTGGCGCTCGGCTCGGGCTCGGTGACCGCCGTGGCGGTCGGCACCGCCAGTGGAGTGGTCAACGGCACGACCTATGCCTTCCAGGGCACCAACCCGACCTCGACGGTCAGCATCGGCGCGCCCGGAGCGGAACGCACCATCACCAACCTGGCGGCGGGGCGGATCAGCGCGCTCTCGACCGACGCCATCAACGGTTCGCAGCTCTTCGCCACCAACCAGGCGGTCGATGCCATCGGCGCCGTCGTCAACAACATCAATGTCGGCGGCGGCATCAAGTATTTCCATGCCAATTCGGCGCTGCCTGACTCCCAGGCGCTGGGAGCCGATTCCGTCGCTGTCGGCCCGAACGCGGTGGCCAACAATGCCGGCGACGTCGCGATCGGCCTGAATTCGGCGTCGGGCGCAACGACCAACGTCGGCGGCACGACGATCGGCGGCGTCAACTACACCTTCGCCGGCGGCACGCCGGCGGGCGCCTTCTCGGTCGGCTCGGTCGGCGCCGAGCGCCAGATCCAGAACGTCGCGGCCGGGCAGTTGAACGGCGGTTCGACCGATGCCGTCAACGGCTCGCAGCTCTTCGCCACCAACCAGCAGGTGACGCAGAACACGACCGACATCGCCAATATCGGCAGTGGCGTCACCAATCTCGGCAACACGATCAACAACATTGCCGGCGACACCTCGACCGCCTACACCGATGCCAACGGCATAGGCATCCGCTACGCCCGCACCAACGAGGCCGGCCTGGCGCAGACGGACTCCTTCGCACAAGGCGTCGGTTCCACCGCGGTCGGCTACCAGGCGACCGCGACCGGGGTCAGCGCGCTGGCGCTCGGCCGCGACAGCAACGCCAGCATCGACGGCGGCGTGGCGCTCGGCTCGGGTTCGGTCTCCGATCGCGCGATCGCTCCGGCTACCGGGCAACTGCCCGCCGGCCCATCCAACTTCATCCAGTACAACACCACCGACAAGACGCTGCTCGGCGCCGTGTCGGTCGGCAACGCCACATCCTATCGGCAGATCACCAATGTGGCCGACGGCACGCAGGACCAGGACGCGGTGACGGTGCGCCAGCTCGCCGGCGCCATCGCTGCCGTATCGGCCACCTCGACCAAGTATTTCCACGCCAATTCGGTGGCGGGCGACTCGCTGGCGGTCGGCGCGGAATCGGTCGCGGTCGGTCCGACCACGGTCGTCAACGGCGATAACGGCATCGGCATCGGCAACGGCGCCGTCGTCGACCAGACGGCACCCGGCGGCACGGCCATCGGCCAGAACGCCCATGTGATGCTGGCCGACGGCCTGGCGCTCGGCACCAATTCGCTCGCCTCCGGCATCCAGTCGGTGGCGCTCGGCGCCGGCGCCCAAAGCAGCTTCATCAACAGCGTGGCGCTGGGCGCGCAGTCCGTCACCACGGTCGGCGCACAGGCCGGTTACACGGCCTTTGCCCTGACCACCCCGCAGACTTCGGTGGGCGAGGTGTCGATCGGCGGCGCCGGGGCCGAACGCAAGCTCACCAATGTCGCGGCGGGCTCGGCCGACACCGACGGCGTCAACGTCTCGCAGCTGCGCGGCGTCTCGCAAAACGTGTCCAACCTGTTCGGCGGCGGCACAACGGTCAATCCGGACGGCTCGATCACCGGTCCGACCTACAACATCCAGGGCAACAACTATTCGACCGTCTATGATGGCTTCACCGCCGTCGACAATGCGCTGACCAACATCAACAATGGCGGCGGCATCAAGTATTTCCACGCCAATTCGGGACTGGCAGACAGCGTCGCGGGGGGCACCAACGCCGTGGCGATCGGGCCGGAGAGCGTGGCGAGCGGCACAGACAGCCTGGCCGCCGGCCATGGTTCGACAGCCGCGGGCCAAGGCGCCGTCGCGCTCGGCCAGGGCGCACAGGCCAACAACGCCAGCGATGTGGCGCTCGGTTCGGGTTCGGTGTCGCAGACCGCGGTCGGTACGTCCAGCACCACCATCAACGGCAAGACCTACGCCTATGCCGGCACCACCCCGACCGGAACCGTCAGCGTCGGCGACGCCGGCTCCGAGCGGACGATCACCAATGTCGCCGCCGGACGCGTTTCTTCCGGCAGCACCGATGCGATCAACGGCTCGCAGCTCTACGCCACCAACACGGCGATCGAGGACCTGACCAAGACGATCGGCGGCATCGGCGGCACTGTCCAAAACACCGTGCAATACGACACCGTCAACAATCCGGACGGATCGACGACCAAGACCAACAAGATAACGCTGCAGGGCGGCGATCCGAATGCGCCTGTCGTCATCTCCAACGTCGGCCCCGGCGTTGCCGGCACCGACGCGGTCAACGTCAACCAGCTGAACCTGAACCTTGCCCAGAGCAAGACCTATACCGACCAGGTGGCGGTCACGACGTTGCAGCAGGCCAACAATTATACCGACCAGAAACTGGGCCAGCTCAATTCCGACATCAGCGGCATCAGGGACGAAGCCCGGCAGGCGGCGGCAATCGGACTGGCGGCCGCCTCGCTGCGCTATGACGACCGTCCCGGCAAGCTGAGCGTGGCGGCCGGCGGCGGCTTCTGGCGGGATTCGAGCGCCTTTGCCTTCGGCGCGGGCTACACCAGCGAGGACGGCCGCATCCGTGGCAACGTGTCCGGCACGGCGGCGGGTGGAAATGTCGGTGTCGGCGCCGGCTTGAGCTTCACCTTGAACTGAGGTGGGCAGCAGGGCGGCAATGAACAGGCGAACCGGCCATGACAGGCTAGACGCTGATCCGGGAAGACCGCCTGTTTTTCCCGGATTCGCCTTGGCATGCCTGACCTGCCTGGCGCTTGCCGGCGGGCTGGCGCCAGCTGTCGGGCAGGTGGCTTCGCCCTACAGGATCAAGCCCTCCGACGTGGTCTTGCCTCCCGACGTGAAGCTCGGACAATACCAGCGCACCATCCGTCCCTTCGAGAACTGGACACTGATCTGCGACGAGAACCTCAAGGCGCGCAAGAAGGTCTGCAACGTCTCGCAGGTGATCGAGGACGGCGCCGGCAAGATGGCGTTCAGCTGGTCGCTCGCGGCCACCCAGGACGGCAAGCCCTACATGATCCTGCGCACCGCGCCGAACGCCAGGAGCGATGGGCTGGTGTCGCTGAAGTTCGATGGGCGCGCCGAACCGATCGACGTGCATCTGAATGGCTGCAACGAGATGGTCTGCGTCGGCATGCTGCCAGTGGGACCCCTGATGCGCCAGGAGATAGCGCAGAAGGCGACGCCGGCGATTTCCTACCCGACCGTCGATGGCCAGACCATTACCGTCACCGCAAC
The DNA here is from genome assembly GCF_006440535.1 of Mesorhizobium sp. B2-5-13. Lineage (NCBI taxonomy): Bacteria > Pseudomonadati > Pseudomonadota > Alphaproteobacteria > Hyphomicrobiales > Phyllobacteriaceae > Mesorhizobium > Mesorhizobium sp. B2-5-13. The sequence continues at coordinate 107,340 of NZ_VFUI01000003.1, read as the reverse complement.
GCTCAAGGGGCTGTCAGAGGCCCTTGCGCCAATCAAATAACCGAGGCAGCACCGTGAGCCAGCAAGACCCGTTCATCTCCGCGACGCGCAGCAATCCGACCGTCGATCCGGACCGCAAAAGGATCGTCGAGCCGGACCGCAAGAGGCCCGTCGAGCCGCCGCGGCGGTGGCCGCGCATCGTCGGATTGTCGCTGTTGGGCCTGGCCATGATGGGCATCGGCTTCGCCGGCGCGAACTATGCCGCGATCGCCGGCCTGGTCGGCAGCCCGACGGCGGCACAGGCCGAGGCCGCCGCCGCTCCCGCGCTGCCGGACACGCCCTTCCTCCAGCACGTCAAGCAGGCGGGCGTACAGGCCTGCTCGACCGTTTTTCCGGTGCTCGGACAGCTTTTGACAACCGGCACGAAATACAGCGTCAAATCCCTCTGGAACGACCAGGCCGCGGACAAGCACGCCGTCCAGGCTTTTGTCGGCATGGACTATGCCACGGACCGGTACAGCGGGCCGGCCGCCGGCGTGGTCTTCGCATCGCCCACCGCTTCGGGCTGCGAGGGCGCGATGGTGCGGGTGGCGCCGTTCGCCAGTCCGTGCGCGGACATTCCGTCCATTCTTCCGCAAGGCAGCAAGATCACGGATCATCTCGGACAGGTCGAAGTGTATGAGCTTGGCGGCAACACGGGTGAAGCGCTTCTGCTGCCGACGGGCAACACATGCGTGGTGATTTCCATCGCATCGGCGGCCAAGTGAGGATGTCAGGCGAATGGGCGAGGCGCCCTGGAAAGGATTGCGGACCATGAAATCGCGACGTTTGACAGTCTTGTGCATGGCCTTGCTGTGGAGCGGGCAGGTGGTCTCGGCCGATCTGGCGGAGCCGTCCGAACCGCCACAGGAGGAGAAAGGCATCTGGGCGGCAATCGCCTACTCCCAGACCGATACCAAGTACGGCTTCTTCTGGGGCGCCGACAAGCGGCAGGAAGCTAAGGACATAGCGCAGAAATATTGCGAGAATGCCGGTGGAAAAGCCTGCAATGTCGTTGCCGTGTTCCGCAATCACCGCCATTGGACGGACGACGACGAGACCGGATTTCCCTACAAGCATTGCGGCGCGCTCGCCGTGGCCGACAAGGTGGAGCACCGGTTCACCCCCTGGGGCGTGAACTCGGCCGAGACCCGCCGGGAGGCGGAGGACCTCGCGCTCCAGGCCTGCGAGGCGGGGGGGATCCAGTGCAAGATCCGCGAATGGGTCTGTACGTGAGAATAACGGCGTCTCGAAGCCGACACTTTGGGCATTTGCCCGGCACAAAAGAGAAGGCCGCATTCATTGGTTCATAGACATTTTTCGCTGAAGGCAGCCGCCATCTGCGCGGCTGCCTTCTCCGCTTCGCTGCCGGCTGCTTTCGCCCAACAGCAGCAGGCGGCGTCGCTGCCGAACGGCGCATCGTCGCTCCAGGAAACCTATCAGGACTGGCAGCTGGCCTGCGGCATGCAGGACAATGCCCGGGTCTGCACGGTCACGCAGGACCAGACGCAGAAAAACGGTCAGAGGCTTCTGGCCATGGAACTGCGCGTCGGGCAGAAGGGCGGATTGACCGGAACCTTGCTGCTGCCCTTCGGCATCCTGTTCGAGCCCGGCGTGGCGGCGCAGATCGACGACCAGCAGCCCGTCGGACCGTTGAAGTTCAGGACCTGCCTGCCGAATGGCTGCGTGGCGCTGTTTCCGATCGACCGGGCGCTGACGCAGAGGCTCAAGGCAGGCACCGAGCTCAAGCTCAACGTCACCACGGCGGCCGAAACTCCGCTGAGTTTCCCGGTGTCGCTGAAAGGCCTTGGCGCCGCCCTCGATCGCATGGTCGCGCTCAGCGCACGTTGAGGTGCAAGGCGATGGGGCCCTCAAAAGGCCCATTGCAGCGCAAGGCCGACCACGGACAGTCCCATTGTGATTGTCGCCAGCCATCCGAGAAAGCGCAGCCAACCCTCAACGGGGAATTCGCCCATGATGTCGGAGCGCCCGGTCATCAGCATCATGACGACCATTACGGGGACCGCGCATATGCCGTTGATGACGGCGCTCCAGTAAAGCGCCTTGATGGGATCGATCGGCGTGAGCATGATCCCCATTCCCAGCGCCACGGCGGCGGCCAGGGTCGCATAAAATGCCATCGCTGCCTTCGGCTTGCGCTCCAGTCCCACTGGCCAGCGGCACGCCTCGCCCACGGCGAATGCGGCCGAGCCCGCGAGAACCGGCACCGCGAGAAGGCCGGTGCCGATAATCCCCATTGCAAAGATCTCAAATGCGAATTTGCCCGCGACCGGCTCCAGGGCCTTGGCCGCATCAGAGGAAGAATTGATGTCGGTCACTCCGGCCTTGTGCAGGGTGGCAGCCGTTGTAACGATGATTGCGATGGCTATCAGGTTCGAAAAAGCCATGCCCACCAGGGTGTCGGCGCGAATGCGCTGGAAGGCACCCGGCGCTTGCCACGGTGCCCGCCTCAGCGGCTTGGCCTTGGGGTCGATCGTCTCCTCTTCGACCTCTTGCGACGCTTGCCAGAAGAACAGATAGGGAGAAATCGTGGTGCCGAGTATGGCCAGAAATGTCGTGAAAAAGGCCCGGCTCCATTCCATGCGCGGAAGAACGACCCCCTTGAGGGCCTCGCCCCATGGGATATCAGCCAGAAACGCAGCCACCACGTAGGCAAAAAGGCTCAGCGTTGTCCATTTCAGGACCGTGACGTACCGGCGGTAGTCGAGAAAGACGATCGCCAAAACGCAAGCCAGGCCGAACGCAACGACGTAAAGCGAGCTTGGGCCGCCCACCAGCAATCGCAATGCATCAGCCATCGCGCTCAGGTCCGCCCCGATGTTGATCACGTTGGCGGCGAACAAAAGCAAGGCTACAAAATATATCAGGGGATACGGGTAGTGTCGGGCCAGATTGCCGGAAATACCTCGACCTGTCGTGCGGCCTATCCGCGCTGCTATCTCCTGGATCGCGACCATGAGCGGAAGAGTGAACACCATGGTCCAACCGACATCGAAGCCCAGCTGAGCGCCCGCTTGGCTGTACGTGCCGATGCCCGAAGGGTCATCGTCCGAAGCGCCTGTGATGAAACCAGGTCCGATTGTGCGCAGGAATCGCTGAAAGGGCCCTTTTGCCCGAATATTGCTCTGTTTTTCACAGACTTCGGCGCTTATGTCCCTCATGGAGGTGCTCCAAAAACACGGTCCCTTTCGATATCCGCTTGAAGCAAAATTCAGCGCTCGCCGTTCGGTTCCTTTAGCTATCGCTGAAGCATCATTGGTGGTTGCTTTGCCGGAGACATGATATTTCTCGCGCGGGTCGGTTTCCGCGACATGTGAGGGCCATCATCAAATCGATCGCAAAGAACCCATAAGAATTTCGCTGAAGATCGTTTCACTCGGAACATATAAGCGAGCGACTGGTTTGGTGGAGGCAGCACACACAACCAAGGGAGATCCTCCATGATTGTCAAACTTCTCTCCGCCACGGTGCTTGCGGTCGCTCTGGCCACATCGGCCATGGCACAGTCGAACGGCACCGGAACCAACAGCGGTTCAGGCTCGACATCCGGCATGACCAATGGCGCAAATGGGACCGGCACCGGCTCTGGTGCAGGGGTAACGCCCACCGATCCGAACGCTACTAGTTCGACAAAATCGTCGAGCGGCATGACCGACCGCTGCAAGGACGCCGCGGGCAACGACATCGACAACAACACCGCCTCCGGCGCGACAACGTCGAACATGCAGAACTGCAACAAATGAGCCGGTGGCTAGGAGCACCGCCCGAAGTCGCTCTTCTCTCCGGGGCGACCAATCGGGCGGCGTTCTCGTTGCAACGCTGCAGGCGCAGATGAGCCGACAGGCCGTCAAGCAGGCGCCATCGGCCCTGCCGTGGGCGGCAGGCGCTTCGGCGGCTACCCTTATTGCGTTGTCGGTCTGCGCGATCGGCTTGATGCGCAGCAGCAATCTGCGAGAAACCACCATCCTGCAGGCGGTCGGTGGGGATCCTGACCGCGCCGTCCCGGCAATGATCCGCAATGGCTGTGGCGGATGTCACGAAATTCCGGGAGTCCCTGGTGCCCGTGGCACCGTCGGTCCATCCCTGCGAGGCGTCGCCGAGAGAGAATATGTCGGGGCGTCGCGAACGTCCCCAGACGCGATGATGCGTTGGATCAGCAGGGCGCGCGACGTCGATCCCAAGACGGCCATGCCCAACACAAATCTGTCGCCCCAGGAGGCGCGCGACATCACCGCCTATCTCTATGCCCGAACGTGAGAGGCGTTGAGCGCAGTGCTGGGCGCAGTCGTTTTGCCAGCAGAAACAGTAGACCAAGGAGCAATCCGGCGCCTCCAACCGCCAGCGCCTGCCCCGCCAGAACCAGGACTGTCTGCGCCGTTGACGTGCCGGCCCGCATCTGACGCACGTCGGCCGCCGTAACGCGCGCTTCCGGATTTCCGAATTGCGCGGTCACATAATTTGCAAGTATCGCCACCTGGGCGTCGTCCAACCAGCCGGCGAAGGCCGCCATTGATTTGCGTTCCGCGACGTCACCAGCCTTGACGCCTTCGAGGATCGTCATGACGACATTGTCAGGCACGGCCGCGCCGGGGGAGGTGTTGTGGATCAGTGATGGGGCGGAGCCGTCCGCTGATCCGCCTCCATTTGCTCCATGACACCCCGAACAGAGCGATCGATAGAGATCGCCGCCGGCCGCGGTTCCGCTACCTTGCGCCTTGCTTCCAGCATTGTCCGCGATCGTGGGCACATTGCCCCATGAAAAACGCGGCTGCCTTTCGTCCCCGGGTTGTGCGGGCACATCCCTGAGATAGGCGACCATGGCACGGATGTCGTCGTCCGACAGATGTTGCAGGCTGTTCATGACCGTTTCCGCCATCGGGCCGCTTGCATATGCCTTTCCGGGCACGGCGCCGGTCTTGAGAAACCGAAACAGCTCTTCATCGCTCCAGCCGCCGACGCCTGCGATCTTGTCACGGGTGATGTTGAAGGCTTGCCAGATGCCGGCGCTGCCGCCGGCAAGCTTGCGATTGTCATCCATGCCGAACGTCGTATTTCTTGGCGTGTGACAGGCACCGCAGTGACCGAGCACTTCGACAAGATAGGCCCCTCTGTTCCATGCGGCGGTTCGGCTCCGATCCGGCATGAAACCGCCGCTGTGCAAGTTCGCGAGCTTCCACAGCGCCAGAGTCCATCGCTGGTTGAACGGAAAAGGCAGGATGTTTGCTGGGCGCGGCTGGGAGATCGGCGGCTGCGCCAGCAGATACGACCGGATCGCGAGCACGTCCTCGCGGTTCATCGCTGCGAAGCTGTCATAGGGCATGGCGGGATAAAGGTCGGCCCCGTCACGCCTGACGCCTTGCTGGACGGCTCGCACGAACTCGTCCGCGGAATAGCGCCCGATGCCCGTATCGAGGTCCGGTGTGATGTTGGTGGAAAAGACGTCGCCAAACGGCGTTGGGACGCGATAGCCTCCGGCGAATGGGCGGCTGGGATTGGACGTGTGGCAGCCGATGCAGTCGGCCGCCCGGGTAAGATATTCACCCTTCTGGATTTCGCTCGCCTGCAGGTGCGTGCAAAACGCCAACGATGCCAAAACGGACGCGATCGCATAAGAGATGGCGGCCGGGACTGGAGCGCTCACCGCATGCCGAAGCGCACGGCGGTGCACGGCCAGCCCGCTTCGTGGCGCCATCACAGTTCGCACCCGCTGAAGGTCAGCCCTGCCAACATTTGTGTCAGCATCACGAGCGTGAACAGCGCTCCAATGCCGACCGAAGTCCTGGCCAGAAACATGCGAGTGCGCGCTTTAAGGGGCGGGCTCGTGCCATGGCCTCGGTCATGAATCGCGCGCCACGACAGCAGCGCGCCTGCCGTGGCGGCGGCGGCACCTATCAACGAGAACAAGGCAGTGGGCCAAAAGCTGGCGTGGCATTGCCAGAACGCGGTTGAATAATCGAGCTGCAGCGTTATGGCCCACGCGGCTGGTCCACTGACCAGGCCTGCCCAGGAAACGCCGGTGCGGATCGCCTGCATCTCACATCCTCGGGGCCCAGTAGATGATAAGATAGAGCACGACCCATGAGACGACCACGAAGTCCCAATAGAAGGCGTTGTCCGAGACGTCGCTGAAGCGTCGGCCGGCCTTGCCTTTTTGCGTGAACATGAGAGCCGCAAGGACGATCGTGTCCCCGACATCGGTAAGGAGATGCGTTGTGTGCAGCCCGAGCAGGAACCAGACGATCGAGCCGTACGCGTTCTGATCCCAGGAAATCCGCAGCGCCGGAAATTCCCAGACACGAACGATCAGCGGAAGAATTCCGGCGATCGACATGATGATCATGCCAAGGCGAACTTTCGCGAGGTCCTGACGGCGCGCCCAAAGTTCGAGCAGATGGTTGGGCACGATGCTCGCCAGCAGAATAACCAATACTGTCGTGCCTGGCAGCAGATCTGGTGCCGGCGCCCCGATCGGCCAATGCGGGGCCAGCACAGCCAGATAGAAATAGGTGCCGATCGCCAAGGCGAAACCCGTCGCCTCAAGGGCGATGAAGGCAAGGGTTCCCCACCACATCGGGCTCGCCGCCCCGAAATCATATGTGGGCAGGTGGCTGACATCGGCGACAGGGCGCTGCCTCATTCCTCGTCCTCCGGTTCGCCTTTCGGCCAGAACCAGCAGATGAAGCCAATCGAGACCGGTATAGCGCCCCAGACCACCGCCCATGGCGTGAATATCGAGCCAAGAAATGCGCCGCCAACCGCGATGGCCGAGAGCAGCGGCCAAATCGAATTGTCGGCCGATGGCACCCTCAGTTGCGGCACCGCGTCGGCGACCGTGCCGGCGAGCACCTCGCGGGCATCGACGCGCAGGCCTTCGACGACGAGGAGCATGTCGGGTTCGGCCCAGAGCGGTTCGCGGTGGTTTACCACCGGCAGCCGCGAAAAATCGTAGGAGGGCGGCGGCGAAGTCGTCGCCCATTCGAGCGTGCTCGCCTGCCAGGGATTATCTCCGGCAATGCGGCCGTTGCGAAGGCTGAGCAGGATGTTCAGGAAGAAAAGCGCAAAACCGGCGAACACCACCAGCGACGAGAGGCTGATGAAGAGGTTCATCTCGCCCCAGCCGCTCGCCGGCGGATAGGTGTAAACACGGCGCGGCATGCCTTGCAGACCCAGAATGTGCATGGGGAAGAAGGTGAAATTGAACCCGAGAAAGACCAGCCAGAAGTTCCAGCGGCCAAGCCTTTCAGACAGCATGCGGCCGGTGATCTTGGGGAACCAGTAATAGACGGCGCCGAGCAGGGGAAAGACGGCGCCGCCGACCAGCACGTAATGGAAATGGGCAACCACGAAATAGGTGTCGTGCACCTGCAGGTCGAGCGGTACCGAGGCGACCATGACCCCGGTCAGTCCGCCGATCACGAAGGTGAAGATGAAGCCGAGCACGAAAAGCATGGGCGTGCCGAAGCTCGGCCGGCCGTCCCAGATCGTCGCGATCCAGCAGAAGATCTGAATGCCGCTCGGAATGGCGATCATCATCGAGGAAGCGGTGAAGAAGCTCTCGCCGAGCTGGGGCAGACCGGTGGCGAACATGTGGTGCACCCACAGGCCAAAGGAGAGGAAGCCGATCGCGACCAGCGACAGCACGATCCCGAGATAGCCGAAGACCGGGCGCCGGGCGAAGGTCGGCAGGATCGCGGAGACAAAGCCGGTCGCCGGAATGAAGATAATGTAGACCTCGGGATGACCGAAGAACCAGAACAGATGCTGCCACAGCAGTGCATCTCCCCCCGCGGCAGGATCGAAAAATTTCGTGCCGACCAACCGGTCGAGGATCAGCATCGTGCTCGATACCATCACCGCGGGCATGGCGAACAGTATGACGAAAGCGGTGACGAGGACCGACCAGACATAGAGCGGGATGCGGTCGAGCGACATGCCCGGCGCGCGTTGTTTGAACACTGTCGCAATGATCTCGACAGCGACCGCGAGTGCGGACACTTCCGTATAAGTCACCATCTGCGCCCAGAAATCGGGGCGCTTACCGATGCCGTATTCAGGTCCGGCGAGCGGAACATAGGAGAACCAGCCGGCGTCGGCGCCGGTTTCGAAGGCAAAGGCGATCCAGATCATCAGCCCGCCAAAAAGATAGACCCAGTAGCTGAAGGCATTGAGGCGCGGGAAGGCGACATTGCGGGTCCCGATCATCAGCGGCACCAGGTAGATGGCGAACGCCTCCATCACCGGTACGGCGAACAGAAACATCATCGTCGTGCCATGCATGGTGAACAGCTGGTTGTAGAGATCGGGACCGATGTAGCCGGCTTCGGGCCGGGCAAGCTGGAACCGCATCGCCAGCGCGGACAGACCTGCAAGGATGAGGAACAGGAAAGCCGTCACGATATAGCGCCGGCCGATCAGCTTGTGATCGACAGTGACCAGCCAGCCATAGAGGCCTTTCGGCGTTCGCCAGGCATGCGCCAGAAAGGCGCGCAGCCTCGCCTCATCGAGGCCGGTGTCCCGCACGCCTTTCAGCACCTCCTGTTCATGCTCGGCTGACGTTCCCGCAACGCCGCTCATTCAAGGCTTCCAAGATAGGTGACGACGGCATTGAGATCGTCGGCGCTGAGGGCAATGCGCGGCATCTTGGCGCCGGGCTTCATGGACTGCGGATCGGCTATCCAGGCAGCAAGCGCCCCTGGGGTGATGGCCAACGTATCCGCAGCCAGTGCGCGGCGGCTTGCGAGATGGGTAAGATCAGGTCCAAGCGTTCCGCTGGCCGGTGTGCCTCTTATCGTGTGGCAGAGTGCACAGCCGGTAGAAAGAAAAGCCCGCTGGCCGCGGCGTTCTTCTTCGCCGGCGGGCGCCGGCGCCGCGGCGTCCTGCCTGGATCGCCACGCATCGAAAGCTTCGCGGCTTTCCGCAACGACGGTGATGGCCATATGGGCGTGCTGATAGCCGCAGAACTCGGCGCATTGGCCGCGATAGGTTCCGGGTTTGTCCGCAATAAGCGTGAGCTCGCTTGGCCGGCCCGGGATGAGATCCCTTTTGCCGGCGAGGCTTGGCACCCAGAAGCTATGAATGACATCGAGCGAATCGAGCTCGACCTTGACCGGGTCGCCAACGGGAATATGGATCTCGTTTGCCGTGACGATCGCTTGCGACGGTTCATTCCCGAAGTAACGGACCTCCCACCACCATTGATGCCCGGTGACCCGGACGGTGAGCGTTTCCGTTCCGCTCAGCGAAGCAATGGATTTGCCCGCGAAAAAGCTCATCGTCGTCAGTATGACGAGCACGAGAACGGTCAAAGCGATGGCGCTTGCGACAAGGCGCGTAAACCGACGTTCCTGCCGGAGATCGATCTCAAGTGGCAAATGCGTTGTCTCGGTCGGAGGGCGACGCAGAAGCGCTGCCGCCAAGACCAGCATGACAAGCAGCCATGTGCCCGTCGCAACCGCGCTGAAGGACCAGATCAGGTCGAGGATCCTTCGGGCATTCGCACCGTGTGGATGAAGCGCGGACTGCCAGTCGCTGCATCCAGCCAGGACCAGCATTGGCGCTGTGCTGGCCCACTGTTTTGGCCATGTGCAGGTGAGCGGCATCAGCGGTCGTTTCCGCGTACGAGGGTGGGCCGCCGGACTCACGCACCTTGCCATGAAGGATCCACCATCGTTGTCAAGGCCATAACGCGGTTGGTTGCAAAAGGATGCTTGGCAACGCTACCGTCCCTGGAAAGAGCGCGAACTCAGGGAATACTTTGTCGAACCAAGGCGAGGGGCGGCCGTTCTTCAGCATACGGCGGAAGCGCGGCTCTAGATGATGGGCAGGTGGGAAGCGTGCCGCCGCCCGCTTGTTCCAATCCAGAAAGCGGCCAGGAGCAGTGCGGCTCCGCCATAGATCAGGCCGGCCGGAATCCACATCAACAGGCCCGCCAATTGCTGATCCTCGAGTGGGCTGAGGCCCCACAGTTTCGAGCCGATGGCATTTTCCGGGTACCACAGCCTGCGCGAAACGACAAACAATGCCCCGAGCAAGCCGGTGTGCAGCGAGGTGAAGAAAAGATGCATGACCGCACCGCCACAGTCTTGTTCGCGGCCAGGGCGGGGCAGCAGCACCCACCAGAACAGAAGCCCGGTGCCGAGAAAACTCGCATGCTGGGCATAGTGCAGAAAGCCCTGCTGGAGCGCAGCCTCAAACAGCGCTGGAACATGCCATGTCCATATCGCGATTCCGTGCAGGAAAGTCGCGACCACAGGGCGGCTCATGACAGCCCAGATCACCTGAAATATGTTTGTGTGCCCAGCCGCGCCGAGCGTCTGGCGCAGCCGCGCGGGCAGCGCCCACATCATTGCCGCCATCGGTCGGGAAGCGACCAGCAGCGGTGCCGCGATGGCCATCAGCAGTTCGTGCTCGACCATGTGAGCGGCAAACACATGTTCGCCCAATGCGTGGATCGGGCTTACAAGCGCGACCGCCAGTGCGGCCCAGCCGGCGAAAAACAGCAAGGCCTGCCGCGACCGCAAAGGACGTCCGTGTGCGCTCCGACGCCAGAGCCGGCTGGCGCCAGCAATGTACAGCGACACAGCCGCCGCGAGCGGAAATGTAATCGGAAACGCCAGCGTCCAACCGGCTTGCGGGGCGCCGCTGCCATAGCAGATAGAAGTCGAGAAGAGTGCGTCGAAGCTCATGGCACGCCTCTGGGGCACTGCTCTCCTGGCTGCATTTCGCGGCTCCAGAGTATTTCCGGCGAAAACAGGTTCGCCTCCAATGCTCTATATGTTTGTTACGCAATTCCGAACGCAAAACCGCTTCGCATTTTCGCGGGAATTGCTCTAGGCATCCATCATCGACTTCGCCGGCTCCCGAGCGATATTTTCTTCGATGCGCTCGTGCCCCGGCGTCTGCGGCAAGGCCTGGCGGAAATTCTTGGCATAGTCGGGCGGCATCCTGGGCGGCATCAACGGCTCATAGGCGTCGACCAGCGCTTCGATCACAACCGGACCTTCGGTTGCGAAGGCCTCATCGAGAATAGTCTCGATCTGATCGGCCCGCTCGATGCGAAAACCGCTTGCGCCCATCGCTTCCGCCGCCTTGGCAAAATCGATCGGCTGCAGTTCGCAACCGAATTGCGGATTACCCAGAAACATCATCTGCTCCCAGGCGATCTGATTGAGCATGTTGTTCTTGATGACCAGAATCTTCAGCGGAATCTTGTAGCGCACCGCCGTCGAGAATTCGCCCAGCTGCATGGCAAAACCTCCGTCTCCCACGATAGCGGCGACCGGTCGACCGGGAAATGCAATGCCGGCGGCGATGGCATAGGTAAGGCCGCAAGCCATGGATGCCAGCGATCCGGATACGCCAAACGCCTGGCCCCTTCGAAGATCGACATGGCGGGCGGCAAGCTCCGTGTTCTGACCGGAGTCGGTGGCCAGCACCGTGTCGTCGGCCAGTCTTTGGCCGAACGCCCGGGCAATCGTTTGCGGCTTCAGCGGATGCGTTCGCGCGTCTTCGGATTGCCTCATCATCTGGCGCCATCTCGTCATGGTTTTCTGGGCGTGTTGCAGGAATTCACCGGAAGGCTTTTGGGTCAGACGTTGATTGAGCGCGCGCAATGTCTCGGCGGCGTCCCCGACAAGGCCGGCCTCGACCGGAAAGCGCAGGCCAATGCGCTGCGCATCGCAGTCGATCTGGACGCCACGGGCCTGCCCGGGCTTGGGGTAGTATTCGATGTAGGGGAAGGTGGAACCGACGATCAGCACCGCGTCGCAGGTCTCCATCGCTTCTTGTGAAGCCAGGGTTCCGAGGATGCCTATCCCGCCGGTCGTGTGAGGATGGTCGTCCGGCAGCACCGCCTTGCCCAGCAAGGCCTTCGCGACAGGTGCTTGCAGCAGATGCGCGGCATGTTCGAGTTCCGCGGCCGCGCCGATGGCGCCGCGTCCGGCCAGGATCGTCACTCGCGAGGCGCGGTTCAGAATGGCGGCTGCTTCGTCAAGCTCGGCGTCCGGCGGCATGGTGTGGCCGGCGAACATTTGCTGCGGCGTGTGCGCCGGGCGGTTGCGTTTGCTGCGCTTTGAGGGATTGCCCTCTTGCTCCTGCACGTCACTGGCAATCGAAAGATGGGCGACGCCCTTACGCGCCAGCGCGGTTCGGCAGGCGAGGCTGGCAACATTTTCCATATGCGCGGCATCGGAGACATGGGCGTTGTATACGGAGACATCGTTGAACACGCGCGTCAGATCGACATCCTGCTGCGTGAACGTCTCGATCAGATCGTGGAACTGCATGCCCGTGATCGCAAGCACCGGAGCCTGGTCGAGCTTGGCGTCGTAAAGGCCGGTCAGAAGATGCGTTCCGCCGGGACCGGACGTTGCCAGGCAGACGCCTAGCTTTCCTGTCCATTTGGCGTAGGCGCACGCTATGAAGGCAGCCGACTCTTCGTGCCGGACCTGCACGAAGGCTATCTTGTCCCGCCGGGTGCGCAGCGCCTCCATGACGCCGTTTATGCCGTCTCCCGGCAAGCCGAACACCACGTCCACGTCCCAGGCGATGAGTGTGTCGACGAGAATTTCTGCTGCATTTGCCATGTCAGGATCGCTCCGGTGATAGGGCCGAACCGGTGAAGCACAGGTTGGTTCCTTCATCACAAGAAATCGTGACATGTCGGAAAGCGGCGGCCGGGGCGGCTGTCGGGACCCCGACGGTCTCCAGGAACAAAAAGCCTTACCAGTGGTTCGAGCCGCGTCTTGGCGCAGCTTCAATCCCGCTTTGTCGGCACCTGGTTGGAATGTTTGTCATGACGTTTTGCATGCCCTCGGTAAAGATGCGCTTCCAATGAGCGAGCCACTGGATAGTGCCGGCCAGAGGAAAAGCGAGCGAAAGGAAGGCGGCGTTGTCCGGGCCCTCGGGCTTGGACTGATTACCGGCGCGGCTGACGACGATTGTTCGGCGATCGGTACCTACGCCAGTGCCGGAGCCCGATTTGGGCCCGACCTGCTGTGGACGGCACCGGTTACTCTGCCGATGATGTATCTCGTCGTCTATCTTTCATCCAAACTTGGTCAGGTTTCGGGTCGTGGGCTATTCAAGGTCATATCCGATTTCTATCCGCGTTGGCTGCTATGGTCTGTTCTGACGGGCGTGCTGATTGGCAATACGATCGAGGCGGCCGCCGACCTTGGCGCCATGTCGGCGGCCGTTATGTTGTTCGTTCCGCTGCCTGGTCCACTGATCGTCATTGTCGTCGCGATCGTCATTTTTGCCCTGCAGGTATTTGGATCCTACACCTTGATCCGCGATGTGTTCCGATGGCTGGCGCTGGCGCTGCTTGCCTATGTGGTCTCCGCCCTGCTTGCCAAACCGGATGCGGCTTCGGTCCTGCGCGGCACGCTGCTGCCAAGGATCGAGTTCAGCCGCGAATACCTGTCCATCCTGGTCGCCATCGTCGGAACGACCCTCTCCGCATACCTTTACACATGGCAGTCGAACCAGGAGGTGGAGGAGGAGATTGCCAAGGGCAGAACGACCCTTGAAGAGCGAAAGGGCGCCACCGAGGGCGAACTCCGCCGATCCCGCCGCGATATCCTGATCGGCATGACGTTCTCCAATCTGATCATGTATTTCATCATTCTTTCGACAGGGTCGACGCTCTACAAGGCCGGCCAGACTCAGATCGACACCGCGGCGCAGGCCGCCGAAGCGCTGCGGCCGCTTGCCGGCGATGCGGCGGGAATTCTTTTTGCCGCAGGCGTAATTGGCGTCGGCTTTCTGGCTGTGCCGGTCATGACGGCTGGCGCTGCCTTCGATTTCGCCCAAGCGATGGGATGGAAGAATGGGTTGAATGCCAAACCCCGGCAGGCCCCTAAATTCTACATGGCGATCGGGACAATTACATTGGTGGCGGTGGGTCTCAATTTCCTCGGCTTCAATCCGATGAAAGCCATGGTCTGGTCGGGCATCGTGCAAGGGTTTTCCACGCCTCCGCTCCTGCTTCTCATTCTCATCATGACGAACAATCGCAAGATCATGGGTGACAAGGTCAACAGCAAAAGCACGAACATCCTGGGTGGCGCGACGACCCTGGCGATTTTTTCGGCGTCGGCGGGTCTGGCGGCAAGCTGGTTCCTGTGATTCGCGGGACGTGAAGTATCTTCAGGCGTGGCGGAACATCGGCGATCAATTGTCGTTGACACGCTTGTGAGAGAGAGGACACCGCCATGTCAAACTTCCAGGCCGCCACTCCGGATCGTCTGCGGCAACTCAGGCTTGAGGCTTCAGCTCATTTCACTCCGATGATGCTGCACGAAGCATTGCTGCGGCTTTCCCACGCCTGTGGAGGTGAAAGCCTTGAGCGGTTCGAGAAGGCCATGGTCGCCCAGATCGAAGCGACGAAGGACGACCGGGCCGATTTCGAAACGATCAAGGAATTCGCGATCGAGCAGCTTTATGCCGTGATCCGGGAAGCGAACGATTCGCCAAAGAAGAAACAGTCGCTGGAAAAGACAGAAACCCGCAGGACGCCCGGCCGCTCCGAAGAACCGCAGACGCTCGAGGATCAACTGCAGGCCGGGTTGGAGGATTCTTTTCCCGCGAGCGACCCGCCAGCGGTCGTGTCCACAGCCATTCCAGGCGGAGCAAAGAAGCTGGTCGGGACCGACGAGGTGCTGAAAAAGCAGCGAGAAGAGGCGGCCAAAGAGACCGGCCAATCATAAGGCCGCAATGTGAGCCAAAGGCGTGGCTGCAAACCAGGCCCGCAGGGCTTTTAACTGCCGGTGTGCGGCTTTGTTCCCAAAAGAACGGGTGCGCCGCCGATCCATCACTGAAGCAGGCGTCATCGTTGCGGCCTGCCGAATTTCTGAAGAGTTGTCCTCGGCGCGAGGAACGAACCAAACTTCCATGCATTTAGCAGGGGGCTGCATTCGTACACTCTTTCTTCTGGGAGCTGGACCATTGTCATCCGGAGGCTACATTTCGGCCGATCAGGAAACCAATGAAGTTTCCATCGTTGACCTCATACCCGCCCTCCGGGCTTTCGCGCGCACCTTCTGTCGCGTCCCCGACGATGCCGACGATCTGGTGCAGGAGACGCTGACCAAGGGGCTCGCCAACATCGACAAGTTCGAACCCGGCACACGCATGAAATCGTGGCTCTTCACCATCATGCGCAACACTTACTATACCCGGATCAAGATTGCTGCCCGGGAAGCGCCAGGCCTGCTCGACTGTGCATCTTCAAGGCCGATTTCGGAAGCGACCCAGGAATGGAGCGTTCAGAGCAAGGAAGTTCACGGCGCCATTCAAAGGCTACCCGAACACCAACGCGAGGTTCTGATGCTGATCGGCGTTCTGGGAGTAAGCTATGAGGAAACGGCCGAGATATGCGGCTGCGCGGTAGGGACGGTCAAAAGTCGGCTGAATCGTGCCCGCGCCAATATTCTCGAGTTGCTTGGGGAGAGTTCACTGCAGACATTGATGGAGAGACGAAATCATCTATCGGATGGTCAACTCGGTATCGAGGGTGACAGCCGCAGATAGTCAGTTCTTCACGTCACGTCGACGCTTCTCGATCAGCGCGTTTTGCAACTCCATCGCCAGCCTGGTCAGCCGGTCTGGAATTTTTTCCTGCTCTATGGCGTCGAGGAGAGAAGTGATCTCCTGGTCCATAGCCAGACCGAATTGTGGGTCCACCGTATCATCCCTCGAACGAGACATCCAAATTCTCTTGATAATAGCAGTCCCTTGACCTTAGTGTGGTGACAAATGCTCGAGATTACAAGGCGATGTCCACCGCCGGCATGATTACCGGCGGCCCTTGCACAGGTTTATTTCCTTAATCTTACATCGCCACGGGCCAAGAATGCGGTGTGACGCCGTTCAATCCTTCGGCAACTGGTTCGCGGCATGGTCCTGATATTGATCGGACTTGATGCGATTGCCATCCAGTCCGCGCTCCTCGCTGTGTTGTTTCTTGTCGCGATTGGACAGAACCGCGTTTCCTCCGACCTTGTCCTTGGGCAGGTCGGTCATCGCGCCGGCGCCGGTACCCTTGCCCTGGGTGCCGCGGCCGAAATGTTTTTTGTCGCCGGATGCCATGATTTCCTCCTTCGGATCGGTGACGCTCTTCAGCGCCTCTTGTTCGACGTCCGAACTGGCGGCGCGGGGTAATGTTCCGCCGTCACGAGCAAGCAGGAAGGCGTCGCCATCCCATGACCGAAACGGCTTCTCGCCATTGATGACGACCCGCAATTGGTGAGCTTCCGCCAGGCGGCCGATATCGGCGCGGTCCAAAAAAAGCGATCCGCGATAGGAATAGTTCAGCAGGGCCAGCCAGCCCGGTCGTTTCAGAATGCGTGCGATCTCATCGAAATGCCGCTCGGCCATGCCGGCCAGAACCAGATAAGGAAAGCTGTCGACCGCCAGCACGCAATCGAAACTGCTGTCGTCGAATTCGGTCAGATCAAGACCGCAGGTTTGCCGCAACTCGACATTGCCCAACGCGGCGCATCGGTCGGAGGCAACGGAGATCATCCGCGAGGATATATCGATGCCGACCATCCGGTTGAATGATTTGGCAAGCGCACGCTCGAAACGGCCGATGCCGCAACCAATGTCCAGAATGTCCCGGCCGGTTCCGGTGAAGTCCTGCTCCTTGAGCCATGCAGCGACTTCCTCGGTCGTGGCCGACAGCCTTTCCTCATCACCGAGCGATGCGAGCTGGACACTCGCTGTTTGCGAAATCGCTGCCGCCGCATCGAAGCTCAACGCCAGCCGCCTGACGACAGCGGCATCGGTCTCGCCGTCGTCGCGTGCGTGCCGAACGGCCGCTCCCGTCGCTCGCAAGGTGGCAAAGGCGCCGGGTTTGCGGCGAAGCAGCCCGGCTACCTCTTGCAGCCGTTCCGTTTCTTGCGAATTCGAGGGAACGATCTCCAGCACGATCTCCGCCAATTCCGCCACCCTGATCTCCATCCCCAGGTGAAGCGCCAGCCTGGCGACGACGGCTTCGGCGCAAACACCATCGGCCATGCAGCCTTCTATGACCGATCTAATCGCCATCCGGCGCTGGGCGGATTTTGACCCGGCTGCACTCATGCTATCAGCTCCGCGTCCAGATCCTGCGCATCGTCCACCTGTCGATGGCGCCCCAGCCGTATTTGTAGGCCTCCTGACCACGCAGGAAATCGAACTCGCGGGCACCCTCGCGGATCGACTCCGCGATCGCGTGGCCGATCAGGATCGCACCTGGACTCTCCTCGGCATAGGCAGGGTCGAAGCCGCCGAGATAGGCATAGGCGCGACCGCGATGGTGGAAGCCGTAATAGGCGCCGACGGTCTTGCCATCGATTGCCAACAGCCAGCATCGGACCAGGCCGCGAGCGTCGAGCAAGGGTACTGCGCGCCTGTGGAATTGCTCCACGGCGACATCGGCCAACACGCCACCTCCGTGTCCGGCCCAGCGCGCGTGGTGCAGGCGGATCAACTGGTCGAGGAAACTTTGGGCATCGCCTCGTGCCGACGACAACGCGGTCCGGCCGCGTCTGGACGCCGCCTGGCGCGCCCGTCGCAACTGCCGCCTGCGTCGGGAGGGCACGCAGCCCGCAAGGGTTTCGTCGCCGGCGATGGCGAGCACGGGGCAAGCGCCATGTGCGGCTGGCCGCCCCGCCTTCAGATCGGGGTGTGTAACCGCAAGACCGGCACCGCCTTCCGGCAAATCCGACAGAATCCATTGCGACCAGCCGACCGAGAGGATCTTTTCGGCAATGATCGCGACGACCTGAGCCTCGGTGCCGGGGACACACAGGATGTCCAGATAGTCGCTGAGCGAGATGCCGACCGGAAGAAGTTTCGACCCAGCGGTTCCGTGCTCGAGATAGAGCGGCGCCAGCCCAATCAGATCGCCTCCGCGCCAGACCGCGACCGTCGCCAGGTCGCCGGGCGCGAATGTGCGCCACCATGGCACCAGCCAAGCGGGAGATTGAAACGGCGTCGCCGAGGAACTCTGCTCCCACAATCTCCACCAATGCGGCGCAAGGGTATCGAACCGCGCCGGATCATCGATGATCTCGCTGCGCAACACAGGCTTGCTCACGGTGTGGCGGCGAGGCGCCCGGCATCGGTGCCGAGTCGTGCCAGCGCTTGATAGGCGTCCATATAAGACGAGATCATTCGTTCCAGCGAAAACCGCCGCCGCGCCTCGGCCCGGCATGTCTCGGCGTCCAGGCTGGACGCCGCAATGATGGCTTGCGCCATCTCGTCGATCGTATTGACGAGAAAGCCTGTCCTGCCGTGCTCGATGACATCGGGAAGCGCACCATTCGGAAAGGCGACAACCGGTGTGCCGCAGGCCAGCGCCTCCATGGCGACAAGTGAGCTGGTCTCGGCGGCAAGGCTCGGAATGACCAGACAGCGCGCTGCGTTAAGAAAGCGCCGCTTGGCGGTGAAACCGAGCGGACCAAGGAAGCGGCGGCGGCCATCGAGGCGAGGTTGGACCTCGTCGCGAAAGTAGCGCGCGTGCGTTTCATAGGGATAGACCTTGCCGCCGACAACCAGCGGCACACCTGCTTGCTTGGCTGCGTCCAACGCCAGGTGGATGCCCTTTTCCGGGCAGATCCGGCTGAGAACCAATGCGAACTCGCGCTTCGCTTGCGGCAGGCTGAGCGCCTCTATGTCGACGCCGTTCGGAATCGGCGCCGCCAGTCTGGCGCCTGATGGCGCGGTTTTCTGCTGGGCGGCCGAGACCGCATGAAGCCACAGGTCGTCGCGCGTCGGGCGCAGTGCCTCGGCCGGATACCAGTCCAGCGGCAGGTGAAGCGTCACCAAGGTCGGGCCATCGTCTGGCAGATAGGCATCGAAATCGATGCCATGCAGATGAACCACATTGATCGGCCAACTGGCGCGGGCAGCGGCGATCGCGGTGCGATGAGCCTGCTGCGCGCGGCTCTTGGCCGCCTCGTCGAGCACGCCACTTTCCGCCGGTGTCTCCACAAGCGTGCCGCTCGCGCTGGAGCCCCGGCAGCCGACGACGATCGACCGGTGACCCGTGCGAACCAGTGCCCGATCGAGCATCGACAGGACCTGCTCGGCACCCCCGACCGCATCAGGTCCGACAGGCGCAAGGGGATAGGCGACATTGAGGACGGTGAGCGTCATGGCCGGCCGAGCCACGGTGTCAGAGGCAGTGAATTGGTGGACCCGTGAGCTTCCACTTCGGTCAATGCATCCAATGATCGCGGACCGGTCGCATGAGAGCCTCACGCAGCCGAGGCCCGCTGCGTCGGGCGCGAGGCGGATGTCATGACGGGCGCGTAGCGGCGGACCATCGTTGCGCAGAACTCGGCGAATTCCTCGGGCACCAGCGGGGGACTGGTGTGGTGAGGCATCATTCCGCGATGCTCAGGCGTGAAGCAGAAGGTGACCGTGACGTCGAAATCGGCAAGTGCCTCCATCTGTCGATCGAACCAGTCCAACGCATTCGGCCTGAAGCTGTCGGCCCAGGAAAGCCCCGTGCGCATGTTGGTGACGCCGAGCCGCTTCATCCAGGCGACGGCGTCGTCCAGTCGCGGGTCCTCGAAGTGAAACCACTGCACCAGCCCCATTGCGGGTGTGTAGCGCAGGAATTCCTCCAGCGCCGGCTTCGGCGTGCCGTCCTGGCGCAGCAGGCCCATGTGGAAATGACGATAGTAGGAGGATCCCTCCGCTTCGCGGTGCCGCGTCGTTGCTTCCCATTCACGCGGAAGGTCGTAGAGGCTGTACCACTGGATGCGCGGTGCGTTGCCGAGCAGCAATTCGGCGGTGCGCTTCAGTCCCCAAACCTGTATTTCCTCGGCCCCGAAGGTCGATACGCCGACCTCGCTGACCCAGATGGGAAGATCGGTGACGGTCGCGATCTCGCCGATCTTCTGCGGCCATTCCTGGATTTGCCACAGGTTCCAGTCGAGAGGAAAGCCGTGTACCGCGACGGCATCGACATGGTCCAGCACGCCGTATTCCTTCATGCGCGTGATAAAGCCGGGGTCTATCGGCGAGATGCCGCCAAGCACTTTTGTCAGAGCCGGGTTCTCGGACGCGATCGCGTCCGCCGACAGGACCGCCATCCTGGCAAAGCGGCTCCAATCGGGGTCGAGCTCTGGGTCCCAATGCGATTTGTTGTTGGGCTCGTTCCAGATCATCGCGGCTTCAATCATGGAGCTTTCCTTTCGACGGGTAAATCGCGCCGCCGCCGGCCGGCGCGCCGGCAGCGCGGCAGAAATAGACCTCCTGCTCGGGATGTAGAACGATCTCGAAACCGGCGCTGCGCAGCATCGCTTCGGTGCAGGCCCGGTTCGGTATCCACCAGTTGGTCGGATCGTCGGCATAGCGGTGTTCGATGAAATGCAGCTTGGGAAATTCCGGCCGGTCGAACAAATCATGCGTCCAGAAATGATAGTTCTCTTCCAGCTCGGGCAGCTCCTTACTGCCTCGTTGCATCGACTGGAAGATCATCAGATCGCCGGCGACGTGCTCACGGATCAGGTCGAGGGCGAGCAAGGGGTGGCGCAGATGGTAAAGCACTCCCATGAACAGCACGACGTCGAATGTCTCGCGCAGGGCACCGACGTCGTAGACCGACAGTTTCTGGAATTCGATCTCGCAGTCCGCGATCTCGGCGGCAAAGCGGGCCTGCGCCAGATAGGCCTCGTCGAAATCGATGCCGAGGACATGGGCGGCGCCTCGCCGTTTCATCTCGATCGAGTAGAAGCCGGCGTTGCAGCCAATATCCAGCACGGTCTTGCCAGCCAGATCGGCGGGTATGGCGTCGGCGAATTTGCGCCATTTGATCAGTGGGTAATTGCCGAGAAAGTGGTCGGGCGCGGTTTCGACGCCGGCCAGTTCCATGTTGTGGAACCACGGGCCGAGCGCGTCGATGCGCCGGCGGATTTCGGCATGGGAATGCAACATGTTCAGGCTCCTTCGCCCGGAACGACGGGTACATGCGAATGCGTGCCGGGCATGATCGTTGCGGACTGTTGATGAGCTGACGGGACGCCGTTTTCAAGCAACCGCAGGGCTGTGCGATAGCCGTTGAAAGTGCCGACATCGACATAAGCGGAGCCGGCTTTGATCCCGTAGGCTACACCCCCGGCCGCAAGGTAGGCGTTGATCAATGTACCGATATATTCGTCACGACCATCCCGCTCGCGCCAGAGTGCCGCAAGCCGATGCAGGATCTGGCCGGGCATCTTGAACGCGCCCCAAACCCAGTTCGTGGAGGCATCCTGTCGCTTGACCTGGATTTCGATCACGCGCTCGTCGTCCCCGGTACAGACGGCATCGAAGAATTCCGGGCTGTCAACGGGGAAGAGCAGAAATGAAAGCTGATCGTCGGGCAAATGACAGAATCCGTCCTCGGGAAACCAGATCGTATCTGGAAGGCCGACCAGGACGACCTCGTCGGGCGCCACGAGGGGCGCTGCCCGGAAAATCGCATCGCAGAGACCGATAGGGTTGGGCTGCACCACAAAGAGCGCCGCCGCGTCGCCGTAGCCGGCTGCATAGTATTCGAGAATGTCGGATTTGCCCGATCCGATGATGAAGCAGATCTTGTCGACGCCGGCCTGGACCATGCGCCGCACCAGATACTCGCTTACGGCGCAGGGACGTTCGGTCTGGCCGTCGATCCGGCTGCCAACCGGCAGCAGCTCCTTCGAGAAACCGAGCGGTTGAATGCGGCTGCCGCGTCCGGCAGCGGGCACAATGCCCAACATCAGACTGCTTCCTCGATCGGTTCGCCGACCGGATTTTGCAAGGCGTCGGCCAGCATTCTATCCAGTTCCGCCGCACGCCTGGCAGACGTGTGCTCGCTCAGGACCCGCTCGCGGGCACGCCTTCGGATGCCATCGAGTTGGTGCTCCGGCAATTGCAGCGCGGCGACCACGTCATCCGTGTCATGCGCCAACAGGACTTCGCGGCCGGGTTCGAAGAAGTCCGCGAGGCCTGGCCATGCGTCGGTGATGATGGCAGCCCCACACGCGGCCGCTTCGAAGAGCCGTCCCGACGGGCACCAGCCCTTTTGTGCCATGGCTTCCCGGGTGACGTTCAGCGTCAGCCGCGACGATGAGAAAAACGCCGGATGGTCGGCGGGCGGCAGATGCCTGACGAAGAAGATGTTGTCGCTCCACGGGAATTCCTGCGGATACTGTGCGCCGCCAATGATGAAGCGCTGATCGGGCAGGCGCATGGCCGGGCGGACCAGCAGCTCTTCGACGCCGGCCTGGCGATCTGCCGCGTAGGTCCCGAGATAGGACAGATCGCCGGCGAATTCGGCCCGCTTCTCGGCCGGCCGATGCCGGTCCGGATCGACATGCCCGTAGAGCGGCATCACCTGGCGCGCACCCAGAACCGTCTTGAGCGCCTCGAGCGCCGAGCCGCCGGTGTAGC
This sequence comes from Mesorhizobium sp. B2-5-13, assembly GCF_006440535.1. NCBI lineage: Bacteria > Pseudomonadati > Pseudomonadota > Alphaproteobacteria > Hyphomicrobiales > Phyllobacteriaceae > Mesorhizobium > Mesorhizobium sp. B2-5-13. The sequence goes on along the minus strand of NZ_VFUI01000003.1, from coordinate 84,891 downwards.
TCAGGACGAGGTGGTAATCGGCAAGGCCCTCTGGTCCGAAATAGGGCGGACGCTCACCGTGCTCGACGCGGGCAAGCGTGACCGGAGTATCGAGATCGTAGAAGACACGCAGCCCGCGACTTGCCTGCTGGGCCAGGCGCGAAGCCTCAACGGCGTCGGGGCAGTAGGAGGTGACGACAACGACATCCGCTTGCTTCATCGCCCGCTCCGCAACGCGGCGGATGTCCTCCCAGTCCGGATAGATGACGACGTTGCCGCCGTCGAGCTGATCCAGATCGCGGGCCCCGGCATAATAGGGAGTGTCGCGTTCGAAAAAGGTGATGGACCAGCCCAACCGGGCGAGAGCGCGGATCAGCCCGCGCCACAGCGTGGCGTGGCCGTTTCCCCATGAAGACGTGACGGTGAGACCGAAAATGACCATCCGCATCCGGAATTTCCTCGTCAGGCCGCTTCATTCATTCGCAGGAGCTTGGAGCCCCAGTCGCCCGACACGATGGTCGTGATCGAGGCGGGATCGATGTCGAAGCGGAAGCAGTCGCCGACCGGCAAGCCAAGCACATTGCAGACGGCGGCCTTGATCACGTCGGCGTGGCTGACCAGGGCGACGCACTGGTTCTGATGCAATTCGCGGACGCCGTTCATCAGCGAGACCATGCGCTGCTGGACATCCAGCATGGTCTCGCCGCTCGGGGTCCTGGCCTCCTGGCGCTGGTCGTTCCAGGCGCGCCAACCGGCATCGCCGTTCAATTCGTCGAAAGTCTTTCCCGACCAGTCGCCGAAGTCGATCTCGTCGAGTTCGGCGCAGATCGCGATTTCGCCGACGCCGCAAGCGAAAGCGATTGGCAGCGCCGTCTCCTGCGTGCGCTCGCGCGGGCTGCACAGGATGGCTGCAATCGTCTCTTGGGCCATGCGGCGGCCAAGCTGCTCGGCCTGAGCCTTGCCGGCCTCGCCGAGGCAAACGCCGGCCATGCGCCCGGCAAGATAGGAGCCGACATTGTCGTGCGCCGCGTGGCGGATCAGGAAGAACGTGGTGGTCATTCCGCGGCATCCAGCAAAGGCTCATCCTTGCCGGCGATGAAAGCGAGCGTGCGCTGCCGAGCTTCGGCGTCGGTGAACTGTTCGGGAGGCGACTTCATGAAATAGCTGCAAGGACCCGTCAGCGCCCCGGCGATGCCGCGGTCGAGCGCCAGCTTGGCGCAGCGCACCGCATCGATCACCACGCCGGCTGAATTGGGCGAATCCCACACCTCCAGCTTGAGCTCGGCATTCAGCGGCACGCCGCCGAAGGTGGTGCCTTCGACACGAATGTAGGCCCATTTGCGGTCGGTGAGCCAAGGCACATGGTCGCTCGGTCCGACATGGATGTTGCCCGGCTCCAGGGGAACATCGAGCTGGCTGGTCACCGATTGTGTCTTGGAGATCTTCTTCGATTCCAGCCGCTCACGTTCCAGCATGTTGAGAAAATCGGTGTTGCCGCCGAAATTCAGCTGATAGGTGCGATCGATGCGCACGCCGCGCTCGCGAAAGAGGTTGGCCAGCAGCCGGTGCACGATGGTCGCGCCGACCTGGCTCTTGATGTCGTCGCCGACCAGCGGCAGCCCGCGTTGCTCGAAGCGCCGGCGCCATTCCGGACGCGACGCGATGAAAACCGGAATGCAATTGACGAAGGCGCAGCCGGCCTCGAGCGCGCATTCAGCATAGAAGCGTGTCGCCTCTTCCGAACCCACCGGCAAGTAGGAGACCAGCACGTCGGCTCCGCTGTCGCGCAGGATATCGCTGACATTGGCAACCGGTTCGGGCGCCTCTTCGATCTCGTCGCGCAGATATTTGCCGATGCCGTCGAGCGTCGGTCCGCGCTCGACGCGAACACCGGTCGCCGGCGCGTCGGCAAAGCGGAACGTGTTGTTCGGGGCAGCGTAGATCGCATCCGCGACATCGCGGCCAACCTTGCTTTTGGCGACATCGAATGCGCAGACAATTTCGATGTCGTCGACATGATAGCCACCGAGATCGGCATGCATCAGCCCCGGGATCGGTTCGTTGCTTTTTGCATGACGATAATAGGAGAGGCCCTGCACCAGGGAGGATGCGCAATTGCCGACTCCAACGATGCCAACACGAACCTTTTTCGATCCCACGAAACTGCCGCCCTATGCTGTTCAAAGGTAAGTTCCTTGCGCCGAACCACCACCGTGCCGGAATGTTCCTTGGTCGCTCGAATAATTGCGCGGGACGGCATGGATCGAAGCTGCACCCGCCGCGTTGCCCGCATGGCAAGCACTGGAAATCGATCGATGATCGTCTACGGCGACCACAAGCGGACCGAGAACGCACGACAACTTCAGGAGGCAGCGATCGAACTGGCCCAAAGCCTCGATCGGATGTCTCGCGGCATCCGGCGCCATGCCGCATTGGTCGGGCTATTCATCAGCGCGTCACAGCTGGTTCAGGGGCTCGCCGATGTCGACTTCAAGGTCCTGGGCGTCGACACCAATTCGCCTTCGCAACGGCAAGGCGCCGAGTTGCTGGTCGGGCTTGCGGCAGAGGTGGCGAAGTCGTGGCGAAGCGGTTTCGCCTTAGGCGGTGGCATCGATCCGCGACTTCTCCAATTGCTGGCGGCGCTCGATTGCAAGGCAGAGGTTTTGACCGGTTCGGCCGAGGGTTACGCGCATTATGCGCTTTATCCCGAGAGCTATCTGGGCGCGGCGCAGGAATCAGGTCTCGACGCGAACACATGTGTGATCGGCATCCGCAGTATCGGCTTGGGGCTTGCGGCCATGGTGGCCGCCGCCATCGGTGCGCCGCCGCCGATCAGTCTGCGTCCGATCGGCCATCCTTTCGATCGGCGGGTCAATGCCGATCCGCGGTTGGTCGCTGCCTGGAGGAACGAGCCGTCGGCTCGGTTCGCTGTCGTCGACGAAGGTCCCGGCCTGTCGGGAAGTTCTATCCACGCCGTCGTCACGTGGCTGCGGGACCTGGGTATCGATAGGAGCCGCATTCACCTGTTCCCCAGCCATTCGGGCGATCCGGGCGCAGAAGCGTCGCAGGACGTCCGGGAGACATGGATGCGCTGCCGCAAACATGTGGCGATGACGTTTGAACGCACCTTTCCCGAAAGCTCGCAGATTCCAACGCTGCGCGATTGGGTAGCCGAGGCGGTCGGCAGTCCGGAATTGCGTTTGACCGAAATATCCGGCGGCGCGTGGCGAACCCTTCACTATGCCGACGAAAAGCGCTGGCCACCGAGCACTCGCGGCACCGAACGGCGAAAGTTCCTGGCGTCCGCGGGTCCAGATTGCTGGCTCGTCAAGTTTGTTGGCCTCGGCGAAACCGGGCAGCGCAAGATGCGGGCCGCGACGATGTTGCATCAGGCCGGATTCGGATCGCAAGTCGTCGGACTCTGCCACGGCTTCCTGGTTGAACGGTGGGCCGACGGCACCACGATGGATCAACTGCCGCTGCCCAGACAAAGACTTGTCGCGGAGTTCACGCGCTATCTGGCCTGGCGAGCGATCAATCTGCGAGCCCGCGAACCGGGTGCTTCATTGCCCGCCCTCGCGGAGATGGCCGTTCACAACGCTTCCGAGGCTTCGGGCAAAAACCAGGCGGCGAAACTATGGAACTGGTTCTCGAAACAGACTCTCCCGCAGGTACTGGAACGCGTCGAAATCGACGGCAGGCTTCACCCCTGGGAGTTCCTGATCGGTGCAGACGGCACGCTGGTCAAGACGGATGCCGTCGACCATTGCCGGGGACACGATCTGATCGGCTGCCAGCCGATAGAATGGGACATTGCCGGCGCTTGCGTCGAACATGGTTTGTCCGAAGGCGAGGCGGCGTCGTTGATCGGCGGCATGGGTGACCGCATTGATGTCGGGCTCGTCGAGTATTTCCAACCTTGCTACCTGGCGTTTCAGCTGGGGCTGTGGAGCATGGCCGCTCAATCCGAGGACGGACGGGAACGAGCAAGGCTGGCAGGGACAGCCAACCGATATGAGGCAGGACTGACACGGTTCCTGGACAAGGCCAGGGCGTGACAGTTCCCCTCAATCCAGGCTTCGCAGCATGTCGGCTTCCTGCTCGAGAATACTGGCCACTTCTTCCCGCTGCAGGTGGGTCATCATCAGGCTGACGCAGCACTCCAGATAGGTGATCGAGGCTCGCCGCAAATAGGCGGCCGTCTCCTGTTCCGCCATCTTGTCGATATCCGGTGCGGATCGCTTGGGTCGCATGAGGATGTCCTCCATACCTGGTCCTCTCGCCAAACCACAAGCTTGAGCGGATGTTCCGCCGGAATCGACCGCGAAGGGGTGGCTGCGATCCAGCATCAGACAGGGAGGTTCTGCAGCCCACCTGATGTGGACCTCGCCCTCGTGGTGCGACCTGCTATTTGGTTGCCGATCGGAACGCCTTCGAGGCTCGCGAAATAGCCGATAGTCCGGGCGAGCCCCTCATTGAGAGGCACTCTTGGCATCCAGCCGAGCAGCGCTTTCGCGCGCGAGATGTCGGGCTGCCTGCGTCGAGGATCGTCCTGCGGCAGCGGCAGAAACGTCATCTCCGACTTGGTGCCGGTCATCGCCTTCACCAATGCCGCCAGCCGCATGATGGTGAACTCTCCGGGATTGCCCAGATTGATCGGCTTGCCCGGATTGGGATCGAAGTCCATCAGACGCATCAACCCGTCGATCAGATCGGAGACGTAGCAGAAAGATCGTGTCTGCAAGCCGTCGCCGAAGATCGTCAGCGGCCGCTTCTCGAGCGCCTGCATGATCAGGTTCGAGACGATGCGGCCGTCCGCCGGATCCATTCTCGGCCCGTAGGTGTTGAAGATACGTGCGACACGAACGTCGGCCTTGGCGACTCTCAGATAGTCGAAGCAAAGTGTTTCGGCGGTGCGCTTGCCCTCGTCGTAGCAGGCGCGTGGGCCGATGCAGTTCACATGGCCGACGTAATCTTCCCTCTGCGGATGTTGCTCCGGATCGCCATACACTTCACTCGTGGAGGCCTGCAGCAATCGGGCATCGTTGCGGGCGGCGAGTTCGAGCAGATTCAACGTTCCGATGACACAGGTTCGCGTGGTGTGGATCGGATCGGCCTGGTAACGCGGCGGCGAGGCGGCGCATGCCAGGTTGAAGATGCGATCCACCGGCTCACCAAGCTCCAATGGACGGCAGATATCCTGCTCGATCAACCGGAACCCCGGCTTGTCCATGATCGCGTTGATGTTCTCCATGCGACCGGTGAGAAAGTTATCGGCGCAGATCACGCGCCAGCCATCGCGTAACAATGCTTCGGAAAGATGCGAACCGAGGAAGCCCGCGCCACCGGCGACAAGCACCGTCTTTGCCCTTTGCGCCTTTTTTGTTCGTCGCATCGCGATTTTCTCCTGTCTGCCAGTCATGCTGCACTTCCGATGTCAAGGTCGAGGACCTCCGCCTCCTTTTGCGTAAGCGCCGTGATGAATTCGCGAGCCCTGGCCACACCGGTGTGGGACGCAAGGACGAGTTCGCGTGCCCGGTCGGCCATGGCGAGACGTGTACGAGCCGATTCCCGGGAAAGAATGACGACGACATCGTCCGGCTTCTTGGCCGTGTGGATCGTCGATGCGGGAAAGAAACTGTCGAGGCCTGGCCAGCGGTCGCTGATGATCGGCGTGCCGCAAGCGGCTGCTTCGAAAAGGCGCACGCTGGGCGACCATCCCGCTGCAATCATTGAACGGCGGGTGACGTTCAGCGTGTAGCGTTGGCGGCTGTAGAACGCGGCGTGCCCGGCCGGCGGCAGATGTTCGATGCGCTCGACATTGTCGGGCCAATCGATGTCGGAGGGATATTGCGAGCCGGCGACGACGAAACGGCGGTCCGGCATGCGCCGTGCAGGTTCGAGCAGGAGCGCGTTGAGCGTGGCTTGCCGGTCCCCGCTATAGGTGCCGAGATAGCCGAGATCCCAGCGGACCGGGTCGGCGGTGCGGTGATGCCGTTCCGGATCGACCGAACAGTAGAGCGGCTCGGCGCGGCGTGCGCCGAAGGTCTGCGCCAGATCGTTAAGCACCGGGCCGCCGGCGAAAGAGAAATAGATGTCGAAGTAGGGGATCTGGCGCCAGCTCAGATAGTCGCAATCATCCGCCGACAGCTTTGCCAGGGTCACCGGCGTGTCGATGTCGTAAAAGCAGAGTTGTCCTTTGCAAAGTGAAGCGACGATGTCGATAACCGCCCGCCCTTCCGGCACGAAGGAGCCGATGACCACGATATCGGCCTGTTCCAGGCACCGTGCATGGTCGCGCTGAAGTTCCGGTACGGTTTCGTAGTAGCGCAAGGCGCAGAAGTCCGGATCGCGCAAATCGCGGTGATTGGCGTACCACGGCACATCGCGCTCCAGGAAAGTCACGCGATGGCCGAGTTCGTGAAGACCTTTCAGCAGACCTCGAAAAGTGGTGGCGTGGCCGTTTCCCCAGGACGAGGATAGCGACAGGCCGAGAAAGACGATGTTCAACTGCTTGGTCATTCGGCCGCCTCCACGGTCCCCTGCGTCAAATGGCGTTTGAAGACTGCATCGGTCACGGCCGCGCGCAGTGCGTAGGTATGGTCGGCGAGAACACGGCGAAGCGCGGCTTGGCCGATTGCCTTTGCCCGACGGGGGGTAAGCGCCTGCATGATTTCGGCGACATCGTCGCCGTCGCGCGCCACAAGGATCTCCTCGCCGGGTTTCAGGAACAGCTCGACGCCCAACCAGGCATCGGTGATCAGGCAGGCGCCGGCGCCGGCCGCCTCGAAGACACGCGTGGCCGGTGAAAAACCGTTCGCGGCCATGCTGTCGCGGCTGATGTTCAAGACGGCCTTTGGCGTGACATTGAAGGCGTTGTGATCGCGGGTGCCGACATGGCCGAGCCAGCCGACATTGGCGGGGAGCGGCTTGTCGCCCCAGCCCGATCCGCCAAGCAGAAAACGTTGTTCCGGCAGTTGGCTCGCAGGATCGAGGAAGAACGATCCGACACGGGCTTCACGATCCGGCAGCCTGTTTCCGAGGAACGCCAGATCGCAGGCAAAACGCGCATTGCCGGCGACCGGGTGGTGCGTTTCGGGATCAAGCGCATTGTAGATGGGCACGCATTCGTTCGCGCCCATGGCACGATAGGCCCAGACGACGGGGTCGCCGCCGCCATAGGTCAACACAAGGTCTATTTCTTGCAGCGCACGATGGAGCGGGTGGTCCGGCTCGTCGCGCAACCGGGCGAGCGTGGCCGGCGCGTCGACGTCCCAGAATACGGTGAGCGCATCGCTGCGGGCGTGATCGAGCACGGCGCGCAGCAGCGCCTCATCCTCGAAGCCGACACCACTCGCCTTGACGACGATATCGGCCTCGGCGGCCCGCGCCGCCGCCTGCATCAGCGCATGCCGGGTCGCCTCATAGACGACGACGGAGCACCAGTCCGGCGCCTCGATGTCGCGGTTTTTCTGCCGGTCATAGACGTCAGGCTCATAGAAGGTGATTTCATAGCCCAGTTGCGAAAGCGACTTCAGCAATCCACGGTAATAGGTCGCGGCACCGTTCCAGTAGGACGACAAAAGGCTCGATCCATAGAATGCGATCTTCATTCGGCGGCTTCCTTTGCGGCGGTCGGGTCGACGGTGTGCAGGTTGGTGCATTGCCAGAGCACGTCGAACAACTCGTCGACGCGGTGACGACAGGTGTGGCGCGAGCGGATGGTCTCAAGGCCCGAGGCCACCAGGGAGGCCGCGAAATCGGCATCGGCCAGCACCGCCTGTAGGTGTTGCCGCATCTGCGAGCCATTCTCGGCAAACAGGAAGTCGACGCCGGGCCTGAAAAGCCGCTCGACATCCGACCATGGTGCTGAAATCAGCGGGATGCCGCAGGCGAGTGCCTCGAACATGCGGATCGTCGGAATTCCAGGCAATTTTTCACGATAGGGGCGCCGCGGGATGTGCACCGTGACACGATGCGTGGCAAAGGCCTTCGGCACGTCGGCATTGGCGATCCACCCTTCGTAGCGCAGACCGGCGACGGCCAGATCGGCAAGTGCCGGCTTGGGATAGCGGACACCGTGAACAGTGGCCTCAAGGCCGAGATCGCGCACCGGTTCGATCAGGAACTCCCTGAGTTCGGCGGTCCGCTCGTCGTCGCCCCAGTTTCCGATCCAGACCAGATTGGACTTAGCGTGGATTTCCGGGTGCGGCTTGAACAGGCGATCGTCCGCCGCTTCATGCCAGGTGAAGACACGCTTGCCCCAGCCGGCGCGCAGATAGCTCTCGCGCAACGCTTCGCCAAAGGCGAGAACGCCATCATAATGCTCCAGATGGAGCGCCGAGATAGCCTCGGTGGCCGACACGGCCCGGTGATGGGTGTCGTGAAACAGAAGGATGAAGTTGCCGCCATCGGTCCGGGCACGGCCGATTCGAGCGACAAGCTCCGGGTCGGTCCATTCGTGGACGATCACCACGTCGGCCTCGGCGATCCAGGCTTCGTGGTCGAACCCGGCATCATAGGTCACGGGCATCAATTCGGGGAAATCCTTGCGGAAGCGTTCGATCGCGAAGGATCCCTTCTCGGCCAGCAGGTTTGACCGGCTCCAGCCGTCCGCGGGCTCCAGAGCGATGGCTTGATGCCGGCGGGCCACCAGTTCGCGCATGACGCCGCGAAGGAAATGGGCATTGCCGTGGTTCCAGTCGGAGACGAGCGAGTGGGTGTAGAACAAGAAGCGCATGATCAGCGCTCCGCCACGGCTAGCGCCGCCTTTTCGTAGACATCGCGCATGGCCGCGGCCTGCCTCCCCAGCGTGTACCTGCGGCTTCGGCGAAGGGCGGCCTGGCCGAGCTCTCGCCTATGCCCGGCATCGCTGGAAAGACGATTGACGCAGGCAGCGAGATCGTGCGGGACGCGCGCGTCGAAGAACATCGCGGCCCCGTCCCATATCTCGCGATAGGTCGAGATGTCCGAGAGCACCAGGGGTGTTGCCGACATAGCCGCTTCCAGCGCCGCCAGACCGAACGGTTCGTAGAGCGACGGCGATACAAAAATGCCGGCGCGGGCCATCAAGGAGCGCACCTCGTCATACGGCAGCGCCCCGAGAGAAACGGCGTGGTTGACGGTGGCACGCTCGCCGTTCGGGCCGTGAATCGAACCGGCTGTAAAGATGGGCCATTGCGTCAACGAGGCGGCCTGGTCGACCACCATCACGTTCTTTCCCTCGTCCCACCAACGGGCGGCGGCGAAGACCAGCGGCTGGCGGGTTTCGACGTTCGGGACCGGACGGGCGCCATTTCCGACGATGTGCAGGCGTGCGAGCGGGCCATAGCAGGTCTCGAGCAGCTCGGCATGGCTGCGGCTCGGCGCGATGACGGCGTCGGCCCTGTCGAAGCCGCGCTTGTTGCGCTCTTTCTGCCAGGTCCATGCGCTGTCCAACGCCTGCCCCCTGACGGAGTGGAACCATGTCGTTACGCATGAATGCGAGACCGCTATGACAGGGCAGGGCGCATCCAATTCCACTGCCTGCGTCGGCGCGTTGAGATGGACGACGTCGATGGCGTGGTCACGCATCAGCGCATGCAATTCCCCTGGCAAACCGTCGAGATCGCCGGCGTCGTGGGTCATCCAATCCAGCGGCGTGTTCAGCCAGATCAGCGTCGCGAAGGACCGCGCCTCTTCGGCCTGTTGCCCGGATGGTTGCGGTCCTAGCCCGGCGAACACGATGCTGTCGCCGCCGTTGACCAGTTCCCGGCCGAGATCAAGCGCATAGCGCCACACCCCGCCCATGGCGTCGACGGTCATCAGGATGCGGCGCTTGCGCGGCCTTAGTGTCCGCAACATGCCGCCTCCAGCTCCGCCAGCGGACGCGGGCGCTTTTCCTGGATGTCGCTGAACTTCTGGAACGAGGCGAGGTAATGGTCATGGGCGCGCTCCCAGGCGAGATCGTCGGGTTCGCCCCAAAGCTCGCGATAGCTGGGCGAACTCGGATAAGGATAAAGCGGTACGGGTTCATTGGCCCACACGCCCTTGTCGATCAGATGGGCTCGCCAGTAATCGACAAGGGCAGGATCGTCCTCGACAACGCCGATCAGATTGGCCTGGACGAAGGGAACGTGGCGTCTGGCCTTGACCAGCAGCGCTGCCAGTTCCTCGGTGCCCAGCCGGCAGCGCTTCGCGAGCATCGCCCGCCCTTCCACCGTCAGGCTTTCGAGGCCGGCTTCGATGGAGACGCAGCCTGCCGCGCCCAGCAATTCCAGCAGCTCGGGTTTCCATAGATCGATGCGGGTCTGTACGCCGAATTTCACATCGCGCTCGACCAACGCCTCCAGCAACGCTTTTTGCGGCAGAAAAATTTCGTCGATGAAGTAGATATAGCCGACGCCTTGGGCAATCAGCCGATCGATTTCGGTCACCACCGTTTCGTGGTTCCGGCGGCGATAGGCATCGCGGAAATCGATCTTGGCGCAGAAGCTGCAATTGTAGGGGCAGCCGCGTGACGCCTCGACCTCGGCGCCGAACCCATGCTGTTGGTCATCGAACCTATGATGGTGATGCGAATGGGCGGCGATCCAGTCGGATGGCCATTCAAGCGGGGGATGATCGACAAAGGAACTGACATGAACGCCGCCGTTCGAAACCAGACTGGCGTCCCGCAGATAAGCGGTCGAGTGCACCGCGCTCCAATCGTCGCGCAGGGCAAGTTCCGCGACGATTTCCTCGCATTCGCCGCGCACGACAATGTCGACGCCAAGCTTGCGCAGCGTCGGCGCCGGCGTCGCCGAGCCATGCGGCCCGACCGCGACGGTGCGTCCGCCACGCCCGGCCAGACGATTGAGGAAATCGGCCGGCACGCGCAGCTCCGGCGGTGCGCAGCGCCAGAACAGATAAGTCGGCGCGGTGCTGACGACCGTCATCGCCGGCGCGAACTCAGTCACGCGTTCGCAGAGCCCGGAATTGTCGAGCTTCTGTAACTGCCCGTCCAGCAGCAGCACCTCATGGCCCGCCGCTTCGAGCATGGCTTTCGAATAGCCGAGTTCCAGCGGCAAATGGGGTTGGCGGCAGCCGAAATAGATGCTGTCGTCATACGTCCAGAAGGGATTGACCAGGGCTATTCTCATGCGACGTACCTCACGGCTTCAGGGCGAGGCTCGAGCCGGTGGCGCTGCAGCCAGTCGGCAAGATCGCGAATGCCCTCGCGCCACGCGACCTGCGCCTTCCAGCCAAGCGCGGCCTCGATCTTGCGGGTATCGGCGACGAAGAAGGGCTGGTCGCCGGTCCGTTCCCCATCGTGGCGGATCGAAAGCTCACGGCCGGTCAGGCCGCCGATCTCGCTCAACAGCATACGCAGACTGAGCGCATTTTCTGGTCCGCCGCCAAGATTGAATGCCTGGCCCGTGGCGGTCTCGATCTGGTCCAGCACGGCCCTGTAGGCGGCGACCGCATCCGAGACGTGCAGGATGTCGCGCACCTGCCTGCCGTCGCCGTAGATGGTGATTTGCCGTCCCGTCAGGGCGCTGAGCAGGAAGTGCGCCACCCAGCCCTGGTCCTCGGTTCCAAACTGGCGCGGTCCGTAGATGCAACTCATCCGCAGCACCGCCGTCGGCATGCCGTAGGATTTGGCATAGTCGAGCACATACTGGTCCGCCGCACCCTTGGAGCAGCCATAAGGTGTGCAGAAATCCAGGCCGCGGGCCTCATCGATGCCGCGGGCCTGGATGGCGCTGTCGCAAGGTGTGTAGCGGTCGCCGTCCTTGCGAACCGCGACATCGGGAAGGCTGCCATAGACCTTATTGGTGCTGGCGAAAACCACCGGGATGCGCTCGCCGCTCAGTCGCGCCGCTTCCAGCACGTTGAACGTTCCCCGAAGGTTGATGTCGAAATCCTCGTCCGGCCGGACCAGGCTCGTGGTGACGGCCGTTTGCGCGGCCAGATGGAAGATCGCCTTGGACCTCATCAGAACCGGCGCCAGGGCATTGGCGTCCCGCACATCGATGGTCTCGACGGTAAGGCGGTCGCCATGTTTCTGGGCCAGCCATTCAAGGTTCTGTTCGACGCCGGGACGGCTGAAATTGTCGACCACCAGCACCGGTTCGCCATCCGACAACAGGCTGTCGGCCAGGTTCGATCCTATGAAGCCGCTGCCGCCGACGATGGCGACCGGCGCTTCGCGACGGTTGCGTGCGCCCGGGCTCATGACACCAACCCACGCTCTTCGAGCTCGCGCTTCATTTCGGCGCCGCGGTCGATGGCCGCCGTGTTGCGCACCCAGGAAACGAAATCGCCGAGAGAGTTCTCCAATCGGCGGCCCGGTTCGAAGCCGAGCAGCTCACGTGCCTTGGAAATATCGGCGAAGCAGTTGCGTATATCGCCGGAGCGCGCCTTGCCGAGCAGCTCAGGCGAGCGGTTCGGGGTTCCCATGGCCTCTGCCAGCAATCGCGCGACTTCGCTGATCGCATAGGCCCGGCCGCTGCCGATGTTGATGACGTGGCCCTTTGCCTGACGTTGCTGCAGCGCAAGGCGAAAGGCGCGGGCGACGTCCTGCACATGAACGAAATCGCGCTTCTGTTCGCCATCCTCGAAGATCATCGGCCGTTGGCCATTGGCGAGACGTGAAGCGAAGTTGGCCAGCACGCCGGTATAGGGATTTGATAGTGCCTGGCCGGCACCGAAAACATTGAACAGGCGCAGCGCGACCGCATCGATGCCGTACGCGTCGCCGAAGATCAGCACGGCGCGCTCCTGGGCGTATTTTGTCAGCGCGTAGATCGAGGCGAGATCGACCGGTTTTTCTTCGTCTGTCGGCACCGGCGAAAGGGGTTCCCCTTCCGGCGACAGCGGATTCCACTGTCCGCTTTTGATGTCGCTCGGCTTGCGCCGGGCATTGTCGATGCGCCGGCCGTCGGGCGTGGCATAAAGACCCTCGCCATAGACGCTCATCGAGGAGGCGACGACGATCCGCTCGACCGGGTGTTTGATCAACGCCTCGAGCAGCGTCGCCGTGCCGAGGTCGTTAGTGCTGACATAGCGCGCGATCTCGTACATCGATTGTCCGACGCCCACTTCCGACGCCAGGTGAATGACAGCGTCGACGCCTTCCAGCGCCTCAGTAACGGCCTCGCGGTCGCGGACGTCGCCCTTGATCAGTTCGGCTCCGGCGGGAAGCGCGATCGCTTCGCCCGCATGCACCTGCTCGAGCAAGGCGTCGAGAATGCGAACCGAATAATCCTGAGCGATGAGTTCTTGTGTGACGTGGCGGCCTATGAAGCCGCAGCCTCCTGTAACCAATATGCGTTTCACGACGACTCCTCGGACAAGTGACCTCGGCGCCCCGAACTTTTCGGCAAAAGGTTTGTTCCCTGTGCTTCAACAAAGTTCCCTTTGAGACCTTCGTGCGAAGCAAGACATCGCCGTCAGCCCCGTGATGCTGGAACATTGCCGCCGGTGTGCTGTTAGGACGCTCGACAGCCGCTGTGACGCCGACAGCGCGAGGCCCGATGATCAAGGAGATTTCAATGTCGCAGTCCCAGACGACCACCAATCACGACGAAATTCGCAAATGGGCCGAGGAGCGTCAGGGCCGGCCGGCGGTGGTTCGCACCAAGGGCGAGGGCGGCATCCTGCGGATCGACTTCGGCGAGCCCGAGGAAGCATTCGAGCCCATCGATTGGGACGAGTTCTTCCGGATATTCGACGAGAACGATCTGGCGTTCCTGTATCAGGCCAAGACCAGCGACGGGAAAGCCAGCCGCTTCAACAAATTCGTCGAGCGCGATCGCAAGGGTTGAGAAGGCTGGCCTGGCAGCTGATCCTGGCCGATCCAGAAAATCTCGCAATTCGATGGAACAATCGACGGCTCCATTGCTTCGGGCGCTGAGCCAGAAAGGCGATCCGGCAAAATCAGGCCCCTGAACACAGTTGCGGATGACAGACGATCGCAACCCCCAACGGAAGCGACTTAGCCTCGGGCTCGGAGGACAAAATTCAATGCATCAGGTTCGCGCCGTGGTCCTTCACCACCTCTCGCATGATGTCGTTGAGCCAGTTTTCGGTCGACTGGCCAAGCCGCCTGTGGTCGATGGTTCGGATCGCTTGCTCGAGTGTCCTCTCAACCAGCCGGTCGGATGCGTTGACGTCCCCCAGCAAAAGACGCGCCGCGAGCCGCAGTTTGGGCAAAAGCGCGAAGACGTCGTCTGGCGGAGGGGGCACGGCGATGCCAGCTCGTTCCGACGCCTGCGCCGGAAAAAGGGCATTGAACACTGCCCTGCTGCCCGAGGATTTTCGCAAATTGCTGGCGTAGCGAAGATGTTCGGGAATGGCGATGTCGTTATCGCCGCTGAAGAACACGAAAGGGATGCCCCGACGCATCAACTTGTCCGCGATGGGAAACACGCGTCGGCCGTTGAGATTGACGTCCAGGATTGCAGCTTCGGCCTGATCGGTGTGTTCGGAAGCCTGCTCGACGGTGGCTGCGGGTCCGAGGATGATGGCGCCCATATTGCTGAAAAACCGTGCGAGATCTCCCGCCACCGCCCATTCGTCTTCGACAATCAGAATGTGCAATCCCCGCAGATCGCGCACGTCGTCATCCTTTCTTCGAACGGAGTTTAGGATGCAGAGAAGCCGTTTCCCATTTTCTGTGATCCAGCGCCGCCTGCAATCGTTTCGCAAGCACCAGCATGCGATCCGGGACGGACCCTGCATCGAGATATTTGATTGATTGAGGCGGCGCCATTGGTGCCAGGAGCTTCATGCCAGCTGAGCGTTTTGTCATTGAACCACCATGGGTGTTCAACGTCATCCGTGCTGTCTTGTTCCATTCTGCCTGCGCGCTATATGGTTATGTCCTATCCGTACCGACCTTGAGGGAGTTCATGTCGGGTCGGGGGAAGAGGGATATGCCGTGACAGCGCAATCAATCAAGTTCCCCATCGTCGGCGTCGGCGCGTCCGCGGGTGGCATTCCCGCGATGGAAGGGCTGTTCAAGGGCATCGCCGGTCAGCCAAGAATGGCGTTCGTGATCATCACGCACCTCAGTCCCAAGCGCAACAGCCTGCTGCATGAGGTTATCGACCGCTATACCGAGATGCCTGTCATGGTGGTCGAGGACGGCATGGCTGTCGAACCCGACCACGTCTATGTGATGCCGGAAAACGTCACTGTCGTCATCGAGAAGGGCGTGCTGCACCTTAGGCGGCCCAATGGGCTTACCCAAGAGCGTAAACCCGTCGATATCTTCTTCAGCGCACTGGCCGAGGACCAGGGCGAATACGCGGTCGGCGTCATTCTGTCGGGCGGCGATTCCGATGGAACCTTGGGCGTCAAGGCCATCAAGGAGCGGGGCGGGCTCACCGTGGCGCAAGCGGCTGACGGCTACGGTCCGCGCAATCCCGACATGCCGCAGAGCGCCATTGCCAGCGGGCTCATCGACGTCGCCGTGCCTGCCGAGGAGATTGGGGCGAAGCTGGAGGCTTACGCCCGCGGCTTCGACGCGCTGGACGGGCTGACGAACGAAGAGGACGTTCATACGGCCGACATAGATCAGGTCCGCGAACAGATATACGGGATCTTGCGCAGCCACTCCGGTCATGACTTTTCAGGTTATAAAACCAAGACCTTCCTGCGCCGGATCAAGCGGCGCATGCAGATCGCCCAGATTCAGTCCATCGGCGCCTATATCGACTGGCTGAAGAAGGACCCTCGCGAGGTGATGAACCTGTTTCGCGATCTGCTGATCAACGTTACCAACTTCTTCCGCGATCCCGACGCCTTCGAATTGCTCGAACAAAAGATCATCCCGCGGCTGTTCGACGGCAAGACGGCGAGCGATACCGTCAGGGTCTGGATTCCAGGCTGCGCCACAGGCGAAGAGGTGTTCTCCATCGGCATCCTGCTGCGTGAACACATGGAAACGCTTTCGGCCGTGCCTCGCGTCCAGATTTTCGCGACCGACATAGACGAGCCGGCGCTGGCGGTGGCGCGCGCGGCACGCTATCCCGAAGCGTTGATGCAAGGACTTTCCCCGGAACGCAAACAGCGGTTTTTCACCGGCGATGGCGAAACGTACGTCCTCAGCAACGAGATCCGGGAACTGTGCATCTTCTCGCCACATAGCGTCATTCGCGATCCGCCCTTCTCGCGCATGGATCTGGTTTCGTGCCGTAACCTGTTGATCTATTTCGGCCCAGCCATTCAAAGCCGCGTTCTTCCTGTCTTCCACTATTCGCTGAAGCCCGGTGGTTATCTTTTCCTCGGCACCTCTGAGAGCGTCGGGCAGCACGAAAATCTGTTTGCCACCGTCGACAAGAAACATCGCCTCTTCCAGGCACGGGAGCATGTTTCGCCGCACATCAGGCTGCCGGCCCTGATCGGAGATGTTCCTTCCGGCGTTTTTCCCGCCGAAACCGCTGGCTTGAAGAAGGGAACTGTCGGCTATCCGCTGCGCCAGGCTGTCGAGGCGCAGGTGCTGGAGCGGTTCGCGCCCCCGCATGTCCTCGTCAATGCCGAAGGCGACGTCGTCTACTATTCGGCGAGGACCGGCAGATTCCTCGAAGCGCCGCAAGGTATTCCCAGCCGGCAGTTGCTGACGATGGCGCGCCGCGGGCTTCGGCTGGATCTGCGCGCCGCATTGAGGGAGGCGACGACGACACGCCGCACGGTCGTGCGGGATAACCTCGCTGTCGAGGAAGACGACGAACGCGTACAACCGATCAGGCTGACGATCGAGCCGCTCGCCGAGAGGGGCAATGGTGAGCCGCTTTACCTTGTGCTCTTCGAGCCGTCGGGACCGACGCAGGCCCGATCCGATGAGGACGGCGGCAGTCGTGACAGCGACAGCACCGCCGATCTCGAGCGGGAGCTGCGCGACACAAGAGAGCGCCTTCAATCCACCATCGAGGAATACGAGACGGCGCTCGAAGAGGTGAAATCCTCGAACGAGGAACTCGTCTCCGTCAATGAAGAGGCGCAATCCACCAATGAGGAACTCGAAGCGTCCAAGGAGGAGATGCAGTCGCTCAACGAAGAGCTCAACACGATCAACGCGGAGTTGACCAGCAAGATAGAAGAGCTCGATCACGCCAACAGCGATCTGCGGAACCTGTTCGAAAGCACCGATATCGCGACCATTTTTCTCGACCGCAGTCTTGTGGTGCGAACCTTCACGCCGGCGGCCTCATCTTTCTTCAGCCTGCGCCCCTCCGACGTCGGCCGGCCGTTGACGGATCTGTCGAGCCAACTCGATTATCCCGAGTTGAAGCAGCACATCGACAAGGTGTTCGAGACAGGCGAGACCCTGAACCACCATCTTGCGCGCGATTCCAGGGGCCTGTTTCATATGGTCCGCATCAACCCCTATCGGGACAAGGGCAACAGGATACAGGGCGTCGTGGTGACACTGGTCGACGTTACCACCCTGGCGCGGGCGGAAGAGCATCAGCAGGTGCTCATCTCGGAGCTGAACCATCGCGTCAAGAATATGCTGGCGGTGATCGCCAGCATCGCCAACCGCATGCGGGACAGTTCCGATACGAAGGAAGAGTTCGCGGACGCGTTGATCGGTCGGCTGCACGCCATGTCCCGGGCCTACGGACTGCTGACCCGCGAGAAGTGGAAAGAGGCTTCGGTCAAGGAATTGCTCCACCAGGAACTCGAACCGTTCGGCATCGAACGGATCGAACTCGATGGCGACGACGTTAAACTCGGCCCGCAACAAGGGCTTTCCCTCAGCATGGCCATTCATGAACTGGCCACCAATGCGGCCAAGTATGGCGCCTTGTCCAAGCCCCGAGGCAGGATCGGCGTCAAATGGGCGATGGATGGCGACAATTTCACGCTTGGCTGGCGCGAAAAGGACGGCCCTCCCGTCAGGGAGCCGTTGAACAATGGCTTTGGCCTGAACCTGTTGAAGGGGGAAATCGGCTACAGGCTCGGCGGCGATGTCGAGACCTCCTTCCGCAAGGACGGTCTCGAGGTTCAGATCGCTTTTTCGGCAAACCATAAGGACGCGCCATGAGCGACAGACCGCACGTTCTGGTGGTCGAGGACGAGTGGCTGATCGCAGAGGACGTCGCGTCTGACTTGCTTGCAGCGGGCTATCCCGTGGTCGGCCCTGTTTCGTCCGTTGCCGCCGCGCTTCAATTTGTCGAGGCGGACAAGGTCGACCTGGCGTTGCTGGATATTCAGCTCAACGGTGAAACGAGCCTGCCGGTCGCGGAAGTCTTGCTGGCTCGCGGCACTCCGTTCGCGTTCGTAACGGGCTTCGGGGAGCGTGATGTTCCTGTCCCGTTTCGAAACTGCAAATTCGTTGCAAAACCAGCAAGCGAGGCGGCCATCCTCACTGCCGTGGCTGACCTTGCGTCGCTCCGCGCAGCCAAGAAACGGTCGTGATTTCAAGCCAGCCGGTCGCGATCAATCCAGCGGCTTGTCGGTAGGCCGGGGCGTGGTACTCGCCTGGCGTGGCCGGCCGGCATTTCGATTGGTGACCGGATTATCCAGCGGAACGCTCGACGGCCGGGATGCGCCGGCGGTCTTTGGCGTCACCGGCTTTGCGCCGGCATCCGTTGCTTTGGCATCCCGCCTTGGGTGCGGCAGGCCACCGGCATTCGGCGATCGGACGGCGGGTTTCGAGGTTGAACCTTCCTTGGTCATTGTGGCTCCTTCCTTGCAAGGGAAAACATCTCATGTAGGCAGGTCAATCGTCGGCGCGATCGAAAGTTCCGCGACCGCAACGACACCACGCTGCCGAGGGCGGCACGAGTAAGGACGGAGCGGTTCTTGTGCGTGTGGATGTCCCAGCCATGCGGCTGCAAACGTCTTGCAGAGATCGGATACGGCTTCGAGGTTGGCCCCATGCATGATCACGAAGGACGCGTCGATCGCGCCGTTCTGGACCTTGGCCAAAAGCGGATCTTCCGTTCAGGCGCGAACAACTCGAATAAGGCGAAGCGGAACAACTGACGTCGATGCAGGTTCGGTGTCGTGCGGCGTCGTCGCTCCCCTTGTTTGACGCTGCAAGATCGGGTTCCCCTCAGCCTGATCAGCCCGCGCGCTCCCTTGCCGGGAGGCGCGGGTTTTTCCGTCAGCCGAGCGATCGTGTTTTGAATTCGGGCGGAACAACCCACTCGTTCGGCAGTTCGGCGCGCAGGAGAACCGAAATGCACTATGCCGATGAAATCGCGCTCAGGCGCGTGAAGATGCTGGTCGAACAATATGTTCTCGCCAGAAGCAGGAGGTATGATTTTGTCTCGACCGAGCTGGCGTGCCGGGCCATCCGTCAGGTGGTTCGCAGCCCGATCGAAGATACCGAACTCGATCATTTGCTGGCCCGAAGTGCGGTCAAACAGGGACTTTCCGTGCGGTTCGATCGAATAGGTCACTTGTCGGCTGCTTTACCCGAACTCATTGGGGAAAAGTCAGTATGAGAGCCTTATGGTCACTGTGTGCGGCATCGGCGTTGCTCGCCTTGGCGGCGTGCAACAACAATGCCGACCCCGTCAAATCCAAGACGGATACGACGAACAGCCAGCCTGTCGACAAGAATCCGGCGACGGATACCAATCCGACACCACAGACCAGTACTGGCGGGGACCAGCAAGGCACGCAGCCAACGCAGCCGGCATCGCCCAAGCCGCCTGGCGGTTAAGAGCCATCCGGTCCAGGTGGGCCGCTGCTTGTCCGGGTTTGTGACGCCGCCGGGAAAATACGAAGCGACGCCAGTCTGGTTTCAGCCAATAATTCTGACTGGAACGGATTTAACGGCGGGAACGTGGGCTTTCTTGGCGCGGTGCCAGAGGGGCACCAGAGGGTTGAGTTCTGGATAATAGCCGGCGCAGTTGCCTTCAGGCACCGAATAGGATGTCACGCGCAAGCCCCGGACGCGCCGCTCGACACCGTCATCCGCATGGGTTTCGAGATCGATCTGCTGCCCCGCGGTCAATCCGAACCGTTGGATGTCGGCCTCGTTCATCAGCAAGACCATGCGTGTGCCATGGATGCCGCGCAGCCTGTCATCATAACCGTAGACAGTTGTGTTGAACTGGTCATTGGAACGCACCGTTATCAGCGTCAGGACCTTGTACCCGGATACATCGATGTCGGGATTCGTCTCGAGCGTCGTCGGCAGCTTGAAATTGGCCTTCTTGTTCGGCGTCTCCCAAACTCGCTTCGACGCCTTGATGTCGCGATGAAAGCCTCCCGGCGTCAGGAACCGTTTGTTGAACTGGCGAAAATGCTGAGGGATGCAGCGTTCGATCTCATCGCGAATGCGGGAATAGTCGGCAACCCACTCGTCCCAAGCAATCGAGCTCGTGCCCGGTACGGTAGCTTTGGCCAGCTCGGCAACGATCTTCGGCTCTGAAAGCAGATTTGGCGAAGCTGGCGGGCGCGATCCGAAGGAGCCATGGATGCAGGCGGTGGAATCCTCCACGGAAACCGTCTGATCGCCGCTTTCCTGGCGGTCTCTCTCCAGCCGCGACAGGCAAGGCAACAGATAAGTTACCGCCCCGGGGATGAGATGACTGCGGTTGAGCTTGGTCGCGATCTCGACATGCAGGCCAAGTCCCCGCCAGGCTTTCTCGACCAGCCCGGTTTCAGGCACGGCGCGCACGAAATTACCCCCCAGGCCGATAAAGCCCTTCACGGAGCCGGCAATGACGCCTTCGCAGGTCTCGACCGTATCGAGGCCTTTTTCGCGCGGGGGCTCGAAAGCATAGAATTCCGCGAATTTGTCGAGTGGAACGAGCTCAGGTTTTTCAGATATGCCGACGGTGCGCTGGCCCTGGACGTTGGAGTGACCACGCAGCGGCGAAATGCCGGCACCGGGCTTTCCGATGTTGCCACGCATCAGCAGCAGATTGCAAAGCATCTGAACGTTCTCGGTGCCATGCCTGTGCTGCGTCAGGCCCATCCCGTAATTGCCGATCACCGCATTGGAGCGGCCGTAGACTTCAGCCACATGCTCCAGATCCGCTCGCGCGATGCCCGACCGTGTGACGATGTCTTTCCACTCGGCAGCGCGTAAATAGGCTTCGAACTCAGCAAAACCATGCGTGTGTTCGGCAAGGAACTCGACATCGAGGACACGCGAATTTCCATTCTCCCGAGCCGCGTCATCGAGTGCCAGCACCGCCTTGGCAATCCCGGTCATTGCGGCAATGTCGCCGCCGCTGCGGACCTGGAAGAAGTCGCTGGACATCTTGGTGCCGGGGCCTGGCGACAACATCTCGACGGGATCCTGCGGATTCTTGAAGCGCTTAAGCCCTCGCTCCGGCAGGGGATTGAAGGTGAAGACCGGCACGTCACGTTGGCGAGCCTCCTGCAGCGGGTGCAACAGCCGCGGCGCCGTCACGCCGGTGTTGTGGCCGAAGAAGAACATCATGTCGCATTTGGAAAAGTCTTCGAGCTGCACGGTCCCAACCGGCGAGCCGATCGACTCGGGAAGTCCGACCGAGGTCGATTCGTGACACATGTTGGAAGAATCGGGCAGGTTCGACGAACCGTAGATGCGGGCGAAGAGCTGATACATGAATGAAGCTTCCAGCGAGGCGCGGCCGGATGTGTAGAAGACGACCGACTTCGGATCGAGCCGCCGAAGTTCCATGCCGATCTCGGCAAAGGCTTCATCCCAGGAAATCGGCTCATAGCGATCGGTGACAGCGTTGTAGCGCAGCGGATCCGTGAGCCTGCCTTGCTTTTCCAGGTCGCGATCCGGCCAATCGAGCAGGTCGGTGACCGAATGCCGTGCGAAGAAGTCCGGACCGCAACGCAGCTTCGTCTGATCCCACATGGTGGCCTTGGCGCCATTTTCGCAAAACTCGAAGGGCCGCGGCTCCGCTGGCTTGGCCCATGAGCAGGAAACGCACATGTAGCCGTCTGCCTTGTTCTGCTTGAGCAGCGTGCTCCATATTCCCGACATCAGCAGGCCTTCGCCATATGCCTTGCGGATCAAGGAGGACAGGGACCCCCATCCGCCCGTCGGGTGGTCGTATTTCTTGATTTCGACATGATCGGTAACGGCGGGTTCCATGACGGTCGTCCTTGCGAATGCCAATACCAAACCTCGCCCCTGCTTGATTGTTCCCGAGTCCGTGAAGCGAACGTCGCTGGTGCAATTCGGCCGCGCTTGCCAGGCGAACGATAACCGGTGCCTCGGCATCGGTTCGCGCCTGCGTGTGGAACTATTTTGGTCATTGGCTGTTCGGCAAGCGAAGGGAGCAGCACGATGGAGCGACGCAACGCGGTAATCTCGCTGGCGATAGCCGCGGTCATTATCATCGGTTTCCTGATCGGTTTTCACTACGTTGACATGGGCTGGCGCACTTCGCCCCTGAAACGGGCGCCTGAGCAGAACCAGGGCGGCAACGCTCCCGCGGATACTTCACCGGCCGCGGGCGTCCAGAAAAATCCCAAGGAAAATACCGAAATGCCGGGGCAGCAGTGATCGACCGCTACCAACAACCCC
The DNA here is from genome assembly GCF_006440535.1 of Mesorhizobium sp. B2-5-13. Taxonomy (NCBI): domain Bacteria; kingdom Pseudomonadati; phylum Pseudomonadota; class Alphaproteobacteria; order Hyphomicrobiales; family Phyllobacteriaceae; genus Mesorhizobium; species Mesorhizobium sp. B2-5-13. The sequence continues at coordinate 62,453 of NZ_VFUI01000003.1, read as the reverse complement.
AGCTTGGCTCACCAGTGTCGCTATCCTTCATATGAACTCGGACGAGAGGACGTTGTGCTGTCAGATCCCACCGTTCTGATCCTGATGTATTTCCTTCTCCCGGTCTGGTTGGTCGCTGGTTTTGCAGACTGGCTCTGCCATCGCGCTTCGCATATCGAATCGACGACCGGCGCCAAGGAATCGTTGATCCATCTCCTGATGTTCATCGAGGTCGGCATACCGCTGCTTGCCGCCATGTTCCTCGACGTGAATGCCCTGGTCATAGCCATCATGATCGTCACCTTCTTCATTCATGAGGCCACCGCGATGTGGGACGTTCGCTACGCCACATCGGCGCGCACGGTAACGCCGATCGAACAGCATGTGCACAGCTTTCTGGAGATGGCCCCGCTGATGGGGCTGGTCAGCGTCGTGTCCCTTCATTGGGGACAGTTTCTCGCATTGTTCGGGGCAGGACGGGAAACCGCGCGCTTTGATTTTGCCTGGAAATCGCAGCCGCTGCCGGTGACTTATATCGTCTGCGTGATGGCCGTGATCCTGCTTTTCGAATTGCTCCCTTATCTGGAAGAATTCGTCAGGGGGTTACGTGCCAATGCCGGCAGGCTCATTCCACCGAAAGCCAGACGACGCGACCCGGGCCAGACGACCTTGCGGTGAAGCGCTCAGCGGAAACGATGTCCCAGCCGTCTGGGTGCTGGCGCCCTGTGCGGAACATCTCTGCCGGACTGCCCATTATCAGAGGGTGACACGGACATGGAGTGTGGTGATGGGCATACTTTCCGATCTGGACAAGAAGCTGACGGACAACATGTATGAACATGGCAGCGCGCTTACCGATGCCGTTGCGGATCTGCCGCGTGCGGTCGTCGAAACCGTCGAGCGGCTGATGCCTTTCATTCAGCCCGAAGCGCGCGAGACAGTGAGAAGTCAGGTTCTCGGCCTGGTCCACGAATACAGGGTCGAGAACCCTCCAGGCGCGGCCGAGCAGGATTGAACTAGCCGTTCTGGTCTATCGCGTGGGGCGCGGGTTGGCTCCCGTTGCTCGCTTTGTGGCCGCTGAACCACAACCAGGCCGCGATGATCACGACCGCCACGATCACTATCCAGGCTATGAGACGAGGCATTGCGGAATCCTCCGTGCCAGCAGTTCATCCACGTCGATGCGGTGATCAGGACGGGTTGAGGTCGGTTCGCCTCGTATTCCAAATACCGCAAGCGATCGTTTGTTCCGCTTGAGTTGGTTTCAATCGTGGCCGGCGGTTCCCTGTCATGGTCCATGTCTTGCGATGGCACGCGTGCGATCATTGATTGACGGGCACACGGGGCACTCTAGATCAATTCATGCCGATCACGATTCGCTTCGGTTGCGGGGAGACTGTTGCTGTGGCGCACCAAACGCCGGCTTTGACCTTCAGTGGCCGTCATCTCAGGCTGGATTATCTGTGCGTCCTGTTGCTTCTGGGCATTTCGGCGGGATGCTCGTCTTCCGATCGGATCGAGCAGCAATCACAAACTGCGGCATCCGCCGCACAGACCGCATCGAGGGTGCTCGATGCCTGGACAAGCGGTGCGGCGCCGTTCGCATACACCGCTGGCACGCTGCAATCGGTCGGCAAGACACTGGCCGATGCCGAGGCGCAAATCCGATCGGCCGAAACGGCCGAACCCGCCGAGCAGGCTGCATTGGCGACAGCGGTCAAGGATCTGTCGGTCGCGGTGGCTCACGCCGGGGCGGGATTGCAGGCAGGCAACCGAGCGGGGGTCCAGAAAGCAAAACAGGATCTTCAACTTGCCTCGCGCTCGCTTGCCACCGCCTATGCAAAATATTTCGCGCCGAAGCCATGAAGAAGCTCGTGGAAATATCGCTCGGCGTCGTTACCAGCGTTGGCGGCTTCCTCGAAGTCGGATCGATGGCGACGGCGGCGCAGGCAGGCGCGACTTTCGGTTTCCAACTGATCTGGGCCGTGGTGCTCGGCACCATCTGCATCATCTTTCTGGTGGAAATGGCCGGCAGGTTCGCGGCGGTGAGCCATCACACGATCTGCGATGGCATTCGCGAGAGATTTGGCTTCAACGTCTTTGTGTGGCCGTTGCTTGCCACCTTCTTGCTCAGTCTCATGGTGCTCTCCGCCGAGATCGGCGGCGTTGCCATCGCACTCGAACTTGCCACCGGCATAGGCTTCCAGTGGTGGGCGCTGCCGGTGGCTTTTCTGGCGTGGCTGCTGCTCTGGAAAGGCACGTTCGGCCTCATCGAGAAAGGCGTGTCGATGCTCGGCCTGGTGACCTTGTGTTTCGTCGTCGCGGCCGTGATGCTGAAACCCGACTGGACAGCGGTCGCTGCTGGCGCCGTGCCTTCGCTGCCAGCCCACGATACCGCCAGTTACTGGTTCATGGCGGTCAGCATTCTCGGCGCTTCGATATCGCCGTACCTGTTCATGTTCTATTCCTCCGGGGCCATCGAGGACCAGTGGGACAAGAGCTATCTCGGTGCCAATCGGGCCATAGCGGGACTGGGGATGTCTTTCGGCGGCACCATTTCGGTCGGCGTGCTGATCGTGGCCGCCCTCGTGCTGGCGACGCACGGCATCGACCAGGTGGACGATTATCACCAGTTGCCGTTGATGCTAATCCCGGTATTCGGCTTCTGGGGTTTCGTCCTGTTCGTAGCCTCTCTCGCCATTGCCTGCTTCGGCGCTACGCTCGAAGTCGGGCTGCAGCAGGCTTACCTCGTGGCTCAAGGCTTCGGCTGGACGTGGGGCGAGGACCGCAAGCCGCGCGACAACCCAGGGTTCAGCGCGGTGTACACGGTATCGTTGTTTCTTGCCGCCATCCCCATCATGCTTGGTCTCGATCCGCTGAGGCTCACCATCTTTTCCATGGCGCTGACGGCGGCCAGCCTGCCGCTGACCGTGGTTCCATTCCTGTTTCTGCTGAACGACAAACGCTACGTCGGCGAGCATCGCAACGGCATTCTCTCCAACGCCGCGGTCATCTTCATCATCGCGCTCGGCTTTGTGCTGGCCGTGGTGACGATCCCGCTGCAGATATTCGGAGGCACATGATGAAATTGCTGCGTGATCTCCTGGACAAGCAGGTGGTTGACCGCGAACAGGTCAAGATCGGCAAGATCGATGGGCTGGTGGCGGAGTTGCGGCAGGGCAAGCCGCCAAGGATCATTGCGATCGAACTCGGCTCCATCACTTTGGCGCGCCGCCTCGGCGCAGGACCTGGGCGATGGGTGGCGCGACTCGCGGCAAAGCTGGGTGGCAAGCGCCATGGCGAGCCGCATCGGATCGCCTGGCACAAGGTGAGGGATATCGGCACCGACATCGAGTTCGATGTGGATGTGCGTCAGACGTCGATCTTCGCCTGGCAGGACTGGTTGCGCGATCATATCATCGGGCGCATTCCGGGAGCTTGATGATGACCATCGTCAATCTCGAACGTCTGGCTGGGCGACGCGTGCTGTCGCAGCGAGGCAAGAGCATCGGCTACATCGAGGAAATCCGCGCTGAACGGGATGGCGACGATTTCGTCGTTACCGAATTCCACGTCGGCATCCACGCTGCTTTCGAGCGTCTTTCTGCGTCGGCCATGGGCGTGGCGGTGCTCGATCTGTTTCGGCTGCGCCGCCGCGATGGTCTGTACCGCATCCCTTGGGACAAGCTCGACATCTCCGACCCGGCGCGCCCGCGGCTGCTGTGCCCGATGACCGAACTCTCCGGCATGAAGAGCGCACCCGATCGTCGCGAATAGGTCGCCGCCGCGCATCGTCGTGAATATTTTCAGCGCAGCATGCTCGCGGCCAGAAAGACCGCGGCGGCTATCAAAACGACAGCTGCAATGACAAACAGCGGCCAGTTGCCGCGAGGCCGCAGTTCCGGTTCGCTTTCGATCGGCCGCATCGCATTGGCGAAGCTGGCGTCGTTCTCGAATTTTGGCCGGGAACGTGGCGGCTCTGCTCCAGCGACCGGATTTTGTGTGTCGGCCGCCTCGGCGTCGGTCTCCAGCGGGACAATGGCGGGATCGAAGCCTGGCGTTTTGTCCTGCGTCGCTCCCGCCTCAATCTCGCCTCTGGCAGAGGCAGGGGTAGGATTTGACATCTTGGCCATGACCTCTCTCTTTCGAACCAAACTCTGCCAAATCGGCAGCGGTGGTTTTGACACGGCTATATTTGCTCGAGCAGAATCCTGGCGTCCTTGGCCGCAACGATGAACGCCTGTCTTGCGACCTTTGGAGGCTTTTCGCCACGCATCACGGCAAGGCACGCCCTGAGCGCGGCAAGACGCATTTCGGATTTCGGCTCTGGCCAGTCCCGCAGCAGCACTTCAGCGGCATCGGACACAGAGACCACGACCCTGTCTCGGTCAATGCGGCCAGGTTGAATGATGATCGGCTTTCTGAAATGGCCCGCACGCACTTGCCCCTCCAAGACCTGCCCCGTTGCTTTACAAAGCCTGCCCAAGGACGAGCCGCGCAGACCGCACGCTAACTCCGCGACCGCCGATTTGTTCCAGCGTACCTGGCGTTGGAATAGCGATGCCTGGAATCACTCGTTTTTCACGGCGTTTTTTTGCAGCCACGCCCGACGGCTCCTTCACGGATTTTGCCGCTGAATGGTCCGCTGGCATGCCGTCTCGATGGGGGAACAAAGCGCATCCCGGCTTGTTAGGTCGCAACGCAAATTCGCTCACCGACAAGGACAAAGCCGATGAAAACACGACATCTTCTCGCCTCCTTCGCAGTTGCTTGCACTGTTCTCGCAATGCCCGCCTTTGCTGCCGACAGCGCCCAGGATTTCGTCGACAAGGCTGCCGTCGGCGGCAAGTTCGAGGTCGACTCGAGCCAGATTGCCCTGGACAAGGTTCAGGACCAACGCATCAAGGATTTTGCCCAGATGATGATCCGGGACCACGGCGCCGCCAACGCCAAGCTGGAAGCGATCGCGGGCGAACAGAAACTGAAAGTACCGCCGGCGCTCGATGCCCAGCACCAGGGCGATCTGGACAAGCTCAAGAATGCGCAGGGGCCGATCGATCCGGCTTACGTTGACCTGCAGCGCAACGCGCATGACGACGCCGTCAAGCTGTTTGAAAATTATGCCAGCGGCGGTGACAACGCCGCACTCAAGACTTTTGCCCAGCAAACGGTCGGTACGTTGAAGATGCACCAGCAGACGATCGAGAAGATCGCCGCCAGGCAAGACGCCATCACGGGAGCGACAACGCCGGCGGTGAAGACCGACAATATTCCCAACGCCGCCGCTCTCGTCCCCGGCGCAAACAGCTTCACCGAAGCCCAGGCCAAGAGCCGGATCGAGAATGCGGGATATTCGAACGTATCGAAGCTTACCAAGGACGACCAGGGCATCTGGCGCGGCCAGGCGGCCAAAGGAGGCGAAAACCTCAACGTAGGGGTCGACTACCAGGGCAACGTCGTTGCCTCGAGCAAGTGAGCATGGATCAGGAGAAATCACATGAAGACGGTAACCGGACTGTTCGACAATTATGACGACGCGGCCGATGCGGTCGGCGAGCTCGAGGCGACGGGCGTCCCACATTCCAATATCAGCATCGTCGCCAACAACTCGGATGACTGGTATGAGGCAAACCGTTCCGAGGCCGCCGAAGACGCTGGCAGCGGCGCGGGAATCGGAGCTGTGATCGGCGGTGCCGGGGGCCTGCTCACGGGGCTGGGCGTCATGGCCATCCCGGGTGTCGGCCCTGTGGTCGCCGCCGGATGGCTCGCCGCCACCGCCGCGGGGGCGGTTGCCGGCGCCGTGGCTGGTGGAGCGGCCGGCGGCATTATCGGTGCTCTGACAGAGTCGGGCGTGCCCGAGCGCGATGCGCACATCTATGCGGAAGGTGTACGCCGCGGCGGCACCTTGGTGACGGCCAAGGTGGACGACGAACTCGTGCCGAATGCCGAGGAGATTTTGGGTCAGTCTCGATCGGTCGACCTGGCTGAACGCCGTAGGATGTACGAGGCAGACGGCTGGACCGGCTTCGACGTCAATGCAGGCGAATACGCACCCAAGGACGTCGATCGCGACGGCGGCCGCGCAATCAATCGACCCTGAAAGCGGATCCCGGCCCTGGCTGCGACCAGGCCAATGGGCGCAGTGCGGCCGGGTGGAACCATTTCTTCTCGATATGCCTCTAAGGGTGTAGCGGCGCGGCTCGCGCCTGGTCGTCAACGACAAACACGGCGCTCGCTTCACTGACGATGGACACGTGTTCCATGGCGGCCTTGCCCGCAGCTGGGCCATCGCCACGCAGGATCGCGGTGACGATGGCGTCGTGCTCCTGCCAGGATTTCGCCAGGCGTCCGGCCAGCCTGAACTGGGCCCGGCGAAAGGGGGCCAGCCGGCTGCGCGTCATCGCGGTCAACTCGTAGATGTGCGTGCTGTGGGCACCGCGATAGAGCCGGCGGTGGAACTCGGTGTTGAAGTACTCATAGTCTTCCTCGGCACCCAGCCGTACCAGCCGCGCCGAGGCCTGATGCTCGGTCTCGAGCGCGCGGCGCTCGCTGTCGGCCATGCGCTCGGCGCAGAAGCGCGCGCATATGCCTTCCAGCTCGGCCATGCTCTCGAACATCGAGGCGAGGCGCTCCTGAAGTTCTTCGGCGACGCCCCGATGCAGGCCGGCTTCGAGGCAGCACTTGGCCTTCTGGAAACGCTTGGCTGCCGGCTGGTCGAAATTCCGTTCAGCGATTTCTACGCCACCGCCAATCTTCTCTACGAGGGCGCCTGGGTCGCCGAGCGCTACGCGGCGATCAGCGACTTCATGGACGCCAACGAGGCCGCCATGCATCCGGTGACGCGCAAGATCATCGGCGGCGCCAGAAGCCTTTCGGCGGCCGACGCCTTTCGCGGCCTCTTGGCCTTGCAGGCCTACAAGGCGAAGCTCGCCCCGGTCGTCGCCTCGGTCGACCTGTTCTGCGTGCCGACCGCGCCTACGCATTACACCACAGCCGCGGTGCTTGCCGATCCGGTCGCCACCAACAGCCGGCTTGGCACCTACACCAACTTCGTCAACTTGCTCGATATGTGCGGCGTCGCCGTGCCGACAGGCAAACGCGGCGACGGCCTGCCGATGAACGTCACCTTGCTGGCGCCGGCCGGCCGCGATGCGCTGACGGCGATGCTCGCCCGCGACCTGCATGCGCAGAGCGGCCTGCCGCTCGGCGCAACGGGTTGGCCGCAGCCCGGCCCGCGGCCGGCCGCCGTGCCGCCATGCGACGGCATGATCGACCTGGTGGTGGTCGGCGCGCATCTGTCGGGCATGCCGCTCAACGGCCAGCTCAACCAGCTCGGCGCGCACTTCCTGCGCGCGACCAGGACGGCCGCCGCTTACAAGCTCTATGCGTTGGTCGGCCAGTCCGTGCCCAAGCCCGGTCTGATCCGCGTTGCCGATGGCGGCATGCGGATCGACGTCGAGGTCTGGCGGCTTGGGCCTGAGGCTTTCGGCCGTTTCGTCGCCGCTATTCCGGCTCCGCTCGGCATCGGCACGGTCGAACTCGACGACGGCACCCCCGCCAAGGGTTTTCTGGTCGAAGGCGCGGGCTTGGACGGTGCCTCCGACATCTCCTCATTCGGCGGCTGGCGCCGCTTTATCGCACGTGGCAATAGTTGAATGGATTTTGGTAGCGGGAGAGCGCTAACGCCTTTCCCCCACTCTGAAACCCTGCGATATTTTCTACGGTGTTGAGCGTGATGGACGTGTGGCGGTGCGGCAAAGATTGGGCGGGGAGCGGAAAGTCTGACCCGAAGTCGACGTACGTTGTCCACGACGCGAACGGCGGCTTCGCGCCTCATGTCAGCCGTTCCAACGAGCAGTTGGTTATCCCAAAAAGCAGCCGTCAATGCAGCGGTTGATTCGGACACAATGACAGGGCAACTCACGAAGCAGTCCGCCGTGTCTCCAAGGAATATCTGATTGATGTAGTGCCCGGTCGCCTCGGCATGCGAACGCGCCAGCCGGAGCAGATCCGTCACCGCGCGCTCGACTTCCTCGAGCCGGTGGGGTTCTCCGATTCCGGAGGATCGATCCGGACGACGTCCTGCTTGTAGGCCTATCCAAGGGCGTTGTGAGGCTGTGCCTTCGCCGCTGCATGAAAAATCATCGGCGCCTTGCGCAGTCCCCTGCAGACCCAGCGCAGGAGCCCTGCATTTCGGGCGCCTTGGTCGAGTCCAAGACCTTGGTCTCCGTGCCGACGGACAAAACGCGGATGTTCTCCCATCGATGGGTGGAGGCGACACCGGCGATCGGCTGAACTTAGCCGAGACGTTGCTCGCCGACATCGCCTTGACGATCGCGGGGTTGCTCATCAGTGCGGCTTCTCGAGCCAAAGCCACTCAATGTGCGTGCCTGACAGCGTGAAGTCACCGAGCGCATTCCGAGGCTGCTTTCGTGCCTATTATACAAGTTGTCGCTAATGCAATGAAGGGATTAACTACCGCTTAGGTCTTCCTCGTTGTTTTTGTAACGGCGCCGCATTTTCCTGAAATACTAAATGTGGGAATCATGGCTTCTTGAGGCGATTGAAAGCTTGAGGGGTTTCATGCTACCAGCGCATTGGTGGGCGCGATCATCGCACTTGTGCTTGAGCCGAAGGTGCCGCGGAGAATGGGGGACCTTGCCTCATACCGAGGATCGCCGAACGGCAGCCGCGCGGACAAGGCGCCGCTGTCTAGCACACCCGTCCATTTCCGAATTGAAATTGCATGCGCGCGCCAGATCGCGACCGGTGGTCGGGAGACCCGTCAGGCTGGCGCCAAGGGGAAAGAATGAGCGGAACCCAGGACAATTCAGCTGAAACCCTAGAGCGCGGGACGCGCTTGGCTGAAGCCGGGTCTCGGGCCTTTGGCTCATGGCCGATGCGCGGGGGCCGGATGACCAAACGGAAGGGTCACGTGGCAAGCTTTGCGCCACATTTGGCCCAATTGGCGACCGCCACGACAAAAGCGTCGGCCCTGACGTTGCTTCTATCGGCCACGGCACTTACATCGGCAGGCGCGCAGACCCTGAGTTTCGGCCCGACCGGCGCCGGCGGCTCTGGCACTTGGGACACCAGCACCAGCAATTGGTTCGATGGCTCGACTGCGGTGCCGTGGGCGGGTGGAGACACCGCCATATTTGGCGGGACCGCAGGCACCGTGACCGTGAGTGGTACGGTTTCGACGGCAGGCGCGACCTTCAACACCACCGGCTATACGGTCACCGGCGGTACGCTGGCCCTAAGCGGGGCCACGCCCACGATCACGACGGATGCCGGGGTGTCGGCGGCGATCAGTTCGGCGATCTCCGGCTCCGCCACCTTGGTGAAATCGGGGGTGGGGACGCTCACTTTTTCCGGCACCCAGACTTACACGGGGGCGACCATCGTTGATGCCGGAAAGTTAGTTCTGAGCAACGTAACCGGCTTTGTTTCCGCGACCACGGTCAATTCCGCTGCTACACTGACTTTCACCGGCACCACATCCGTAACAGCCGTCGCCCCCGTCACCCTCAACGATGGCGCGATGTTGGAAAACATCAATCCATCGGGCACCGTCGTGTTGAGCGGAGCCGTGACCACCACCGGCAACACGTCGATCAACGTCAATACTCCCGGCACGGGCCGGGGGCTTTACCTGGACGGCGGCTTGAAGGGCAGCGGGACGGTCACCATCAACGCGGCCAATGCGGGCAACTCCGTGGCACTGCGCAACAACAACAGCACCTTCAGCGGCACGCTGGTCATCAACGGCATCGCGAATGGCGCCGCCGGCGCCGGCAGCGGTCTGGCCCTTGGGGGACCAGCCACCAGCAATGCCCTGATCAATACGAGTGTCGTGCTCAATGGCACCATCGAATTGGCCGATCAGGGCATAGGTTCGGGATTTCTCACGAGCGCCTTCAATTTGGGCGCGCTGTCCGGAAGCGGCATCATTGTCGCTAATCGCCAGCCCAGCGGCAATTTTGGCTCGACCATCATACTGGGAAATACCAACGCCGACGGACTGTTCAGCGGCCGCATCATCCGCGGCAGCGGCAAGACCAACGTGGTCGGTGTCACCAAGGTGGGCACCGGCACCCAAATCCTTTCCGGCGCCAGCACTTATGTCGGCGCGACCAGAATCTCCCGCGGTGTTCTGAGCACCCCGCTGCTTGCCAACGGCGGCGCCGCCAGCGGCATCGGAGCCTCCGCCAGCGCCGCCGCCAATCTGATTCTGGACGGCGGCACGCTGCAATATACGGGGAGCGGCGTGAGCACGAACCGTCAATTCACCCTGACGACGAATGGCGGCGCCATCGACGCGTCCGGCAGCGGAGCCTTGACCTTCAGCGACACCGGTTCAGTCGCTCTCAGCGGCGCGGGCGCACGTACCCTGACCCTGACCGGTAGCAACACAGGCGCAAATGCGCTGTCTTCCGTTCTTGGCGACACCGGCGGTCCGACAACCCTAGTCAAGTCGGGTCTCGGCACGTGGGTCCTGACCGGCAGCAACAGCTACACCGGAAGCACCCTCGTCACTGCCGGCACGCTGCTTGTCGACGGCGATCAGTCCGGTGCGACCGGAACCACCACCGTCGGCTCGAACGCGACACTCGGCGGCACCGGCACCGTCGGCGGCAACGTCACGATTGCGAACGGCGGCACGCTCAGCCCCGGCGAGGACGGCAACGCACCAGGCACGCTCACCATCAATGGCGGGCTGACCCTCAACAACACCTCGGCTGTCAATTTCAATTTCGGCCAGGCGAACGTGCCGGGCGGGCCGCTGAACGATCTCGTCAACATCGGCGGCAACCTGACCCTCGACGGCACGCTCAATGTCACGCAGACGACGGGCGGGATCTTCGGCCCCGGCGTCTATCGCGTCTTCAACTATGGCGGCTCGCTAACCGACAACGGGCTCGATGTCACGTCGCCCGACTATTTCGTGCAGACCTCGGTCGCCAACCAAGTCAACCTCGTCAATTCGGCGGGGCTGCAGCTCAGCTACTGGGACGGCGACGCCGGTCCGCACTCCAACGGCATCGTCAACGGCGGCAACGGCACCTGGCGGGCCGCCGGCGACCAGAACTGGACCGATGCCAGCGGCACCTTCGCCGCGCCCTTCGCCAACGCCAGCTTCGCCATTTTCCAGGGTGCGGCGGGAACCGTCACTGTCGACAACACCAACGGCCAGGTGCAGGCGACGGGCATGCAGTTCGCCAGCGATGGCTATCTGGTCCAGGGCGCAGATATCGAGCTGGTGAGCGGCTCGAGCATCATCCGCGTCGGCGACGGCAGTGCGGCCAGCGCCGGCTTTACAACCACCATCGGCGCCAACCTCATCGGCGCCAGCCAGTTGGTGAAGACCGATCTCGGCACGCTGGTGCTGTCCGGCACCAACAGCTACAGCGGCGGCACGGCGATCAACAGCGGCACGCTGCAGATCGCGTCGGACGCCAATCTCGGCAATGCGGCGGGCGGCCTGGCCTTCGGCGGCGGCACGCTCCACACCACCGCCGATATCACCAGCGCGCGTGCGGTCGCGCTCGCCGGCGCCGGCACCTTCCTGACCGATGGCGGCACCACCACCACATTGACCGGCAGCGTTACCGGCGCGGGTGCGCTGACCAAGGAGGGCGTCGGCACACTGGTGCTGGCGAGCGATGCCACCCATAGCGGCGGCACGACCATTGCCGCGGGCACGCTGCAGGTCGGCAATGGCGGCACCTCCGGCGGCCTCGCCGGCAATGTCACCAACAACGGCACGCTGGCCTTCGACCGCTCCGATAGCTTGTTGTTCGGCGGCGTTATCTCCGGCATGGGTAACCTGAACCAGATCGGCACCGGCACCACGATCCTGACCGCCGCCAGCACCTACAGCGGTGGCACGACGATCTCCGCCGGCACGCTGCAGCTCGGCAATGGCGCCGCCTCGGGCTCGATCCTTGGCGACGTCGTCGATAACGCCACCCTGGCCTTCGACCGATCGGACGATATCACTTTCGGCGGCACCATCAGCGGCAGCGGCGGCATCAGGCAGTTCGGCAGCGGCTCGACGACGCTCACCGCCAACAACAGCTATGCGGGCCCGACGGTCGTCGATGGCGGCACGCTCTTCGTCAACGGCGACCAGTCGGCGGCCGTCGGCCCGACCTCGGTCAGTGTCGGCGGCACGCTCGGCGGCACCGGCACGATCGGCGGCGACGTCAGCGTGGCCGATGGTGGGTCGATGAACCCCGGCGTTGCCGGTGCGGCCGGCACGCTCACCATCAACGGCGCGCTTGGGCTGAGTGGCGGATCGAGCCTCAATTACGATTTCGGCCAAGCTAATGTCGCCGGTGGCGCGTTCAACGACCTGACGGCGGTCGCAGGCAACCTGACGCTCGACGGCACGATCAATGTTGCCGTCGCGCCCGGCGACACCTTCAGCCCCGGCATCTACCGGGTGATCAGCTATGGCGGCACGCTGACCGACAACGGCCTCGACGTCGGCACGATCCCGTCGCCGGACTTCTTTGTCCAAACTTCGATCGCCAGCCAGGTCAATCTGGTCAACACCGCCGGCCTGCTGCTCAACTTCTGGGACGGCGACGCCGGTCCGAAGAACAACAGCGCCGTCAACGGCGGCAATGGCATCTGGCAGAACTCGAACGGCAACGACAACTGGACGGAAGGCACAGGTGCGATCAACGCGCCTTATGCAGATGGCGCCTTCGCCATCTTCGCCGGCACGGCCGGCACCGTCACCGTCGACAATTTGCCGGGACAGGTCAGCGCTGCAGGCATGCAGTTCGCCACCGACGGCTACCTGATCCAGGGCGGCGACATCACCTTGGTCGGACCGCAGTCGACCATCCGCGTGGGCGATGGCACCGCGGCCAGCGCCACGTATGTGGCGACCATTGCCTCCAACCTCACCGGCAACACCCAGCTGGTCAAGGATGACCTCGGCACGCTGGTGCTGTCCGGCACCAACAGCTACACCGGCGGCACCGCGATCAACGGCGGCACGCTGCAGATCGCGTCGGACGCCAATCTCGATGACGCGGCGGGCGGCTTGTCCTTCAACGGCGGCACGCTCAACACCACCGCCGACATCACGACCGGCCGCGCGGTCACGCTCGCCGGCGCCGGCACCTTCCTGACCGATGCAGCCACGACGACGACATTGACCGGCGGCATCGCCGGCGCCGGCGCGCTGACCAAGGACGGCACCGGCACGCTGGTGCTGGCAAGCGATGCCACGCACACGGGCGGCACGACCATTGCGGCAGGCATTCTGCAGGTCGGCAATGGCGGCGCTCTCGGCAGCCTCGCCGGCAATGTCGTTGACAACGGCACGCTGGCCTTCGATCGTTCGAACGCCATCACCTTCGGCGGCGTCATCTCCGGTGCGGGCGGCCTGAACCAGATCGGCGCGGGCACCACGATCCTGACCGCCGCCAACACCTATGGCGGGCCGACCAACGTCAACAGCGGCACCTTGCTCGTCAACGGCAACCAGTCCGGCGCCATTGGCCTGACCTCGGTGGCAGGCGGGGCGACGCTCGGCGGCACCGGCATCATTGGCGGCGATGTCACCATGGCGGATGGCAGCACGCTCAGCCCCGGCGGCAGCGGCAACGCCGCCGGCGCGCTGACGATCAACGGCAACCTTATACTCAGCGGCGGCACCAGTCTTGCGTATAATTTCGGGCAGGCCAACGCGCCCGGCGGCGCGCTGAACGACGTCGTCAATGTCGGCGGCAATCTGACGCTCGACGGCACCCTCAACATCACGCCGACTGCCGGCGGCAGCTTCGGCCCAGGCGTCTATCGCGTGTTCAACTACAACGGCTCGCTGACAGACAATGGGCTCGCCCTGACGTCGCCCGACTACTCGGTCCAGACATCGATCGCCAACCAGGTCAACCTTATCAACACGGCCGGGCAGCTGCTGACCTTCTGGGACGGCGATGCCGGCCCCAAGAACAACAGCGTGGTCAATGGCGGCAACGGCACCTGGCAGGTCGCCGGCACAGGCGACAACTGGACGACCCCCGGCGGCGAGGTCAACGCGCCGTGGAGCAACGGCCAGTTCGCCGTATTCCAGGGCACGCCCGGAACCGTGGCCGTCGACAACGGCAACGGGCCGGTCACCGTCAACGGCATGCAGTTCGCCGCCGACCGCTACCGCATCCAGGGCGACGCCATCACCCTGACCGGCGGACCGGCGATCATCAATGTCGGCGACGGCACCAGCGGCAGCGCCAGCTACAAGGCGACCATCGCGTCCGACCTTGTTGGCAACTCCGGGCTGACCAAGGTCGACTTCGGCACTCTGATCCTCGCCGGCAACAGCACCTATGTCGGGCCGACGACTGTGCAGGACGGAACCCTGGCGGCGGGCAAGGTCGGCGCCTTCAACGCGACGTCCGCCTTCATCGTCGCCTCCGGCGGCACGCTTGACCTTGCCGGCTTCGACCAGACGGTCGCCTCGCTCAACAACAGCGGCGCCGTGCGGCTTGGTGCTGCGGCACCCGGTACGGTGCTCACGGTGAGCGGGGACTATGTCGGCAATGGCGGCACGGTCCTCATCAATGCCGCGCTCGGCGGCGATGCGTCTGCGACCGACAAGCTGGTCGTGCATGGCAACACCTCCGGCTCCGGCATCCTTGCGGTCACCAATGTCAGCGGCGGGAGCGCGCAAACCAGCGAAGGCATCAAGATCGTCGATATCGACGGCAGCTCGGCCGGCACCTTCACGCTTGCCGGCGACTACGTCTTCGAAGGAGACCAGGCGGTGGTCGGCGGTGCTTACGCCTATAGGCTCTACAGGAACGGCGTCAGCACGCCGGCTGACGGTGACTGGTACCTGCGCTCCAGCCTAGTCAACCAGACCGGACCGCTCTATGCGCCAAGCACGCCGCTCTACGAGGCCTATGCCGGCGTGCTGCAGAGCTTCAACGAACTGGGTACGCTGCAGCAGCGCATCGGCAACCGGACATGGGGCGAGGGCGCGACGCCGCAAGGCGCCGACCTGCCGGGCCAGGGTCCGGTCGACGGCAACGCCATCTGGGCCCGCATCGATGCCGCGCATGGCAAGTTCGAGCCCAAGACCTCGACCACCGGCACCGACTATGACGTGACGACCTGGAAGCTCAACGCCGGCGTCGACGGCCAGCTGCATGAGAGCGAGGCCGGCATCCTTTTGGGCGGCATCACGGTCCATTACGGCACCGTCTCGTCGGACGTGTCGTCGACCTTCGGCACGGGCTCGATCTCGGCTACCGGCTACGGCGTTGGCGGCACGCTGACCTGGTTCGGCAACAGCGGCGTCTATGTCGACACCCAGGCCCAGGCGACCTGGTATGACAGCGACATCAACTCGGCCGTATTGGGCAAGCTTGCCGACGGCAATAACGGCTTCGGCTATGCGCTCAGCATCGAGAGCGGACAGAAGATTGCGCTGCACAACAACTGGTCGCTGACCCCGCAGGCGCAGCTTTCCTACTCGGCGGTCGACTTCGACAAGTTCACCGATCCGTTCGGCGCGATCGTGTCGCCCGGCAGCGGCGACAACCTGATCGGCCGCCTCGGCATCTCCGCCGATTATGAGAACCAGTGGGCCGACAGTGCAGGTCAGGTAAGCCGCGCGCATGTCTACGGCATCGCCAATCTCTACTACGACTTCCTCGACGGGACTGACGTCGACGTCTCTGGCGTGAAGCTTTCCAGCCAGAACCAGACGTTCTGGGGCGGCGTCGGCCTCGGCGGCTCGCTCGACTTTGGCGACGGCAAGTACTCGGTCTACGGCGAAGCGCTCGCCAAGACCAGCCTGGCAAGCTTCGGCGACAGCAATGTCATAAGCGGCAAGCTCGGCTTCAGCGTGCACTGGTAGCAGCGCCGACGAGGCATCTGGCACAGCCCGGTCGAGCAATCAGAATGCGCGCGCAGATGTGCGCATTCTCTGCCGTTCGCATCCTGGGCGGACCGAATTTTTGATAGATGGAAACAAGATGAAACGAAACAGACGAGTTGGATATGCCACGCTGATCGCCGCGAGCCTGCTCTCCCTTGCGGCCTCATTCGCTCAAGACACGGCAGTCCTCCCTGGCGGGGCGACCTCGCTCAGGGAAGGGCATGGCGACTGGACCGTCTCCTGCAATCTCGCCACCCAGAACAACGCCAGCGTCAAGGTCTGCGCTCTGTCGCAGGAGCAGACGGATAGTCAGTCGCGCCAACGCGTTCTGGCGATGGAACTGCGCCCGGCAGGCGAGACGGTCCAGGGAACGCTGGTGCTGCCGTTCGGCCTGGCGCTGGAAAAGGGCGTGACGCTGCAGATCGATGACGGTCTCGTGCTGCCGCCGCTCCGCTTCCGCACCTGCCTTCCGGGCGGCTGCATCGTGGATTTGGCTTTTGATGCCGAGACGTTGGCAACCCTGCGCAACGGCAAAAGCCTCAAGGTCAAGGTGGTCGCGGACGGCGGCAAGGAGACCAACCTTGCGCTCTCGCTGAACGGCTTCCCCAGCGCCGTCGACAGAACGGTGGCACTGCTGAAGTGATATCACTGACCGGTTCATGATGAGCCGGTTTGCCGAGATACTCATGGGCTCAAATTAGGCCGAGTGTCTCAATCAACACCTCGCTTCCGGCCGCCGAATGCAAGGTCCGCTTTTTGCCCAATTATCCCGAGAGTCGACGTTCCGCCTTCGGCCCCAAAGGCGACATCAGAACATCTGCTCTGCAAAGACCGCTTCGGGCGCATTTGCGACGTTCGTTGGCACCACAAGGTAGCAAGGCTCGGCCCTGAAATCATTGAAGATTTTTCGGACAGGGCGCTACCAAACTCATGTTTTTATTGTGATTTCAATAGCTTATAAGTAGGTTGGTAGCGGGAGACCGCTACATCGCCAGACCCACTATTGAGGGGGCGTATTTTTCCTATCGCAGACATGCCGCGTGATTGTCGGCAGCAGCGTCGAGTTCGCCTGGGTTCCTGATAGTTTTCGAACGTTTGGGTCGTTTCTCAGTCCGACTACGCGCGCTTGCTTTAGGTAATTTTGACAACCCATCGCGGCTGGAATTGTCGGCATCGGCCAAGAAGGTCCACGTGCGAATTCCTGACGTGGACTTAAACGGTGATATGAGGTCTGTCCGATTGGCTGGTGGGACGTTATCCGCACAATAGAATTCTGCACATGGTTTCCGTACGTGAAACTATCCTCGGATCGCTATCCGGGCACCACTTACGGCGATGTACGGAAATCGGTCGTTTTCTGGACACGCGACCGTCGCATCCTGCTTTGCAGGGTGCCCCAACCTCCGAGCTCCCAGGCATGAACGTCGCGGGGGCGGAGACGGTTTGGCCTAGGGAGGGAGGTCCAGAAGTCTCCCGGGTCGGCTCAAAATACCTGTTTCTAGGCCTTTTTTATCGTGAAACCGGCCGTCCGTCGAGAAAATGGTGCGCTGTGCCGGGCTTATGTAGCGCCCTTCGGCCTTTCAGCTTGGCGTGCCTGCCATGTCGAGACGAGGAATGTGGCCATGGTTCCCGAAAGATTCACCGCCAGCTCGGCATGACGGGGCAGGGGGCGTGACCGCTTTGGCCCCGGACTATGAGCGTCACCCAACTTGCTGCGCAGCGAGCCCAGCAGCTCCACGATCTGCTGACAGCTGCCGAGCAGCTGCCGGAATGTCTGCTCGGTATAGTCGTCGGGCGCAAGCTTCAGCGTCTTGGCAAGTTTGCGGTAGAGAACCGGCAGGTCGTCCTTATCCAGATAGGTTTCGCCGGCCTCATCGATAATCCATTTGCAGACATCCTCGAGGAGCGTCCGGGCCAGGGTAATCGCCCCTTGCGGGTCGTCCTGGCGGCGATCGACGGCGGCTGTCCAGCGAGCATGTACATCGTCGGGATTGAACGCGACCAGGGCGGCAGAGATGCCTTCGTCGCCCGGGCTGCCGAGCCGGGCCTTCTGTACTGCATACACGGGGGTCCCCGACACCTTTCCGGTTACTGCAAGCCGATAACCGTCATGCCGCAAGACCCCATTTAGTGCGGCCGCGAGCTCTGCCTGGACGTCCGGCGCCTGTGAAACGGGACCCATGACCTCCGTAAGGAATTTGAACAGGCGACCCTTCGAACAGGTCAGGAGTCCCAGAGCCGTAAGCAGTTCGGCTGTATCCCAGTCGTTGTTGCGGACCGTGTGCTGGAAGATGTCGTCTTCCAGGGGACCCTCAGAGGGGTCATATATCGAGTCCATTTCGGCGATCGGCCAGACCCGTTGAATGAATTCGATCTCGGGAAGTTGGGTGGTCAACGGCCTTGCCTGGAATAGGGCCAACAGCCTGCGGCGGGTTATTTCCGTGATAGGGGGTTCATCGCGCTCATCAATCTTGGCAACGAGTTCGGTGAGCGCAAAGTTTGCATCTTCTTCCAAGATCGCTCGAGCGACCTCGAGCACTCGACTGACCCCTAGCGTATCAAGTCGCCGCTCGGCGTACTTATATTTGCTTTTCATCGCTTCGTCGCTTTCGCCGGGCGCTAAGCCTAAGCGTTGGCAATAGCGGGTCACCTGATAGGCTGAAACATTGGAAATCAGCATACAGACACGATGCCGAAGTTCTTTAACAGTGGCTGGCGGAATGGCTGTCGGCATGGCGCAATTAGAGTCCGATCCGTTTCATCATCGGACTTTCACGCAATAGCCTCCAACCCGTGGAGCAAAGCCAAATAGCTATCCGGCAGCCGATGGTGCCTGGCGCCGTCGCGAAGATGCTGCAGGTAGGCCGCACTCGGCAAGAATTTTCCGGATTGCGGTTCGGCAAAGTATGTCTGCATCTCAGTTGCCACGCCGTTCATCGTAACCGTCACCGGGAGACGTGTGTAGCTGTTGAGATGCCGATCTCGGCCGGACTGATAACCTTCGTTCCGGTCGAGTAGAGCCAGGTCGGCGGCCGTCAAACGATATACCACGCCCCAGACTTCCCCTCCAGCAAAGGGCTCCACCGATGACACTGCGCATTTGCGTTTCATCGACATTCTGGGAAAGCACAGTGCATAGCCCGGCAGATGACCTGAACCAACGATTTCGGCGTCCGGGCAGCGCTCCTTCATTTTGCTGAATGTCCATGTTTGAGCCGTAGGCGAAATAGAGGAATGTTTCGTGCGCTGGCACACCTGTCGCCCCAGCCGCTTGAAATCGGACACGGCCAGTGCGCCACGTTCGTTGCGGGAGATGGAGCCTGGCTCCGCCAAACGCGCGACCACTGCGGGGAAGGGGGCCTCCCAGATCTCGACAGGGTCCAAGGTGGCGTTATGCAGCAACACCAGCATCACGGTATCGCAGGGGCCTGACGGTTTAATCTGGCCTATGCGCTGGCTGCGGTTCCCGGCCGGGTCATAGGCGCGGCCTTTGATCTGGATTCGCTCCGGCCCGGCTGGCGTATGCCGGACCGCGTCATATCCGGTTGTGCGGGGAGGGGCCAGTTCAAGTCCCATGACGGTCGATGCCACGTATTCGGTTACCTCACCGGTCACGCCAAGCGGCTTGCCCGCCACCTGATAATATTCGGCAGCCAGCGGCTTCACGGCTGCAAGAATGCCCTTGATCCGCTCTGCCAGTGTGGCGCTCGCACCGATCGCGGACATCATATCCGGTCCACGTCCAGGCCCGCGTCGATGAGCCTGCCAGCGATCTTTCGCATCTTGGCAAACTCAGTTCCAAACGCAGGTGTCAGTCCGACCGCCTCGCAGAACTCCCTGCCTGTCACACCCTCCAGGACATTGGCGTACTTGATCACCTGGACATGAAGCTCGGCGATATAACCGTTCCGCGGCGATGTTTCGATCGCAACCTTGATCTTCTTCAGGGCTTCGGCAGGCGTCATGATCAGATCCTCTATCGTAGGCTCCGAGGTTACTCATATATCAGTTTAAAGCTAATAGCAATAAGCTAAAAGCTTAATGCTATTACGCCGTGACGTTTAAACTTATTGAGGCCCTAAGAACGAGGGCTGCGCGCAGCCACCGGCGCGTCAATCCCCCCAAACCCACGAGACGTAGGGCGTTGCGCGTCGTTGTA
This sequence comes from Mesorhizobium sp. B2-5-13, assembly GCF_006440535.1. Classification (NCBI taxonomy): domain Bacteria; kingdom Pseudomonadati; phylum Pseudomonadota; class Alphaproteobacteria; order Hyphomicrobiales; family Phyllobacteriaceae; genus Mesorhizobium; species Mesorhizobium sp. B2-5-13. The sequence continues at coordinate 42,411 of NZ_VFUI01000003.1, read as the reverse complement.
GTCAAGGAGACATTGCCATGCGTCGTGGCGACCTGGACAAGATCAAAGTGCCGCGCGGCATAGAACAAACTGACGACGGGATCGATCCCGGGATCGAAGTCGATCAGCAGTGGGGTCGCCATCGTCATTCTCCGCAAAATGTCCCGCTCGATCGGCCATTTGGGCCAGAACTGAAATAGGTGTGTCAACACGGGGGGGCAGGGCGCTGCAGAGAGGTATCGCCTTCTGATCTTCTACATATGTTTTTGGCCCTGTCGCGATCGCGCTGCAGGGCCGGGAGTTGCAGCGATAATCAATGCTGCTTAGGCGGAGGCGGCGGGGCTGCGGTCGAAGGGACGCCGGGGTAGCCGCCGGACACCGGATTCAGTCCCGGTTTGCCGCCAAGCGTGTCAACTTGCACGGTGTTGCAGCTGTTGCTGTCCTGGCAGGGCGAAATGTAGGGCCCATTTGTCGGCGGATTGTCGGTGTAGTTCTGCGCCATGACGGGAATGACGGGGAACCCCACGATGAGGCCGACGGCGAGCATGAAAGTGCGCATTTGTGTTCTCCTGAGCGTTAAAAGAGGATCGGATTGCTACTGGCTCGCGCTAACCGCGAGCCAGTAGCGTGCCCTTACAGGTGGCTAAAGAAGTGATGGACAGCGTTGCCAACCTGTTTGGCGACGGATTTGTCGCTCCGGCCGATTGGATATTTGAGGACATTGGGGTCGACCGGGATCGTGACGCCGGCGGAGCCCTTGTCGTCGTGGCAAATCTTGACACCCCCATTGTCAGTCATCGTGTCAACGGGGCAGGTCACCTTCGGGGGCGGCGACTGTTCTTCGGCGGAACTCGCGTGGCTGACCATGACCAGGCCGGCCACAGCGAGGGCGAATACGAGAGGAAGTTTGAACATGGCGAAACCCTAAGGCTCCCTTGATCACGGCCTTGACCGAGCCGGGCGGTGTGCTCTTATGAGCTGCCCGGATCATCGCCGCTGCCAACGGCTCTGCCCATTCTCACGGCTGTCAGGGAAATGTCAGAGTGTGTCAGATGGCCGGAAGGGAACGAACGACCATGCTTGCGGAAATGGCTACAGAAGAAGAGAGAAAAGAAGCCAGGCAGCAGGTAAAAGCTCTAATCGATGAATTTTCAAAAGAGCATCGAGGTGAGATTGAATCAATCCTCGGGAATGCTGGCCTTCCATATAGGACTTGGCGGCGCGCTGGCCAAGGCCTCTCCATTTCCGATGTGGAGTTCAATAAAATTGTGAGGTTCCTTTCAAAAAACTCATTAGTTTATTCAAAAAGGGAGACAGGGACTTACTCAAAGAAAGTGTTCGACGGCCACTACGGGTTCTATAATATGTATCGACCAAATTCTGTCGACTCTAACCGGATAGAGATCTTCAGAGCTGGCTTTGAGTGGGACGACTCACTTAAAGTGGCCAAAGTAGTCATGCAAAACTATGGCCGAAATAGAGTTCAGTTTATCGTGTACAAACCGGAGGGGAAATTCCTTTTCCTGCGAGGCGCGGTCGACGGATGGAGCAGCCTCTATGCCCTGGATGAGTTGGGGCGGTGTCGGATTCGGGGCAAAGAAACAAAAATCATGACCGGCGTTTGTGTGGCGATGGATTACACCGATAGTTATGAACGATCGCTCTACCCTGTTCTGTTCCCAGTCGTTTTGGAGAAAATGCATGACGTAGGCTTTGCCGACTACAAAGAGGAGGTCGCACCGAGCGTAGAATATGAGAGGCTCCGAGAGTTGCTAGAGATTGCCGTTCGTGGTAACAAATCTGCCGTTGACGTTTGGTTGAGGTTTGCGATGCCTGGCAATGCAAATGGTGGCCCATTGAATCCCTGACCGGGGCAATCAGGCCGGTCTCTGAGCTGCACCGACCCAAAGGCGCGGTGGGCGAGTGCGAGGCTGTGCACCCAGGCTTAAGTTCCATAATCTTGATTTGGTAGCGACGACGCAATTCCAGTGTGTTGGCGGCATCAAAAGCTGCCCAGTCGTAAGAGCTGTGACTCTTCCGCCGTCCGCATGCGCGTGACCCGCGCTCGGGGCAACAGCACAGGGAACCAGGTCCACGCAAGAGGACATCAGACAGTCGCCCTGCGATGCAGGGATCGCGACTGGATAAGGCGCGGGACCTGTAGCGCCTTACCGGTCCCGCGATCCGCCTGCAGGCCTGGAAGGAAGGAGACACGCGGGTGTGTGTTGGTGGCTCGTGCTTACCTGCGAAGCTCGAATTGATTGCCAATTGGGGGACGGCACACCATCTTGGCGGACATTTTCGGGTCGATCGGAGAACTTCGATCTTGGAGCACGATGCGGGGTCTACCCATCAGGTGGGGCTGCCGGCAGGTTATAGTGCCCCCAGCAAGGCCGGCATGGGAAGTCCCATCCCCGACTCTCCGGGACATCGTCATTTAACATAATGAATATTGTGAGAAGTTAAGTAATTGATATTAATATACAAAAGACAGTTCCATAACAAAACTTCTGCCGTTTTCAGCGTATCGACTGGGGTTAGCTTTTCGAACTTTCTGCGTTGAGCCTGCAGCTGAATTTTGCGCGCTGATGAAAAATTGGCGGTCTGGATCCGCAGTATTCTACTTTGATCGAAGCTCGTATCTGGGCGCACCTTCTGCTATCGGCGACGCTCTGCGTAGCGCGCAACGTCGCCGAAGATTGCTCGAAATTAGGTGGCATAGCCCACGGTCTCGATAGGCTAACTGCCCCTCAAGGCGTGCCCGAGGTTTGAAACAGCGACAGCCAGCCTTTACTAAGCCCTAGGCTTTCGTTTGGCAGGCACCTTTCGGGTCGGGGTAGGTTGCGGTTTGCGTCCGAGCCCTGCCGCCTTCGCGAGCGTAGATCTTTGGGCCGCGTAGTTCGGCGCAACCATCGGGTAGTCTGGCTTCAATTCCCACTTTTCGCGGTATTCGTTTGGCGTGAGCCCGTAGTGAACCGCGAGATGACGTTTCAGCGATTTGAATTTCTTCCCATCTTCCAGGCAGATGATGTAGTCCGGCGTTACCGACTTTTTCGGATTGACGGCTGGTTCCTGTTGAGACTGCTCGTCCACATTCGGCTGACCAAGGCCTGTAAGCGACGAATGGATCGACGCGATGAGGTCTGGCAACCCTGCAACGGGCAGGGGATTTTGGCTGACATAGGCAGAGACAATGTCGGCTGTCAGTTCGACCAAATCGGCCGTCACGACTTCGTTTTGATCGCTCAAGTATCCGCTCCTGGTATAGCTCAAAGCCCGCTTTGCCCTTCTGTCGTATATCGTAATTTTGAACGATTCCGAGTTAAATCTCGGCCATTTCATTCCCCATCAGGCCAAAGCACAACTCAATGCTCGTTAGAGCGTGGCTTTCGTAGAGCGTCCAAGTTCGCCGTCAAACTGAGCTTAGGCGGTCACCGCCTTCGCACTGCGCTTGCCGGTTCAGCGTGTTTGCAATCCGGAAACTGATTGCACCCACGAAACATCGACCCGTCTTTGTTACGCCGCTCCACCATTTGGCCGACCAGGCAAGCTGGGCATTGGCTCAATTCAGCTCCCTCGATCGTCTCGAAGCGGACTTCCTCAACGGCGATCTGGCAAAGCTCATGGATATAGCGAGACGGCTGACGACGATTGGTGATCATGTAGACGCCTCGGCTAGCACGAGTGAGCGCCACGTAGAACAGGCGTCGTTCTTCGGCGTAGGCGAAGGTCTCGGGGCGGGGAATGACCAAGTTTAGCAGCTCATCGTCTTCGATGCGGCTTGGTACGCCATAATTGCCCTCGCTGACATCGAGCAGGATCGTGTAGTCGGCTTCAAGGCCTTTGGCGCGGTGAAAAGAAAGCCCGGTCACCTCGATGTTGTCAAAGGACGGTGACCGCCCTTCGAATGGATCAAGGACGTTATAGCGCCACAAAACCAGAACCTTGAGCTTGTCCCTGTTTTCGTCGCGCCACCGGTCGGCGATGCCACCCAGAGCGGCATCAAGCCGTTCGAGCAGGCGCTTACAGGCCGCTGCGAAGTCCGGCTTGTCGCGTTTATCGTCGATGGGAATGACGCGGATCGATCGCGAGATGGCCGGCAGGGTCGAGCGGACGGACTTCTTGATCTGTTCAGGATTGCGCTGGACGAACTTAGCGGCCGTTTCGGCAATGAGCTGGTTACAGCGATACGTCTGCTCCAGGCGCCCCTGCCAACTGGTCCCGAAATTCGCTTCGAACCGTGTAAAGATCGTGATGTCCGATCCGGCAAAGCGATAGATCGACTGCCAGTCGTCTCCGACCGCGAACACCTTGCTGAACGCTTTTTGTTGTTTGAGCGCCTTGATGAGGTTGGCGCGAGGTTCGGAAATGTCCTGAAACTCGTCCACGAGAATGAGGGAATAGAGGCTTCGATATCGGCCAGTCTCGACCAGTTGGACCGCATCCGCGATCATCGAATCGAAGTCGATCCGCCTGGTTTCCTCGAGCTTTCGGGAATACCCTTGAGTGATCAGCCAGACCACGCGCGCGAATAGCTTCGCGCGCTCCTTGTCGTGCAAGGTCCTGGCACGTTCGAGCAGCATTTCGAGTGTGAGGTGGCTGGCGCGTATATGCCTCAAGCAGGTGGATATCAGTTGGTGATAGTGCTTGATAATCACCGGATCGAGCGCCTTGGTGATTTCGGCGTAGCCCTTGCGCTCGAAAGGTATGGAGCGGCGCGCCAGTTCGGACTCGAGGGTGCCAAGCAGCGTCTCGTTGCTGGCCTGAGCCGAAGTCGTCTCGAAGAAATCGATCTCGTTCCGGCTATATGCCAGCCGTTTGTTCTCGGCGTGCTGGGCATAGTCCGCAAAGGGTGAGCTTCCGTCCGCATTGAGTGCGAAATGCTCGTGCACGGTTGCGGTCTGCGGATAGTAGAAATCAGGATGCAGATGGCGGACCGCGTCACCATCTTCCGCTACTGCGATCTGCCGTTCGTATTCGAAGGTGACGGAATGCAACCAAAGCCAATTAGCGATCTTCTGTTCCTGCAACGACTTTACGATCACGCCGGACAGGGAACCGATCGTGGCGCTACCCTTTCGAAGGCTGTCCGACACGTAGCGCCGATAGTCGGCCTGCCCGTCAAACACCTCGATCGGGATGTCGGCCTTGGGATGCACAACGAGAAGCTCGGCCCACATCCGGGCGAATTCCGGGTCGCTCTCGCCAAGGCTCTGGATGATCGCCTCGATGACCTTGGTTTCGCCAGCGGGATGATCCACCCAGTTGGCGAGCTGGGGCGGTCGGCCCTCGACCTCCTCGATGATTCCGCGCCCAAGCGCATGAAATGTCGTGACGCGACACTCTAAGGCGTCCTCCGCGACCTGCAGCTGGGCGGCGATCCTCGTCCTGAGTTCATCGGCTGCGTTTCTGTTGAAGGCCAGGAGCAGGATCTCTTCAGGCCGATAGAGCTGTTTTGCCAGAACGTAAGCGACTTTGCCGACCATCGTCGCGGATTTGCCAGACCCTGCCGAGGCGACGAGCAGGTTGTTGTCCTCCAGGCGGATGCAGGCCTCGCGCTGCTGGTCGGAAAACGAACGCCGGTCGAGATCGTCGAAGAACGACTGGAACTTGATCAATTCCGAGCTGACGAAAGCCTCGTTGTAGGCATGGCGGACGCCCGGGTCCGTTATCATGGAGAACGAGGCCGGGAGGGAGGCCTTGAGCGCTCGCGGCATCAGGTCTGGGTCCAGAAGCGGGTGAGAGAGGGCAGCCGCCGCAGCGCCAGAGACGCCGGCAACGGCCCTGCCCAGATCGGCCTGTGCAAGATACTGCCTGTTGCCTTCGGTAATCTCGCGAAGCCTTTGGTCGACATCGAGCAGGCGATCCTTCTCGGTGGCGATCAGCCCAAAGAGGTGCGTGTTAATGAAGGCATGAAGGTCCGCGGCCAGCTGTGTGGCCGCGTCACCCGACAGCGCTGACAGCAAAACTGTTCTGCCACGAGCGCGGATCTCCACAGTGTGCCACAAGAGGGCCTTGCTGGTCGAAATCGACACGACATCAAGGCAGCTAAGCTCGACTTCGTTATCTTGAGCTAGCCGGAAATGTCCCGACAATTTGGGGTCCAGGGTCAGCTTCCATTTTCCCGCCGGAAACAAGCGCGCAAAGAAGCCAGGGCGGTAGGTGCGGGAGCGGCCAGATAGCAATTTAGTCAAAGCCACGTCTCGTGCGCCCAGTAAGCAAATGGTGCCGAGGAGCCGACTATCATGAACAGATTGAGATGTTCCAAATTATCCCGGCACTCATGCTGAATAGTGCCTGGGTATTTCTCAGCGGTCGCTGAAGCGTGACCCGTTGCTACGAGCGCGCATTTGTCATGTCCGTCGGATTCGGCGCTTACAAGCATGTTATCGAGTTGGCGATGGATTCGGATAGGGGGCTGCTGGATTCTGGCCTTGAAGCTCGTCGGTAGCCGGGTGTGATTGCTTCGGCTTTCTCGGCGCAAGCGTGGTCAATGCAGTGACCTTTGTCGCTACCTCATCAAGGGTAGCTGTGAGACGGTTTATCTGCGAGGCCGTTGCTGCGAGTTCCGGTCCGTAGCGGGTGACGAGATATTCTCGGTTCTGGCTGAGGGACTGGAGGTGCTTTGCCGTTTTGACGCGAAGGCTCAGCCCGGCCGCTAAGGCGTGTTCCGTCCTCGCTGAAAGGTCGTGCTGCATCTTGCGGATCTGATTGGGATTGAGCCCAAAGTCGAGCAGAAGCGCAGTCAGATAGAGTTCGATCGCATGGATTGCCGCCATTCTGAACGGTGCTCGGGTAAGCGGCTTACCGGGTCGGCCGAGCTGAAGAAGAAGGCTTGCTGCTCTGCGGTATTCCTCGGCTAGGGCGTGAATCTGCTGTGGGGATGCAAGCTCACCAGGATATTTGCGGTTATCGAGCGTCATTAGCGCAATGTAAGGGCACTATGGGGAAGATTTCGTAAATAGAAGAGTGTTGTTCGGCGCGCTCGCAATTGCCGGGCTGTCGCTAAGTCGCATAGACTTTGTTGATGCTGAGAATCGGCCCCGACCTACAGTTGAGCGCCTCCGACCTGGTCGGGTATTTGAATTGCGGCCATCTGACGGCGCTTGACCTTCAGGTTGCGGACGGCGCGCTCGAAAAGCCGAAGATCTGGGACCCACTGCTTGAAATCCTGCAGCAGCGCGGCGCCACGCACGAGGCTGCCTATGTCGATCACCTGCGCGCGTCCGGCTTTACGGTCGCGGTCATCGACGGCAAGGGCATCGATGATCGCTCAGTGGCCGCCACGATTAAGGCGATGCGCGCCGGCGCGCAGATCATTGTGCAGGCCGCGCTACGCGCGCCGCCCTTCACGGGCCGGGCCGACATCCTCCGGCGCGTCGAGACGCCAAGCGATCTTGGCGCCTGGTCCTATGAAGTCGTCGACACCAAGCTCGCCCGCGAAACCAAGGGCGGGACGGTGCTGCAGCTCTGCCTCTATTCTGACCTCGTCGGGCAGGTGCAGGGCCTGGTGCCAGAATACGCCTACGTTGTCGCGCCGCTTACCGGCTTCGAGCCGGAGGCGTTTAGGGTCAGCGATTATGCCGCCTACTACCGCAATGTCCGCGAACGCTTCGTCGCGTCCTTGAACGGAAACGGCGGCACCTATCCGGAGCCGGTCGCTCATTGCGATATCTGCCGCTGGCGTGGCCGATGCGACGACCAGCGCCACCAGGACGATCACCTCTCCCTTGTGGCCGGGATCACGGCCGTGCAGCGCGGCGAGCTCGCCGGCCACGACGTCGCCACCATGACCGCGCTGGCCGAGCTCACCCTGCCGCTGCCGTGGAAGCCGGAGCGCGGCGCCGTTTCGTCCTACAATCGCATCCGGGAGCAGGCCCGGATACAGGTCGCGGGGCGCGCGGCCGGGCAGTTGCTCCATGAAGCGCTGCCTATTGAACCGGGCTTTGGTCTGTGCCGTCTACCGGAGCCAGATGACGGCGACATCTTCTTCGATCTCGAAGGCGACCCCTTCGTTGGCGATGGCGGCCTCGAATATCTCTTCGGCTATGCCTTCAAGGACGCAGAAGGCGTGCTCACCTACGTCGCCGACTGGTGTCTCACGCCGGCCGATGAAAAGGCAGCCTTTGAGCGCTTCGTCGATTTCGTGATCGAGCGGCGAGCGCACCATCCCGGCATGCACATTTATCATTACGCGGCCTATGAGGTGGGCGCGCTCAAACGCCTAATGGGGCGCTACGCCACGCGCGAGGAAGAGATCGACACCCTGCTGCGCGGGCAGGTCCTGGTCGATCTCTATGCGGTGGTCCGCCACGCCATCCGCGCCAGCGTCGAGAGCTATTCCATCAAGAGGCTGGAGCCGCTCTACGAATTCGTACGCGCGGTGTCGCTGCCCGATGCCAATTATGCCTTGAGCAAGGTCCAGGCCCGCCTGGAGCTCGAGGATGCAGGCGGCATCAATGCGGAAGATCGGGCCGTCGTGACAGGCTACAACCAAGATGACTGTGTCTCGACGGAGCGGCTTCGGGACTGGCTGGAGCGTCTGCGGACTGACGCGGTCGCCTCAGGCGTGAAGATTCCCCGGCCGGCTCCGCCTGGAGAGGGCGCTCCGCCGGATATTACGGCCTGGCAGGCGCGGATCCATGCAGTCGTTGCCAAGTTGACCGATGGCATTCCGGTGGACCCCGCGGGGCGTAGCGGCGAGCAGCAGGCGCTCTACGTGCTGGCGAACGTGCTCGACTGGCATCGCCGGGAGGAGAAGGCGATCTGGTGGGAATATTTCCGGCTGGCGGCACTGTCTGCGGACGAGTTGGAGGACGAGCGGGCAGGCATTTCGGGTCTCGAATACGTGGATGCGGTGGGCGGAACCGTCAAGGCCCCTATCCACCGCTATCGATTTCCCCAGCAGGACGCCGAGTTTCGGGGCGGGGAGGATTTGCGCAGTGTCGGCGGCGAGCGATTTGGCAAAGTCGAGGCCGTCGACCTGGAACATCGCTTCATCGATGTCAAGAAGAGGGGCGACACTGCCGGTTTTCATCCCGAAGCGGTCTTTGCCCATACTTACATTGACACAAGCGTTCTGGCCGAGTCCCTGGTGCAGATCGGCGAGTACGTGGCCGATCATGGCATCGGCGGTCTCGGCGCCTACAAGGCGGCGCGCGATCTGCTGCTGCGCCTTCCACCCGATGCCGGCTGCGCGGTGCTGCGCCAGCCGGGCGAGAGCGCGGTCGATGCGGCCTGTCGCCTCGTTCCGGCCTTGCAGGGGGTGCTCGCCATCCAAGGACCGCCTGGCACGGGCAAGACCCATACCGGCGCCTACGCGATCCTTGCGCTGGTCAGGGCCGGCCTTCGCGTCGGGGTGACCGCCAACAGCCACAAGGTCATTCGCAATCTGCTCGCGAAGGCCGCCGAAGAAGCAGCCAAGGAAGACTTCGACCTGCAGTGCCTGCACAAGGTCACGGATGTGGAAGACAATGTCCCGCACCTCACATTCACCGCGAAGAACCCCGAGGCCCTCGGCGCCTTTGCAAGCGGCTACCACGTCCTCGGCGGCACGGGGTTCCTGTGGGCCAGGCCCGATGCGGCTGGCCTCGTCGACGTGCTGTTCGTGGATGAGGCCGCGCAGATGTCGCTCGCCAACGTGCTTGCCCTATCGCCGGCCGCAGCCAGCCTTGTTCTGCTCGGCGATCCGCAGCAGCTTGAGCAGCCGATGCAGGGCTCGCACCCCGAGGGTACGGAGGTCTCGGCCCTCGACCACCTTCTCGGCGGACGGCAAACCATCGCCGAGGACGAGGGCCTGTTCCTCGACCAGACCTGGCGCCTCCACCCCGACATCTGCCAGTTCACCTCCGAGTTGTTCTACGAAAGCCGCCTCCTTCCCCGTCCCGGTCTTGAGAACCAGGCCATCCTGATGGACGGCCTGCTTGGCGGGAGTGGCCTGCGCTACATCGAGATGCAGCACAGGGGGAACCAGAATTCCAGCCCGGAGGAGGCCGATCGCATTCGCGATGTTGTCAGCGGGATCCTCGCTTCGGGCGCACGCTGGCGCGACCGTGAGGGCAACGAGGCGTCGCTGACCCTGAACGACATTCTGGTCATCGCGCCCTACAACGCGCAGGTCTTTGAAATCCAGGCGCGCCTCCCCGGCGCGAAAGTCGGGACGGTTGACAAGTTCCAGGGACAAGAAGCGCCAATCGTGATCTATTCCGTCACAACCTCCAGTCATGCCGACGCGCCACGTGGCATGGAGTTCCTCTACAGCGCGAACCGGCTCAATGTGGCCACCTCTCGCGCCAAGGCCTTGTGTATTCTCGTGGCCAATCCGGACGTGTTCGAGCCGGAATGCCGGACGCCGCGCCAGATGCAGCTCGCCAATGGCTTCTGCCGGTATCTCGAAATGGCCGATGCGATCGACCCATAGGTCCGCAGCGTGGCCCATCCGATAGCATGCGTGGGAGGATCAGCTCTGATGGATGGGACGATACTTAAGTAAGATCAGATAGTTACGCGATGTCATGGGTTCGCATGGGACACTAACTACTCGCCAGTTTTAACCGATAGAGCGTTGCCCTCCGAAGGCAGAGGTCACAAGTTCGAATCTTGTCGGGTTCGCCAATTTAATCGTAAATATCAGATAGTTAGGCGAAGCCGATTTTGGCAAGTGTCCTCGCTATTTTTGCGCGGAATCACTACGGAAGCACAAGAGACCGTACCAATTTCGCTAACCCTCCTGTGGAAAATGCCATCGAAGTCTGCTCGATGATGACGCGTTGACCGAAGGCCGCCTATTTCGGGGGGATAGCATGCATCGGCTCGTGTGGTTGATTATGGTAGCGCTAGAGCGCTACCGCCTTTCCCCCCCACTCAACAACTTGCCATTTCAGAATTCGTTGCTGCGGTTGAGCGGAGCCCATCTGCGGGTAATCAATCGCGGGTCGGCAGTCGAATCCCTTCGCGCGCACCAGACGTCTAAACCAATCGAAATCCAGCGCCTTGGCCTAGTGTTGAAAGGCAGCTTTGCGCCGCATCCGCGACATTTGAAGTCCCGGATGACGATCCCGTAAGCTGCCGTTCGCTTCGCATGCCTTCCATATCGGTCGAGATACTGCGGATACACTGCTTGTGGAGTGCCCGCCATCCGACAGGTAGAGGAGGAAAAATGACTCGTGGTCAAGCTTCAGGCGGATTTCGGAGCATGCGAGACGCCGGCAGTCCACGACGGGATCAACGGCTCCGCCAGGTCATTTCGAAAATCCGAGTGGCACGTTTTCCACGGCACGTCGTCGTGACCCATCTCATAGCCTTTTGCAAATAGCGCCCGCATGAAGTTGTTCTCAACGGGGTTTTTGGTTCCTCACTGAAGCCGACCGGAACGTCAATGAAGTTGAAGGGATGCCGTCGCGCTTGGAGACGGCGTATCTGAAAGGTCGCCGATCCCTTGCGTCTTGATAAGGGAGGACACTGCCTTTTCTGCGATGTCTGGCAGTGTGGCGTCGACGGTCCCCGCACCCGCGTCGTCCGGCCATTGCGGATGATATAAAGGCGTGCTTTGAGCCGCGCGTGGAATGTCCGAGCAAGCTCAAGCCCGCGGGCCTTAGAAAGACCTGGTCCTGGTGCCGCCGTCGACGTGCATTTCGTGGTAGGCTTTGCCGGAGGCGAGCACTTTCGGTTCGACCGGCCGGAATATCGTGGGAACGGCGGTGGAGGCGAGGATAACTTGCTTGAAGAGCTTCAGCCGGTCCGGCCGATGGCTCGCCGCAATGGCGTCCATGTCCCAGATCACAGGCCGATCCCCATTAAAATTGGTCGTGCCAATTTCCAGGCGTCATCTCAGCCGGGCAAGTTCTGCACGGCACGAGTCTGCGAACATGCGCAGTATGTCGTGCGCCGCGAGTTGACTGCGCGCCTGCGGAGCGGGGGAGGGCGATTCATAGGTCTCCACGATCCCTTCCAGAACCGCCTCTGCCGCGGCGATCGTACCCGGTGTTGCGAACAGGCGAAGCTTGTTGACGGTCGCATACATTGGGACAAGCTTGGCCGGATCATCCAAGCCTTCCCGAAAAACGCCGTCCGCGTAGGTTTTCGAGGCCTGATCAATGAATTCGCCAAAGAGCCGCTCGCGATGCGCGCCTTCCTGTTTCACCCGTTCCAAACGATCTTCGTGGTTTTGCGTGAGCCAAGTCGTACCCACAGATGCGAGGGCACCGATGAAAGAGCCGGCTTTCTTTGCCTAATCCCCGGAATCACCGGCAGCGAAACCAGCTGCTGCTGGCAAAGCCGCGCAGCACCGGGGCGCGCCTTTGATCGCTGCGAGCATATTTTTTAAAAATGGGCGACGTCCGACGATTTAGGAGAAATCCGCCATCCAACCATGCGGCTCTGCCCTCGGACAAACCGCTCAATATTCGTTCGTTGTTAGCCACTCGACGTAGCGGGCGAGGCCGTCCTCGAGGGTGTGTTGCGGGGCGTAGCCGAGTTCGCGGATCGCGGCGGACTGGTGCCAAGGGCCTTGCTGGTCAAGATGGCAATAGCCTGGGCCGATCGAAATCGCGGCGTTTGGCAGGAGCTTTCGCAGCAGATCCGCCGACTGCGCAAGTGTCCAGGCTCGGTCACCGAAGATGTTGAACACCGAGCCCCTTTCATGGTCTCGGCCGTCGCGGCCAGGATTGCGGCACGCGCGACATCCTCGATGTGGATGAAGTGGAACAGGTGATCGGAGCCATTCTCCATGAACAACCGTTCGCCGCGTAGCACCGTCTTGACGATATCGCGCAGGATCTGCGGCATGCGGTTGCCCGGCCCGTAGACCTCGGTGAAGCGCAGTGACACCGTCTGCAAGCCATAGATCTCGTTGTAGACGCGTCCAAAATGATCGATGGCCAGCTTAGTGACGCAATGGCCTGCAAGCGTTCGATGCCGTTGATGTGGTCGGAATGGAGGTGGGATACGAACAGACTGTCTGTGCGTCCGTTACTGCTTAGTCGGTGCGCGTTTAATTGGCTTTTTAACGCCTCGCTCTGCTCGGAGCCGCAATCATAAACATAGCGGAAGCGTTCAATCTCTGTTTCGGCCGCCGCTTCGGCTCCTGTTCTGGGCGGCTCGAAGATTTGAATGTGGCCCGTGTGAAATCCACCGGGCCCACGTCATGTTGCAAACGACTGACGCAAGCCCCCAGCACGATTTCGCTCCCCCTAAGAATGATTCCTCCCGTCAACCTATATCAGGATCGGTCGTCTTTTCGTGCTGCGTTTCGCAAAGCTTGGCTAGACTATAACGAAGCTTGACGCACAAGTTATAGAGTCATAAACGCGCAGCCACAGCCGCGCCCTCAATTTTTGGCCAGCAACCGACCTCGAGCTGAGCGTCACTTTAGCCTGCGGGACCCCTGAGATCTAACCTGGTATAGCGCTACAATTAAAACACGTGCTTCGCTACAACTTTCTCGACAAGGCTGCCAAAGCAGAAAAGCGGGCTGGAACGCCGGGAACCGCTGGCAAAAGGAACGCCTTTTAAATATAATATTTGAAGCTGCTAATTTGCCGCATAACCGCATCGGGCTTAGGGGTTTTGGGCGTCTTTCCGATGATCGATTCAGATGTATTCGATTTTGTCGAGCGCTGCCGGAGGCACACGGAAACCGGCGCACTTTTAAGCGACCTCCTTTCCACTGTAAAAAATCTCGGATTCGAGCACCTTATCCTGAGCGGCGTCCCTCTCGGGGGCCAGAAGCTGGCGCCGATGGTTGAACTGAATGGCTGGCCCAAGGGCTGGTTCGAACGTTACGTCGAAGCGGAGCATGCCGCGGTGGACGGCGTGTGCATTTACTCGGCAAAAACTCTGAAGCCATTCCTCTGGGCCGAAGTGCCGGCAAAATGGTCAGACACAGAGGCTTCACGGCGCGTGGCAGGTGAGGCGACGGAGTTTGGCATCTGTAGCGGCTTCGCCGTGCCGATGCTTAGCGTGCATCATTGGCAGTCTGTCCTGTCCTTCGCCTCCTCGCAAAAGGCCTGCGTTCTGTCCCCACGGCAGCAAGTACAGTTGGTGACGATGGCGGTCTATGCTGGCATGTCAATCCAAGCTTTGTCGGACGTCGCGGACGACGCTGACAGTGTCCTGACAGATCGCGAAAAAGAGGTGCTGCTTTGGGCGGCCGCCGGCAAAACTTCGTCTGAGACATCCCAGATCCTCGGCCTGACCGAACGCACGGTCAAATGGCATGCAACCCGAGCCCGCGAGGCGTTTGGCGTAGGGACGACCACGCAAGCTGTAGTCGAAGCTGTGCGCCGTCGATTGATCCACCCCTGATTACGTCAACTGTCCGATCGGACAGGTGACGTACTTTAGCGTGGCTGCAACTATCACTCAGGAATTTAGGGGGCGCGCGATGATTGCTGCATATGTCATCAATGCGCTGAACAAGCACCTCTACGATGACGTTTCTGCGCCGCCGCCGGCACAATCTATTCGTGCATCAGAATCCTCAAGGGACGCGGCGATCTACCGCTGGGGTCTCGAAGGCGGTCGCGTGGTGACCCCGACAGGTGAGTGCCTGTGCCATCCGGCCCAGTCACGACACCTGGGCAAACCCGAACTCACACGTCTGGGGAAGGGTCCGGAACCGGCAACTAAATTCAATGTCAGCTATCGAAGCTCGCCCCTATTCGGGGCTGTCTTCGCGTTTGCCATTGGAAGAAATACGACGAAAAACCTGGGAGGCTACAATGAGGGACTATTCGCGAAGGACCGTCCTGAGGGGCACTGCGGCGGCTGGCATACTTGCGCTCCTTGATTCCTTGCCGGCGTACGCGTCCGACGTTCCAAAGACCCGATACTCTGCCTTCTCTAAAGAAGGCAAAACGTCACTAGGACTGTACGCCAAGGCAGTCAAAGAGATGCAAGAACTGTCAAAGAAGGACCCTACCGACCCGCTGGGATGGCTGTATCAATACAAAATGCATTGGTTTCCGGATGATGGTAATTCTAAACTGGCCGCTGGGGGATTCCCTGCGCTCTTGAAAGCGCAGCAGGCGGAGCTTGACCTGTATTTCGGTGTGGCTAGCGATAAAAATACGAAACGAAAGGACGCAGAGGCGACCTGGGGGAAATGCCCCCACACACTGCCAGGCTTTCCAACCAATATGGATTTCTTGTCTTGGCACCGGCCGTACCTGTTCTTTTTCGAACGCATAGTTCGGAAGCTTTCCGGCGACGATAGTTTCGCTCTGCCATATTGGGGATACATGGATGGCGCCGGCAGCCAGATTTTGCCTGAAGAGTTCAGACAAGATGCCGGCAGTCCACTGTTTCATGATCGATCGCCCGCCAGTAATGGTGGCGATCATATGAATAAAAATAACTTTGTTGGGAATTTTTGGAAAACAGAGAAAGACAAGTACGAGCTTTTAACCCGGGCAATTGAGGGAACCCCTCACGGCGGGGTCCATAATGAAACGGGAGTTGGCGGGAAAGATATGTCGAGCCTGTTTACGTCACCGAGGGACCCCATCTTCTGGCTGCATCACTGCGAGATCGATCGCATCTGGGAAGGTACAATGAAGGCAAACTTCAAAACGCCAACCGATAGCTGGCTTGATCGCGAGTTTAGCTTTTTTGACGAAAACCGCGCGCTGGTCAAAGTTGCCACAAGGGACGTGTTGAAACCGGAGCAGATCGCCAAATGGCCTGGATACAGTTATCATGAGGTTCCACAACCTCCATCGGCGCCAGTGGTGATCTTAGCCATGCAACCCACTAGCAGACGTGTTATTGCGACCAGTACCAACGTGATAGTTAAAGCTGGCTTGCGATCTGAGACAATTGCTGAAACGAGTGAGATATCCAACATGTCTCCGCTCGTCGAAGGGGGTGCCAAGAGCAGTAAAATAGAAATATCCGAGATCTCTATCGATAAGCAGGTTGAAGCGAACGTTGACTTATATCTAAACGTTCCGAACGAGGGCGATTCTAACAAGATCGATGAGTTCCTCATAGGAACAATATCGACGTTTTCGCTTTTACCAATACCCGCAGGTGGGGGACACGATGGGCATGCGATGGAGGGTCCGCCAAACATACTGTCTTTCGACGTCACATCGCTCGTAGCAAAACTTCAGAAAGAAGGATTGTGGGATGGACGGCTCAATCTGACCACCAAAGAATCGGTAGGTACTTTGAATGGTGCCTCGCTCACTTTGGGCAAGGTCGAGCTTGTCGAAGTTAGTGCGGGGTTGCCGCAGCAGTAGGACCGCAAAAGCGCTCCCGGCGGTGCGGACAGCCCGTGGTTGGCAGTCCGTACCGTACTTCGGCTTTCCAGAAACCTGCGCCCTTTCGGCCCCGGCGAGTTGCCTGTAGGAGGCGCTCTCCTGGATTGACGCCAGCCGCCAACACTCGGGCAAGGCTTGCACAGTCTTCCGTTACGGATAATACGGCAGTTTGAACCGACAACAGGCCGCCTCGCCGCGCTCGGCCGCAACCTTCAACCTGTCGGATATTCCTCCATGACGCAGATCGCGCTGGCAAGTATCGTTTGCATGCACGATTGGACGACAATGATATGGTAGTCGCGATTGCGCCGATGTGAGCTTTGCTGCGCCCTGGAAACAGCAGCCAATCCACAGCGCCGCGGCTTGGGAAGTCTGATCAAATAGATCGCTATCCGGTCATCCCACGCAAATTCGTCTATTGTCCCCGACTGAGCGCACCTTTGGATGGTTTCCATATGAGCTCTGCGGAGGTATTTTGCCGGCACGGTGGCCCAAGCTGTCGTTGACGATGCGCACAGGCGTTTGACTGCAAGTGCGTCAACTGTCCGATCGGACAGGTGACGTACTTTAGCGCGACTGCAACTATCCTTTCTCGGAATGATGGGGGTCGCGCGATGATAACTGCCCATGTCGTCAATGCGCACAACATGCATCTCTACGAAAACGAATTCGATGAGTTTTTGCGCCGCCGGCACGATTTCTTCGTGCATCAGAAGCGCTGGCGCCCTCCAAGCCCAGATGGTCGTGAGCGAGACCAGTTCGATACGGACGCGGCGACCTATCTGCTGGGTCTCGAAGACGGTCGCGTGGTGACCTCGGCGCGATTGATCCCAACGAGCGAGCCGCACATGGTCTCGGAGGTCTTTTCTCACATGTGCGAAAGGTCAGGTGTTCCGAGACGTCCCGACTGGGCCGAATGGACACGCACCTTCGTGGTGCCCGAGAAACGCTCGATCGGCTTGCGGGGTACGCTGACGCAGCTGTGCTGCGCGGTGATGGAATACGCGCTTGATGAGGGCTTCAGCGCGGTGGGCGGCGTCCAGGAAACCTATTTCATGCCCCACCATGGTGCGCTGAAGTGGCGGGCCGAGCCCCTTGGTATGGCGCGCGAGGAAAACGGCGAATGGTACATCGTCGCCTATATCGAGGTGAACGAAGCAGCGCTCAAGAGTGTCCGCAAGATCCTTGGAATCGATCATTCCCTGCTGGTACGGCGCGGGATACAGCGGCGCTTTCTTGAAGGACCTAAAAACACGGTCCAGGCGGCTGAATAAGTTTGGGGAGTATATAAGTGCGAGTGTCAGGACCCTCTATCTGTCTAACGTACTTCGTTGTGGTGCTTGGCTTGAGCGTGGGTCCAATCGCCCACAGCTTCGCTCAGGCAACAGAGCAAACAGTGCAGGACAGCAGCGTGCTATCCGGTAAATGGACATATCGAAGTTTTCACAACAATCCTGCTCTGGTTACCGCCGACCCCAAAACCGCATTATCTTTATTTTTTGCAGAGGCGGTTTTTTCATTTGATGTCAAACCGGACAATTCGCTCACAGGAGCGATTGACTGGGGCGGCGGCGGATTAGATCTACAAGGAACCGTCCAGCCTCCAACATCGGCGGCGCCATTGACGGTTCAAATCGTTGGCCATGGTCGGGTGGGCACACAGACCGAGAACTGGGAATACGACTATTCCGGCTATCTGGCTCCATCATGGTCGAACGGTGTTGGACAGGTTCCAGCACTCGTTGGCAGTGTTCTGAGAGCAAAACCGCACGATGGTGCGCCCGCAGGGTACGTCGCTTCATTTGTAGCCGTCAAACAATGACCCCGCCGCGAATCATACGCGTTGGCGAATCCCGAGCACGGCTGGACGGGCGATTTCCTGTGCACAGACGAGTGCAGTGAAATTGTTTCTGCCGTGGAAAACGAATGTTGGCGGAGTGAAGACTACGTCCAATAACAAGGAGGATACTGCAATGAGATATTCGAAGCTGTCGATCGTCACCAGCCTCGTAGCATCGCTTGCGTCAACAGCCACGTTTGCTGCAGACAGTATCGGACTGGTTCCGGGTTCGTTCGCCGCGACCTATGTTCCTACGAGTGCGGGCTGCTCTTCGCTGCTGGTAACTGGCCAATTCCTCGCGCCGACGCCTGGGTATAAATTGAGCGTTACCAAGGCCGGAACTCAGGATAACCCGCTCGTTCTCCAATTAGAGCTGGCAGCAGCGCCGCCAGCGGGCCAAGTGACGCAGGTTTTGACCCTTTCACCGGTTCAATACGCTGATCCAAATTACCACGATTGTCACTACGGCGTGGCCGTAAGCTACGGCAAGCAGCGAATAGTAGTCGGTCTAAGTCCAGCCGGCACTCAAGATCGGTAGGGCAGCTTCGGCAGCGAAATCCGGCCTATTCGTATCGAAAGGGTCCAAGCCCACAAACCTTGCAGAACGGAATGATGCCTTGAAACGTCTTTTGGTCCTTGCACTTGGTGTTGGCATGGTCCTCTGGCCGGCGATGGCCGCAGAACTTGTCCAACCTCCGATCTGCTCCGTGGCAACGGCAGGCGCGTCTTCTCTTGGCGACAAGTGTACCGTTTCAACTCAAGCCGACGGCCGCCACCAGGTGAAGGTCAATCTGACGGCCGAGACGCATGAAATCGAGGTCGGAGGCTACAAAGTCACCACTGAAAATTACAACGGAAGTTATTTGACGCCAGTTATCGAGATAGCGCCAGGTGACACGGTCGCTGCTCACCTCGAAAATCTCTTGGCACCTCGTTTGCATGACGGCATGTCCCACGGCGACGGGGACGAAAACCCGACCAATCTTCACTACTTTCATGGGGGGATTGTATCGCCCAACAATGCGAGACCTAAGCGCGCCGAGCTAGGAAACGGGGACAACGTTTACGTGCATTTGAAGGCTGGCCGCGACGCAGAGGGAAACCCCAGCAGTTTCGACCTCAATGTCCCAATACCCGGCGACGGGATGCTCGATGCCCGGGTCTTGGAAGGCAAAGGAGGCTACATCCCTCACCCATCTGGGCTCGACTGGTATCACTCTCATATGCACGGAATTTCATCCGACCAGGTTATGGGCGGCATGTCCGGCCTACTGTCGGTCGGCGACGCGGCCGCTAACGTCAAAGCAGGTTGCCGGCAGGATCCGCTTGACCCTTCCAAATGCATCAATGACGTTGCCAAGGACACGGCCGACCTGAGGCGTGAAACGAATGTCCGATACGCCCTCCTTCGGGACATTCCACTCCAGAACATCAGCAAGCTTCCAGAAGAAGCCGATGGCAACGCGACGGCCGAATGGGAGCCCGTTGCGCGCGATTTTCCACCGGAAAGCGCACCAGGCGCCAAGTGCGGAGTTTGGAAAAAGGACAAACTGGACACGGATGACTTGTCACTTCGAGCCGGCTTCTGCCAACTCGACCAAAGCTCGGCTTGGCTATTCACCCTGAACGGGCAACGTTTTCCGACGGTTAAGATAGAGGGCGGGAAAAACCTTCTACTTCGATTGGGTAATCTCAGCGCGAATGTGGGCTACTGGCTTGAACTGCGCAACAAGGCCGACGGAACGGTTCTGCCACTGACAATACTGGGTCTCGACGGCGTAGTCCCAGCACGACCTGTCCTGCCTGAGCAGGAAGGGAAACCTGTTGAGGCAAACAACTATGATAGCCTATTGTTGATGCCGGCTTCGCGCGCCGAGATCTACATTCGTAATGACGAGAAATCGCATGATAAGCCCCAAGAATACATTCTTAGTACCCGGGGGCTCGATGCGGGAACAGACAAGTGGCCCGCGGTTGAGCTTGCAACGATTGTGTTAGAGCCGAACACCGCTGCAAGCCCGATTCGAGTTGCATTGAACGCTTCCGTCGAGGCTTTCCCAAATCTCATTCAGGTTCAGCCACCTGTTGCTGAACGAGCGCAGTTACCTGATGGCTGCGTCAGGGATTTGGATCCGGCTTTCCACGAATACCGCCGGGTGACTTTCATTCCCGGGGGGGAAACATCCACCGGCATGAAATCGGATTGGAGCATTCTAACGCAAATCGTGCGCCCCAAGGTCGGATCAGGTTTGCAGGATGAGGCGAACTACGAACCCGACGATCCCAGCAAAACGAGCGTAGGATATGATGTGCGGCAGCAAGCTGAAATAGCTGTTCCGTTTGAAGATTATGTTCAAGCGGATGGAACGGTTGACTGGACAAAGAGGCATGTCTGCATCTTCATAGATCATGGAGACCATGATGGGAGCCACAAACAGTTGTGGGTGCTTAATAACGCAACAGCAGCCTTACACAATTTCCACATCCACCAGATTAAATTTCGATTGGCAACGCGCAGAGAACTTGTAAACATTTATAACATTGAGCCACCGAAGCCATCGGATACGTGTGGGGAAAAAACGCCTGAAGAATGTATGCAACCCAATGTTAAATTCTATGAGGAAAATGCGACTGATCCGGCCGATCCCGGCGCGACACCTCTCTGGCATGATACCATTCCACTGCCGCCCCTCAGCACGGTTTTTATCGTGATGAGCTTCGATGCTAAGCAGCAGATCGGACGGTTTGTTTTTCACTGCCATATCCTCAAGCATGAGGACGGCGGGCTGATGGCTCCCATTGAAGTGTGGGAGCCAACGGTGGGAGCAATGGCGCAATAGGAAAGCTTCGAACAAGGGAGGAAATGAAATGAGAACGTTTTTGGCAAGTTCTTCGGTTCTTGGACTGGCACTTGGCGCGATCGTCGTAGCTGGGGGTGCAAGCTTTGCAGCTGATACCCATGCTGTTGCAACCAAGAATGTTGCGTGGACCTATAACGGAAAGGCTTCGACGAAGACCACACCACTCATCGTCGATGATCTCAAGATAGGAGACATCGTCGAAATCCAGATTGACGGGGCAATCCCCCACGGATTCGTCACAATAAGAACTAAGGACGGAACTTCCACCGAGGCTAAGGACCTTGTCTGGGCCTGCGGTCAAGACAAAGGACCAAACGTGGTCCTCCGTGAAACAGATTGCGGGGCTGCGAGTCAATTCGGCGTTCAATTCAAGGGGAAAATGCGACTGGAAGTACTGGACACCTTTAAGGACCCAGTCGATTTTTGGTGCGTGATACACCTTGGTGGTATGCGGGGAACGCTCAAGCTCAAGCCGTGAACTAACAGCTGATGTCTTCGTTCATATGGTCAGCCGTTTGCCCATCGTTGCCCCTCTTCATGAAGCATACCAAGCAAAGGCACGACGGCTCGTTCGGCGGGCTGAAAAGCACCATCGTTGTATGGGGCGCAGGTCGCCGTTTGAAGGAAATGTTCATGCCAAAATACATTCGCGCCCTGATACTTGCTACTCTGATCGGAGGCATGTTTGCTGATGAGGCATTCGCACATGCGCGCCTTACGTCCGCAATCCCTGCTGAAGGCAGCATAGTGGCAATTCCGCCGAACGAACTCGACCTGACCTTTTCTGAGGACGTGGACCTAAAGTTTACTGGGGTATTGCTTGTCGGGGCCGACAAAAGGGCGGTGGCGACGGGCCCCGCCTCTTTTGGTGGCGGCAACGCTGCAAGCCTAGTCGTTCCAATTTCTCGGGCGCTTGACGCGGGTACGTATACCGTCGATTGGCATGCCCTGTCGGCAGATGGCCACAAAGCCAAAGGCCGCTACAGTTTCATCGTGAAGCCCTGATGAGCGCTGGCTTTGCCCTGGCTGTATGCACGTTCCTACGGGATACGTTTGCGATGCTGCTTTGGGGAACCTTCGCATATCTGTCAATTGTTGTTCCGAGTAAACTGGCGCGCGACATTCAACAGCGCCTGCAACTTTTCCGGATCATCGCCACCGGGGTAGTTGCGACATCGACGATCGCCGCGCTCCCCTTGGAGGCCGGATCAATCGGTGACGGCTGGACAGATGTATTCGATCGATCGATGATCTGGGCCGTATTGTCCCAAAGCACCGTAGGCCACACTTGGCTGGTGCAGGCCGTTACTGTTCTATCGTTGGTCGCGGCGCTCGTCATACCGTCAACATACCGTCAGACGTGGACAGCGCTAGCAGCCAGTCTCGTTCTTGCGGGTTTCACGCTGACGGGCCATGCCGCCATGCAGCAAGGCTGGATTGGTTTTGGGCATCGACTAAACGATGCCATCCACGTTCTGTCGTGTGGCGCATGGCTGGGCTCTCTCGTGCCACTTCTATTGATTCTTTTAGCCTTGAACGATCCGAAGAAGCGAATATCCGCTGGTTTGGCGCTGCGACGTTTTTCCAAGGTGGGACATGTGGTGGTTGCGCTGGTGCTTGCCACGGGCGTGATCAATACCTTCTTGACACTTGGAGAGTGGCCGACCAACTGGTCCTCGCCCTATCAGGCGATGCTGGCCACCAAGATGGTATTGGTCCTCTTAATGGTCAGTTTTGCAATGCTCAACCGATACAAATTCGTTCCACAGATCGCATTTCAAAGGTCTAAAAGCTTGCGCGCCATTCGCATTGGAACTATGACCGAAATTACTCTGTCGGTTTGCGTCATAGCTCTTGTCTCGATATTTGGAATGCTGGAACCGATTTAGTCGATTGCGCGCCCGAGTGGCATTGATGCTGACGATGTCAACGTCTGCTGCGCCATTGGCGGAGCCACCTGGTGGAGGGGATGGTAATCTGGCGCAGGGTACAACCTTTCCGGACATATCGAAGTCTCCGTACAATGTATTCCACCGCCTTGATACCGTGGTAAAGGGGACAACCAGATACTGCACCGCTCAATTTGTTGGGCGTGGTGACATACTGCTTACCGCTGCCCATTGCGTTCGAGACAATGGAGACGGCACTTGGGTCGGAGATTTTCAGCTCCGCAATCTCGGAAATTCGGAAAATGAAGCTCCGCTGACCAATCCAAAATGTATCGCAACTCCTAGGGGATGGGTTAAGCCCTTGCCCGAGGGTTTTGGGGGGCGCTTCTTTTGGCCAGATGATTACGCCCTCGTTGTTTTGCGTTCAGTGATATCCGACAATTTTCTTCAGTTGGGAGATGAAATTGCGTCGCCCGCGGACGTATCTGCTTATGGATTACCCGTCGGTCTGGGTCATCATCGAAAGCTCGTTGAAATTACCGGGCGGGCAGATCGCGACAAAGATTTCGCGACCTTGGGGGTGATGACTAATAAGCAACCCGACGCCAGGCTGGGCATGAGCGGTGGCGCATGGGTGACTCGCCTGAGCCCCGTCTCAGACAGTGCCTCGGATTTTGTTGTCGGTCTGTCTTCGACTGCGTCGGAAGAAAACGGCACGTTCTTGCTGGCCGGACCATACTTCGATCATTGTGCGGTAGAGATGATGAAGTTTATTCAACAAGAATGTCGCTAGGAAGGTAGATCGAACTGACGCCGGGGTTGACGCCTCCATGGGCCCCTTGTCAGATCACAGGGTCAGGATGTTTTGGGAATAAGGGAACGCAAATCACTACCCCTGAACGACAACCAGGCCGACGCGCCGCAGACGCGCCATGGCTACGCCGCAAGTGCCTCTGAACCAGCCGTGACCTCGGAAAACAACCGTGAGAGCGCGGCTTGTCGTGCCACACGATCGAGCGCGTACGATGTTCGCGTAAAGCGCATTCCATCCAGAAGCCCATGGATGTATCCCACGAAGTGAATCAGCATCGATTCCGCTGTCGCGAGCCGGTGGCGAATATGGTCTGATCGGCTCATGGCGATGACGGCTGACCAGCTTCCCGATGATCCGGATGCGCTGAAGGCGATGGTCCTGGCGCGCGACGTCGAGAATGTCCGGCTGATCCAGATCATCAAGGAATTGCAGCGCCATCGCTTCGGCCGTCGCGCCGAGACGCTCCCCGAGGATCAGCTACTGCTGGGGCTCGAAGAGGCCGAGCAGATCGAGGCGGCCGGCGAGGAAGAGAACGAGCAGGCTGCTGCCACGGAACGTCTGGCAAGGACTACCAAGCGTCGGGCCAACCGTGGCTCGCTGCCGGCACACCTTCCTCGCGTGGAGAAGGTCGTCGACATCGAGGACCATGCCTGCCCGTGCTGCCGCAGTGGCCTGCATCGGATCGGCGAAGACGTGAGCGAGCGGCTCGATATCGTGCCGGCGCAGCTGCGTGTGATCGTGGTGCGTCGGCCCAAATATGCCTGTCGCGCTTGTGAGGACGTTGTCGTTCAGGCTCCGGCGCCCGCCCGGCTGATCGAAGGCGGGCTGCCGACCGAGGCGACGGTCGCCCAGGTGCTGGTCTCCAAATATGCCGATCATCTGCCGCTCTATCGTCAGGCGCAGATCTACGCCCGGCAGGGCATCAATCTCGATCGCTCGACACTCGCCGACTGGGTCGGCCGTGCCGCCTGGCATCTGCGTCCGGTGCACGAGCGGCTGCTTGGAAAGCTGAGGTCCTCACCAAAACTCTTCGCCGATGAGACGACAGCGCCGGTGCTCGACCCCGGCCGCGGCAAGACGAAGACGGGGCAACTCTGGGCCTATGCCCGCGATGACCGACCGTGGGAGGGGAGCGACCCGCCAGGCGTGGCCTATGTCTATGCGCCGGACCGGAAGGCCGAGCGTCCGATCGCGCATCTCGCAGGCTTCACCGGAATCCTTCAGGTCGACGGCTATGGTGGCTATCGCGTGCTGGCCGAAAAGAGCGGCGTGACGCTCGCCTTTTGCTGGGCGCATGTCCGTCGGCGCTTTTATGAACTGGCAGCTGCCGGTCCCGCGCCGATCGCCAGCGAGGCGCTAAGACGGATCGCCGAGCTCTACAAGATCGAAGACGCCATCCGCGGCCTATCGGCCGACAAGCGCCGTGCGATGCGTCAGGATCGGAGCGCTTCACTTATTGCCGACCTCGAACCATGGTTGCGCGAAAAGCTCGGCCTGATCAGCCAGAAGACAAAGCTCGCCGAGGCGATCCGCTACACGCTCTCGCGCTGGGAAGGCCTCTCGCGCTTCCTCGACGACGGACGCATCGAGATCGACAGCAACACGGTCGAACGTTCAATCCGTCCGATCGCGCTCAACCGCAAGAACGCGCTCTTCGCCGGCTCGGATGGCGGCGCCGAGCATTGGGCCGTCATCGCCTCGCTGATCGAAACCTGCAAGCTCAACGACGTCGAGCCCCTCGGCTACCTCGCCGACATCCTCACCAGGATCGTCAACGGCCACCCAAACAGCCAGATCGACGATCTCCTGCCTTGGGCTTACATCCCCGCCTCTGAACTCAGGGCCGTGGCCTGAGAACATCGGTTACGGTCGGCCTACCACACAAGCAAACAGTGGGTGTCAGTCAGCGAGATAGGGGGCGAGAGCGGCCGTTTCGCGTTCCCTGGCGGCCGAACCGCCCGCCTCATCGGTCCCGCCATTCCGGCCGCATCTTAGACGGCGTGGAATATGCCGCCATTTCCAAGTGGCGGGAGAAGCGCTGCAACCGACATTCATTGCCGCATAAGATCGATAACTTGGTCGAAAGCCCTATCGGTCTTGAAAGCCGCCCTTAAGGGAATGATCAAGACGCTAAGAAAGAAAAACAATAAAGGGAGAAGGACTGTGAGCTGCTGCGTAATCTTGCCGCTCTCAAACTTGGTGGGATTGAGGCGGCGTTCATTCTTTGTGAGTGATGTTGCATTACCAACGAACCGTAGCTTGCCATGATCAGTGCTAATACCGCGGAATGCGCCAATAGCCCGGAACTGATCGGTAGGCCTTACATTTTGAGCCGTTCCGTCCACATCGATGGACAAGTTACCTTTTGCTTCCAAAAGCGTAGCCACTCCCCCCGGGATACCGTCCATCGCTTGGCGATCGATGTCGTCCATGGTGATCCACCCACTTTCGCCAGAGACGTTCAGTTCACTATCCTGCCTCGACAGCAATCCATTCGGCCGTGCAGTGACAGTCACTCTCACACCTACGGAAATACCCGAGCTAGGCATCTTAAACGTGCCACTCTGAAACGCCTTGCGCGCTGCTGCTATGGTGCATGCGGCTTTGTCGCCCGGCATCGGCGTCGCAGGGATGAAAGTGATAAAACACGGTTTGCCGTCGATCTCAACGACTAGCTTGCGAGGAATCAGGTTTATGGTGTTAGCTTTGTCATCCAGCGCGTCCAAGAAAACTATTCCCGCATAAAAAGATAGTACATCTGCACTGTTTTCATAGATAAGATGGGATGGACTTCCGATAAATTGCCACAAGTCCTTCGTATTTGCTTTCTTACCAACCTCCAAGCCAAATGGAGCCACTGGATCTGCTTCCAGTGAAATTTTCCCAGCACCCTTATCCGTATCGAAAATCCAAAAATCGGAGGCGCCGCCTTCGAATGAGACTGACAAACGCTTGATGTCACTCACGCGGTGGCTCGGCCTGTCAGCGCCGATTCCCGAGATCCAGTCGGTATCCAGACAACCTGACAGAATCTCGATTTGGAGATCGAATTTGGTTTGAGGATTGGTAACGTGCCAAGCAGCGCTTATTCCTCCATTAGGATTGCGCCACTTTACAACGGGAACGTCGAAATCCGTTGGAAACAGCTGGAACGGAGGATTGTCTTTGTCGATGTAGGACGGATTGGTGGCGAAAGAGCCATTCAGCGGCGCGTCGAGGTAAGCGTCAATTTGAACAGGTAAAGGTCGATAGAAGAAATCCGCAGCATAAAAAGCGACCGCGTTTAAGAAAATCCCTAACGCGCAAATCTCAAGTGCTACAGCAGCACGTCGCAAAGGTCTGCTTGGCTGAAGGTGCTCGATAGTCCATTCGGCGATCTGCGTTATAGATACAATCGCGCATGAAATTAAGAATGCTCCGCACAAATTTGCGAACAGCGATTCGGTGAATGAAGACTGCTCGAAAGTTCCACTCCATTGGTAAATTGCGAAATCGTTGATGGACAGGGCACACAATCCGGCAGCCGTTCCGCGCCATAGCATTTGTGCCGGAGAGCCCGTTCTAAGTGTAGCTGCAGCCATGACAAATGCTATTGCGAGCAAGTTCGGCTGATAGGCTTCCATTAGCCATTCAGCCAAGCTAACAAAGGGCACCACATCGGTGCCATGGGCCGCTTCGTAAATCGACGCGGAGTCCCCGTTGAGTATGCCCATCAAAAAGATTTGCAACTGCGGACCAGGCGCCAAAAGCAGGGTGATCGCTATACAGTATGCCAGTATGACGAAAGCGCCCCGCAACGGCCCAGATATGCGGAGGAAACACGCAAAATAGGCGTTCGTCATAAAAAGCTCAATTTTGAATCGGGGCGCAATGGAGCAATCATGACTTTTTCACAAGGTGCCGTCAAGAATACCTAGGTCGTGAACGCAGGGATGATCTGGCGCTCCATGGCTCGTTCAGCGCCTACGACGACCCTCGGCAGAAGCTGCTCGATCGGGGCTTTCAGCTGAGGGGTCACATTGAAGGCCTTGACGTAGTTCATATCACCACCCGGCGCAGCGCGCCAATTACCCTCTATAATATGCTATAGCCGTCAAGCGTACGCCCTCGCTTCTGTTAGAGGCTGGCCCGAGTGCAGAAATGGCGTCGTTCGGCGGTGGAGAAGTTCGAATCGCTTTCGTTCCATTTGTCGAAGTGCAGGAGGAAGCCAAGAAAACCTCCGGTATTCGCCGAAAACGCCGCTCAGCGCCCGGTTTGACCCCCGGTGGGGAGCTAAGTAGCGACAAGTTCGGCGATTTTGGCTGCAACTTCCGCCATCGACTCCTCGGCAGTGCTCAGGCCGGCTCGGGAGGCTAGCAGGAGGCTGACCTGCTCAAGTTCTTCATAGGTCGTTCCGTGAATAACCGGGACGAGCCGCTCACGTCGGAGGAGCGCTGAAAGCTCTTTGTCTGCAATGCCTTCTGCCGGGAGGCGTCGCAACATGGCCGGAGTCACCAACACGATACCGACGCGCGAGTTTACCAAGCCCTTGTCAATCGCCCGCATCATCGGCACCCCGAGGCCAAGGTCCTTCTCGCTGAACCACACGCGGACACCACGCGCTTCGAGCAGATCATGCAGTTCTCTGGCGGAGCCCTGCCTGTCATCCCATGCGTGACAGAGAAACACATCTCGAAGGTCAGGCTGCGAGGCCGTTAGGTTCTCCACGTTTTCTCGAACCGGCGTGAGCGCCTGCACTTGTTCAGGCGTGTACCACACAGCCGAACCTGCTCCCGACCAGCGCGGCTTTGCGGTGCGGCGCCCCGCTCCGCCGCTGCTCCGACCGCTGCTGCTAGCTGAGGAGGAGTATGAAGGGGACGAGTATGATCCGCCGCTTCTGTAGCCGCCATCATAGCCGCCGTAACCACCGAAGCGGCTATAGCGACTCCCGCATGCTGGACAGTCGGCGGCGGCGGCCGATGAGCGATGGCCCCTTACTGGTGCTGTGCATCTAGACATGCCTTTTCATCTCCTTCATCACTCGGCTAGCTCGCGAATCCTATTGATGCGCTTTGTGGCCCATTCAAATTGACTGATGAATTGCATCGCGTAGGTCGAAGACGAGCAATGCCTCACGCCTTACGCCTTCAATATCTCGGACCGACGGATGGCAGAGATGATCTTTGAAACCACATCCAATCCTGTAATCGCGACCAATCTTGGAAACGCTGACCACAGTCTCACTTCCGTCGGACGTTTTTCCTCGTAGATAACCAATTCGCTTCTCTTTCGAACGAGCCAAGTAATTTCTCCTATACGAGCCGCTAGACGCGCGGCGTGATGCGCGCAGCCGTCCGAATGTCAGCGATCTGTGCGCCAATCGCCTGAAGGCTTTGGCGCATGTCGTTGAAGACCGGCCTTTCTGCCTCTGGATCGCTGATCGTTAGAATGGCTGTGAAGGGGACGCCGCCCTCGGGCATCACTTCTCCAGCGCGGGTCAGATACTCGACAAATAGTCGCCAGTTCGACGAAGGCCCAACTCCCTGCGGGAAGATCTTGGCGTGGACCTTTACCGGACTCCATTTCAGGTCATGTTCGACTAGTTCCGCCTCGACCGCCGACGATTCTCGCGAAGACGGAAGGTAAAGCGGATCAAGTCGACCCTTCCATTTGCCTTCATCCTGCTCCTGTTGCAGGACAGCATTCACGTTTACCCGGACGAACTCGGCACCAAACCGGGCGTCCAGCGGCGGCGTAGATACGAGCGTGAGCTTTGCCCGCCCTCGACATTTGCCGCCAGGTCCGACCAAGGATGCCGGCCATGGGAACCGGAAATTGATCTGCTGGCCGTGCTGGATACGTGAGGCGAAGACCAGGGTAATTGAATGATCGCCTGTCTCTAGAATACGTTCAGCAGATGGTGGCATTCCAAAGCCGACAAGGTGCCGTGCCACCGGTGCTAGCATTTTCAGGCGCAACGGTTCTGGAATCTCAGCGTGGTGGACCAGCAAACCGATGAGGGTTTCACGAGAGACCTCGCCCTCGATGGCATGATCGAGGACCGCTGCCGTCTTGGCAACCAAAGGCGAGGCGTAGCTGGTGCCGCAACCATCGACTACTGTTCCATCCGGAAGGATAGAGAAAAGGCCGTGCCCCAGCGCCGCATGCTGCGTACCCGCTCCTCCGATATGGGCAAGGTCGGGTTTCCCGCCGGACCTAAGCCCAGGCCCTCGACGGCTGAAACGGGCTGGGGCGAAAGGCACGCAACCGCTGTGCCCTGGTGGATTCAGTGCCGAAACAGCAACATTTCTTGCGCTCTCCGCTGGCGTCAGGAGCCCGTCGTTTCGCGCAAGTGCAAGATTAGAAAGGGCCTTTGCCGCATCGACCGGCCACTCCGGGCGGAGGTCTTGAGGCTGGATGTTACCGGCGGAAATGAACACGACGGCATTGTTTTCTTCGGCAATCTGGTCAAGCCGGACCGCATGTGGGCTGTAGCGATCGGGTGCGGCGGGCTGAAGAATGTTCAGACTCATATTGAAGACACGCACGCCATGACGTGCCCGCGCATCAGCGACAGCCGCATCCATTTCATCGAAGAACTGAGGGACGCCGCCAGAATAGTAAGATGCGAAGGCACCAGCCTTCTGCTCATTTGGGAAGACAGCTACGTCAACCAGTTCCGCGCCGTCGGGTTCGGGGCAAGTCCCCGCACCATTGATACCGGCTCCAGCGACCGCAAGCCCGCCAATGAAGGTGCCATGGGATAGATCCATGTCTTCGTCAGCCAGCACGTCCCATCGATCAATGACCCAGTCAGACAAGGCCGGGCTTATGCCGCCATCGATGATGCCCAGCCTCGGATGGGTCCTGCGGCTATCGCGAACGGGCATAACCGCGTGATCTGGTCGAGCGCGGCTCGGCGTTGCCGGGCGAGCAGAACGCACCACGATGCCGGGCAACTCGATCCGCCGGACCAAGGGATGCTTGTCTAAGAACGCCAGCAAACGGCTGTGATGCTGAACATTCGGGTCGAACGGCGAAAGCTCACGGCGCTCCTTCGATGATACGCTCGTCAGCCGTAGGACGGCGCCATCTCCGGCTCGGTCCAGACGCACGGAAAGCATCGGGAGCCGCTGTCGCCAACTAGGCAGATGCTCCACTGACAGACTTTGTTCAAGGGCGTTGAAGCCGGCAACGAAGGACTCGACCAGACGTCTGTGCGCGGGGTCGAGGCGATCCCACTCGGCACGCGGTGGCAGGACATCGAACAACTCGACCTGATATCCACTACCCGTCATCGGATTGGCGAGCCAGGCAACAGCCTCTTCGACCGAAAAGTTGCGCTTGTCGGAAGCGCCATAGAGTTCGATCCGGTCGATTGCACCCGTCTCGCTCTTTTGCGCTGTAGGGTTCGGCACCTCTTTCCCTTTTTTCTCGTCATAACGCATTCTTGTAAGCGTTTCGGCTTTGGCGATTTCGGCTTTCACCTGCGCCAAAGCCGATGGTCGGCCTTCGACAATCATCACGCCGAGATCTCCACCTCCGACTACGGGTATCCGATCACTACGAAAGAGTGCCCCAACGGGTCGATGGCTTTTCGCCCAGGCATCTCGTTTAAGGATGACCTTGACGTAGCCGATCGGCCCCTGC
The DNA here is from genome assembly GCF_006440535.1 of Mesorhizobium sp. B2-5-13. NCBI lineage: Bacteria > Pseudomonadati > Pseudomonadota > Alphaproteobacteria > Hyphomicrobiales > Phyllobacteriaceae > Mesorhizobium > Mesorhizobium sp. B2-5-13. The sequence continues at coordinate 11,137 of NZ_VFUI01000003.1, read as the reverse complement.
GTTTGCGCCGAAAGAACCTCGGAAATAGTGTCGATCTGCTCGATCAGAGCTGCCTTATGGGCGCCAAATTCCCGATCGCGGTGCGCGAAGAAGTCCTTGCGGCCGCCTCCGCCGCCTGCCTCTCGGGCTTCCTCATAATTGTCCGGATTGAGGACGATCTGGATCGGACTAGCCATGATTCACACCCCCATCGACTTTACCGGCTTGTCGCCCGAGTTGACGGCTTACGGTCGATTTGTCCCGCCCTGCGATTTCGCCGATGTCGGCCATTGAAAATGCGAGAATGGGGTCGTCACGCATGGCCCGGAACAGAGTGGCGGGATCATCGAACAACAGCGTTCGACGTTCACTCTGAATGCGGGCCGCGTTGAGAGTGGCAAATTGGCGGAGCGTATCCAGTAACCCTCGGCGATCGTCCTCGCGAACCGTGGTGGCCTTCTTGTATGTCCGCACCAGCGCCTCGATCTCCGCTCCGGTTGAACCTTCAGTGAACCACGCAATAAGACGTAGATGGCTGTCGGGAGCCGCTACAGGCGGCATAAACATGGCGGCGATCGCCTTCCGTACCTCAAAATTGGGCTTGGGGATCTCAAGTTGCACCTCGAAACGGCGCCAGACCGCCGGATCAAGCAGCTTCGAATGATTGGTGATGCCGATCGTCAATCCTATGTTTTGTCTAGCATCCAGATTTTGGAGAAGGGCATTCACAACGCGCTTGATCTCGCCGACCTCCTGGGGATCGTCGCGGACTTTTGCAATCGCGTCGAATTCATCAAGTAGAAGCACGCAGCGATAGCGATTGGCGAATGCGAAGAGATTTCCAATATTGCGTGCCGTCGTTCCAAGAAATGAGGAAACAAGGCCATCCAGTTTTACGAGAACAACGGGCAAGTCCAGCTTGCGAGCAATCCAGAGGGCCAGTCGAGTTTTCCCCGTGCCCGGCGCTCCGTAGATCAAACACGTCTTTGAGGGCGCGATGTCGACGGTCGCGAGCGCCTCGAAATCGGTCCATTCATCGACGATCGTCTCAACTGCCTGCGTCACAGTCGAATTGAAAAGCGGGGCCGCTCCCTCGACTTCAGACGGAAAGATGATCTCTGCCAAGGCGGCGGCCGTTTCACGATCGACAGGAACCGGCGTATTGCGGCCGAGCGTCTCGCCGGCCAGGTTCGCTCGCGAGCGTTCGATTCGGCTCGGGGCCATCTCCATTAGGCGCTCCGCCGTAGCAAGAATCCCCGCGAGCGACGCTGCTTGCTTTTCCTCACCATCTTTGGCGAGAGCATCCTTTAACCGTTCGACTTGTTTGCGCAACGCCGGCGTTGGTGCGCCCATCGCCGTTCGGCAGAGAGCCTGAATGATTGAGAAATGCTCCATGCGCTAACCCTACGATCTGATGCACGACTAATAACTTATGATGCATGTATATGATCGATTGTTGCATGTCAACGATGATTGTTGCGCCTTGTCTCGGATTTGATGCGTTCCTGATAGCGAGTATGCGAGATTGGTTCTGTTTGTTGCAGCCAAGCCCCATTGCGGCTCCGAACGCAGTGCCTGGTGATGCAGCCCAGGCTGGTCAGGAATCGAGCAGGGACGGGATTTCCATTGAGGGCAAAATCAAACCCGTGCTCGTTAGGCCGCTTCAAGAGGTATGAGTTTTTGCTTCTTGCAAAAGGAGGGCGTTAGAGGCCTATGGCGTAGACATAGTTCTCATCATCAACCGGCGCGGCGCGCCAATATCACCTTGAATTCGCTGTCGATTCTCTAGTTGAGCTCGAATTCGCCCTCATCCCATTTCGCTCCGGTAAACGAATTGAGCATCACACCTACGCGTCCCGGTTCGGTCACGAGGAGATAACGCCAAGTTCCGTGCTGACCGAGCTGCGTCACGCCCCGAGTCCACCGCTCCGCAGCCTTAGCCTTGGCGTCGGCGTTATCGGTCACCTGCCCTTTGATTTCGACTATAACGTTCTGATCCGTATCGGTGACAGCGATAAAGTCGGGAATGTAGCGCGCCGGCAACCCGTTCCGGCGATAGGGAATGAAGAAGCCAAGTCGCTCGTTCTTCACCCACTTCCTCACGCCGGGATGCGTGTCAAGAAGAAGGGCCGCGATCTGCTCCCACTTCTGTGTGTCGGCGACCATCGCGTTGAGGTGACAGTGGGTAGCTGCCTGGATCGGCTTCGTTGTGTGGAAATCGACATACAGCGTGCTGCCACGCCCTGATGCGCCCTGTGGGATGACTGCGACCTCGGCGTCGGACGTTGACGCCCCCTTTTTGATCGCGTCGAACAAGGCGTCGATGGACGCCTGCATGTATTGACCGACCAGCAGCACATCGCAGGGTTGGCTGTCGCCCTTGCATTCCAGCTTTTCAGCTAGGAAGCGTTTTGCTGCGAAAGCGACGCGCGGGAAAAGCTGCTGCGCCGGCACGGCGGTAGCTCCGTTGTCGGCTTGCCAGCGGATGCAGATTTCGCGGGCAAGTCGGAAGGCGACCTGCTGATCACGGAACAAGGCGCGCCAATCTTTCAGCGACAGTACCGGCTTCGCGCCTGGGCCGTAACTGGCTAGTGAGCCGTCCGGCGTCGTCAACGGCGTCAGTTCTACGACATGCGGAATGCGCGACGGGTCGATAGTGACTTTTGATACTCGCTCCCAATCGACGGAAACATCAAAGCTCCCCGACTGATGATAGCCGGTCACGATGGGGAACCTGATCTCGTATTCCGCCTTTTCCGGCACCGAATAGATGTGATTGGGCTCCGGCTGCGGCGGCTGCGGTCCGGCCGGCGCGACCTTGAACGGGATCAACTCGAACGGCACGCCGAAGACCTTTGCGGTTTCCTCTGTGAACATCTGCGTGTCTTCGTTGATTGCATAGCTCTTGCGACGCAGCGCCCGGCCCACAACCTGCTCGCAAAGAAGCTGCGAGCCGAAGGGCCGCAGGCCGACGATGTGAGTTACGGTGTTGGCGTCCCACCCTTCGGCGAGCATGGCGACCGATACGATGCAGCGCACATCCCGTCCTGGCGGAATACGCTCATCAATCCATTTCAGGGAGCCGTCGTCGTCGCTCGCGACCCTCTCATTGTGTTTGCGCACAAGCTCCGACCAGTCCTCCGGCATTTTGCCGCCGAGCCATTCGGACTTGCCGATGGTGTCGAGGATAAAACGCAAGCGGCGTGTCTCGTCCTTCGTACCGCCGGCTTCGATATCTTCCATCACCTTGGAGTCAATACGAACGGTCACTTCATGGCCAGGCGTGTTGCGGAACCACGGCGGCGAAACGCCATAGCCGTCATTGCCGTTGGCAAGCCAGGAGTGAACCTCGCGCGCGACCGCCGTATCGCGGCAGACAACGATGAAGACCGGCGGGACTGGATGTTTCTGTTGCTGCTTCGAGTACTGATCCCACTCAAGGAACCGCTGGTGCCATTCAGCCGCGAGCAGATTGATTGGGGCGCTGGCGTAGTTCATGACGATTTGTGGCGTCATGCTATCGCCGTATCCATCCTCCTTTGCCTTTGCCTGCACCCATCGCCAGATGTTGAAATAGGCCGCTTCCTCCGCCCCAGTTACGTCGCGGGCGGGGAGTTGCGGAATCTTCACGAGACCGGACTCGATGGCGTCGAGAAGACCGAAATCAGAGACAACCCACGGGAACGGCTTTCCGACTTCGTTGCCGGAGCCTTGTATATAAAAGGGCGTTGCCGAAAGATCGACACAGAGGTGGATGCCGCGCCGCCGGCTGCCCCCGGCCAGCTTGTTGATGCGGTCGAGCCCTTCGATCCAAATCGTCGCCTCGCGGGCGTTCTTGCTGGCGAGGTCTTTGTCCTCATCAAGGGATTGTTCGTCCGTCGCAGTGTCGCCGCGCCGATAAGCGTGATGTGCCTCGTCGTTGAAAATGAGCCAGTGCAAGCTTCGCCCCTTGCCGCTGCCAAGTTCACGCCGGATACGCTTGAACCATGCTGCGTCGGACTCGAAGTACTTCGTTTCGACGACTTCGTTCGCCTTGCCAGCGTTCTTCACAACCACAACCGGCTCACCGGTCTTTACGACCTTGGCAGACTCGCCGTTGACGCTGTTGGTTTCCTTCTTGGCAAGGCGATGCCAGTTGGCAATCATTACCTCGCCGCGCCGCAAATCCTCCATGCGGTGAACGGGAACAAGCTGCCGCGTTCTGTAAAGACTTAGATCGCCACGTCCCGGGTCCAATTCCTGCAAGCGTTCACGAATGGTGACATTCGGGCAGACAATAAGAATTGTATCGGAAAAGCGGTCGTCCCGGGGCGACGCTACGCTGTTGAGAATTGACCAGCCCGCGAGCATTCCCATGACGGTGGTCTTGCCGGAGCCGGTCGCCATCTTGCAGGCGTGGCGGACAAAAGCCCGCACACCGGAAAGTTTGGATTCGAGCCCGGGGTCGTCCTTCGGGATTTCCGGAATTCCCTTACGATAAATGTCGGCAGCTTCTGCTAGAAATATGACGGTCTCGGCGGCCTCCACTTGAGCAAAGAAGAGCCGCTGCATCCGATCCCCGCTGCGCCAGAGTTCAAGAAGCTCCTTCGTGATAGGCGACGCGCCATCGTAGGCCAGGCCGCTTGATCGTGTTCCTTCGCGCCATTCCTTCACCCGCTCGCGGATAAGGTTGACGATTTCAAGCTCGACCTCCTCGCCCTTCGTGTCCGCGAACAGTTCGGCTTGCCTTCCCTTACGGCCGCTTCCGGCATGCTCGGGCACACGGTAGAAATAGCTCGCTCGCCTGCGGCCCTCGGCCTTTACAGGCGGTGTACTGCGCTCGATCTGCCAGTGATATTTCGGCTCACGGAACGGCGAGTTGATGATCGGCGAGTCAACTTCGGCGACGGTCACCGGCGTCTGTTGCTGCTGGGGGGCGGCGGACATTAGAGGCCTCCATCTGCCAACTTGACCACCATCAGCTCATTGCCGCGCTCGTCGATGGCCTTCACGGCAATGCGCTTCTTGTCGCCCATAACAAAAGGTTCGCTGACCGTACCGGCAAGGTGTTCCCACACGGCGTCGTTGAATTGACTTTTCAAGGACTTTTGCAGATTTTCCCAAGCGCCGGTCTTAGGGAAGAAAACCTGCGTCGCCATGAAAACCATGCCATTGTAATTGCTGTCGAGCATCCAGCACGGCAGGTTCTCGGCTTTGATCTCGTCCGTCTCCATCGTGTCGGGCCTGAAAATGTCCAGGCCTTTGATGACGACGCGATAGAGCGGCGTTCCGTCCTTCTCCTTGCCTGCTTGCTCCACTGACACGTCGGGCAAGCCCGTAATAGAGAAGATTTGACTGCTCTTCGTTGTCTTAAGCAGGTCCGACATGACGACATCGGGAGTGACGGACACGTAGGTTGTGGGGATTTTCAGCTTGTCCAGCATTTCGCGGGCTTTTGCCTGGATGGCGAAGCCGAAGAGGAACAGTTGCTGATAACCGCGTTGCAACGCCTCCGTATGGGCGCTGAACACGTATTCGGAGCCTATGGCACCGTCCTCGGGGCCGAATACGAATGCGATACGATTAGCGGTGCCGTTGCTTGTAACACCTTCCGCATGTAAGTATTCGCGGTCGACCAGCGGGCTGATCCTTTCGAGTTCGAGCGTGACGTTGCCGGGCAGGCGCAACGTCTTGCTCTGACGCAACACCTCGATCATTCGGTCGAGGTAAGCGCGGGGACTGCTGAACGCCGGTGGGGGCGATGAAGTAGGGGTGTCCTCGTCAAAGCTCATGGCAGCGTTAATCGTAGCCTCCACTGTGAAGGGACCGGTTACACGGGTAACGCCGCTTGCTATTTCCGGTCGATCCACGACCGTAACCAACTCCGGCTCCTCGTTATTCGTGATCGAGCCAAGCGTCACATGCGGCACAAGTCCGCCGACGTCCTCCCCCTTGCGATTTTTCTTTCTCTCGTAGACGAAACCTGCGGCCGGTCCCTGAGCAGGAGTCTTAAGCTTATACCAAGGGAAAGTACTGGTCAGCAGCCGCTGCCGAGCCAAGGAAATAGGGACTCGTGACGTATCTACGGTGATCCAGCGTCGGCCCCACTGTTCGGCGACATATGCCGTCGTCCCAGATCCGCAGGTTATATCGAGAACGAGATCGCCTGGGTCGGAACTCATCAGCATACACCGAGCGACAACCTTCGAATCTGTCTGGACTACGTACACCTTTCCGGAAACGCCCACGCTATCGGTCCAGATATTTGTGAGCGATTGGACCGGGTAGTCATCAAAATACAGTTTGTATCGCAACGCGTTTTTCGTAGCGTAGAGCCGGTTCTCCTGAGCCAACTTTCTCATGCCTTGCCGGTTGGTTTTCCAGCTCTTTCCGGCAGTCGGTGAATAACTTTTTCCCTTCCATTCAAAGTCAAAAACGCAGGACTCCGTTCGACCCGATGATGCCAAGTCCAAGCTTGTGAAAACCCTTGCCCCGTCAGGAAGATCAGCGCCCTTCCGCTCAGACTCTTCTAAGGTTCTGATGGCTCCATCATTCAATTCGACAAGACTAAACTGTTGAGAATCCTCCAGCGTTTGCTCGACGAAAAGGCGATTGAATTTCATCGAACCTGACTCGAAGTTCTTTCCATACCAAAGTATGTAATCGCAAACACCTGGAAGGTAGCTATTCCTTAGGGGAATTTTTGTCTGGAAGGTTATTTGCGACACGAAGTTTTTACCGCCGAATATCTCATCCAGCAATTCGCGCGTGTGGTGCAGATTCTCGTCTGAAATCTGGACAAAGAGGGAACCGGAATCCGTCAAAAGTTCCCGCGCAAGCGTCAGGCGGTCACGGAGATACGTCAGGTAGGAGTGAAGCCCCAACTCCCATGTATCCCGATAGGCTTTCACCATTTCGGGCTCGCGGCTCATGTGGTCATCCGGTCCGTGCTTCACGTCGCGTTTCCGAACGAATGGTTGGAAGTTCGACCCGAATTTCACACCATAGGGCGGATCGAAGTAGATCATCTGTACCTGGCCGCCCATGCCCTCGTATTCGGTCAAAGAATTCATGACGTGCAACGAGTCGCCAAGGATGAGACGGTTGGTCCACGGCCCCTTGTGTTCGTAGGCGTCCAACTTGTCGGCTACGTCGAGGTTGGTATCGCCGAACAGGTCGAGGTTAGTACCGAGCGCCTTGTGAGACTTCAGCGTTTCCAGGATCGCCTGCGTTGAATGTCGCTCGTGAACGAACAGCGGCAGCGTCGGCACGGTAATCTGCTGCCGCTCGGCCTTGCCAGCCCAGTTCAGAAACGGCTTGGTTAAGCTTCGTAGCCGCGCGGCGCACTGCGACAGAGTGGAGAAGTTCTCACCATTGCCCTGCCAAACCTGCGGCGAGGCGAACACTTCGCTCTCTCCCTTCTCAGCCGCATTCGTGACCAACGCCAGCAGCCATTCGGCAAAGGCGCGGTCGGCGCTTTCATCCCACGACAACTCGGGCGCGAGACTGGAATCGTACCGATAGGTCTTCGGCGCTTTCTTGTTCGAGAATTGCGCCTCGACTCCGGCATCGGGCCTTTGCACGGATTCCTGGCCGTGCTTGTAGACCGATGCGGCTGAACCCTTTTCTTCGGCCATGCCGTTCCCCGCCCTTTCGAATCGCTGTCTGTGGGTCTAGAGATAGCCCCTGGGGGAGGTATCGGCCAGTATTAAGAGGGGGCCGATGGCCTGTCAGCTTTCGAATCGAAGCACTGGGTCTGGATAGCGTTTGTCATTGTCACGAATTGAACCAAACGGTTTTCGGAAGATCAGGCGCGCAGTGCGCCATGTCATGGGAGGAAAATATGGGGCTAAAAAGCAGAGAGTGGTTTTTTGGGGAATGTTACAAGCGATTCAAAAACAATTCGCCACTTAAGAATCTTGCCGACAGCGCTCTTGAACTTGGATTTAAGAGGGAGATGACTGGTGGTCACATTCTTCAAGCATGCGGCGCGGCACAAGCGTTTCTTGCAAAGTACCCCCATCATAAGCAGGCTATCCAAAAAGCTCCTCCCGGGACGCGCTATAGGCTAACCGGGCAAATTCTTAAAGACTGGTTGAAGTTTTTCGCGTCGAAGCAAGCTCAGGCGACATATGGCCGGAAAGAATTCCAGTATAACTGGAGTTCACTTCGCACCTATCTGACACCAAAATACGGCGGAATTCACATAGGCGGCGGGGGCGGTAACGACAAGCTCGAACGCGTTTTGAGGCTAGTAGCTGCTTTTTAGCTCACTTAACGCAAGACTCGGCGCAGCGGACTAGTAATTCGCTTGAAATTGCGCCGAAGCGCCTCAGCATTGGAATCGTCATATACGAGAAACGGGCTGCAACGGCACCGATTATGCGGACTTATGGCTAACTAGGACGTCGAGCTAACCGAAAAACGAAAACCTGGTATTGGCCTCTCGTGGAGGTATTCTCGCTGGGGAATTTGCATGCGCACGTGCGATTTGTGTGGGGGAGAAATCCATTTTCGCATTGTCGCTGGACGGGCAACGCCAATCCATCTGAGTGGCCGCTGGTGCGCTGGATACAGTGCTCGCTCGGCATCCGTGGTCGTCAAACCGTTCCAATCGATTGTCTCTTATGTCAACCCGAACGCACGTTGCCCGGTATGCGGAGAACGCGTGTATTTTTACCAGAGCCCGCACGGCGGCAGAGTTTTCTTTAACGATCTCGGCTGGCCATGGGAGAAACATGGCTGCACCGACAAGCCCAAGGGGCAATCTGGGATTGTGCAGACCGTTGCTCTGAGCGCCAATACCTCATTCCGGAATAGGGAAGGGCAGGCGCTCGACCTGTATGAGTTGTCGTCGCTCGCGGAGAAGGACAACATCCTCCACATGCGGTTCAGCCGTTTAGGTGAGAACCGCAGTTTCAGGGCCTCGGTTTCACTCCGTGAACTACGTGGCTGGAAAGTGACGGTCGCTGATCTCAGAGATGCTCCGTCATTCGTCGTCAGATCAAGTGGAGAGTTCCGAACACTCGAGTTCATTTCTGACCGCAAGTAGGCGATTGACCGGATCGTGGTCCGGAAGCCTAAGCTTCCACCACTCGTTTGACCGGATCAGCTTCTGTACGTCGGCGGGGTTCCAACTTCGCTTCCTCAGCCGGCTTCTCCTCCATTCGCTCTCGCCTAGTCCGAGATTACATATGCAACCTAAGTCAGGATCGTGAACGCCAAAGATGGGCCGTAAGCAGAATGGCAGCTTTGTGTCCCAAAAAGGGGACAGCGAACTTCGACTCGGTTTCTTGATAGATTGCCTTTCCTCGCACATTGCCTCCATCGCAGAGCTAATCAACAACATGGAATGTATCCCGGTGCACAACTTAGAACGCCACGGGGACGCAGAGCAGGTTCAGCTGCCGCCCACGTTTGCGGCTGGCGCGGTGCGCATCGCATGATGATATCCTACGAAAAGTTTCGGAACGTCCGACCCGATGCCTCAGCAACACCTCAACTGCTAGACGGCTTTGGGCACATCCAGCTTGGCTGCTGGGCGGCATCTGATGGTAACCGGCATGGAGTGCAAATTGGAAAACTTTCGACTAGTCGATTCGGGATGGGCCGAGGAAATCGACCGCGAGATGAGATTGCGGCCGGCTGCTCTGCGGATCATTTGTCCGTTTATCAAACTGGCCACTGCAAAGCGCTTTCTGAACCTGGCTGCGCCCAAGACCATTCAGGTAATCACTCGTTTCGATCTTAACAGCTTCAACGCGGGCGTAAGCGATCTCGAAGCGCTTGAAACACTTTTTCTGGCTGGCGCGAGGATTCGAGGAATCAAGGGACTTCACTCGAAAATGTATCTGTTCGGCAGTTCGTCTGCGATTGTAACCAGCGCCAATCTTACGGAGGCGGCGATGTTCCGCAACAAAGAGTTCGGCTTCTGCGCAGGTGAGCCTGGTATCGTGTCGCACTGCAATGACTACTTCACTGTTTTGTGGAGCAAGACGAAGAAGGACCTAGCTCTCGATCAAATTGGAGATTGGGCCAAGGAGCTCGCCAGCGTTCGCACGACCCCGGTGCTTCCTACGGTTGGTTTGCCGGACTACGGAGAATTGGTGGAGCTCGAATCGCCGTTTGTGTCAGGCCAGGCCACCAGCGGCCCTCTCCAGTCATTCGTCAAGTTCTTCGGTCGCGCGGACAACCGAGCGGAGCTGAGCATGGAAATTGGACAAGAGGTTACCCGGTCCGGCTCGCATTGGGCGTGCACTTACCCAACCGGGAAGCGACCGAGACAGGTCCAAGACGGTGCAGTCATGTTCATGGCTCGGATGATGCTCGATCGTAGTGACTATCGCATCTACGGAAGGGCCATAGGGCGAAAGCACAAACCGGGCATTGACGACGCTACTCCAGGTGACATCGCCGCTCGCACATGGAAGACTGATTGGTCTCACTACGTTCGGGTTCACACTCCAGTCTTCATCGATGGACGGCTTTCGGCTGGAGTATCGATGGTCGACATGATGCAGGAATTGGGATCGGCGGCCTTCGCTCCGACCCTGCGAAATCAGTTGACCGGGAGAGGGAACACAAATCCCCGCCGAGCCATAATGCGCAAGCCAGCGATGGAATTGACACCACAAGCCTACTCCTGGATCTCATCCCGCCTCGATGACGCGTTCCTAAAGCACGGCACGTTGGACATCTCCGCACCCAGGTTCGATGGGCCGCATCCTTAGCATGGCGGATTATGGGCGCAGACAAGGCTCCAACAGGCACAACTGTCGCGTGAGGCGTTTGCCTCACCGCCAACCTAAAGATTCTTGAAAACCTAACATTGACGGCGGCCAACGGGTGTATCGTATAGGAGGCCTCGCAAATTTTGGAGGCTTTCCGCATGACATCCCTCGCAAACACGATCGAATTCATCGCCGCGCGCCGCGCCGGTCTATCTGACTGTGAGCTCGCGGAAGCAATTTACGGGAAACGCAAGCAGCAGCTCGTCAATGGCGAATGCCGGTATTTGGAGCGAGCAAGCGGGCTGGAGCGCCGTCCTCGCGCTGACGGCATCATCGGCAACTACCTGCCGTCATATAATTAGACCTCGGCCTAGCTAGCGCAAAATCATGCCGGAAAAACTCGACGTTCACAAGTTCTCCAACATCGCATCACTTGGGCGGGCGGGGTG